>DASUXL010000206.1:0-79192 GCA_036377915.1 Candidatus Limnocylindrales bacterium
CCGGATTTTCTGATGACACTTCGCAGATTTCTCGACAGCAGAACGGTTTTCGTCGCCTTCAACTACCTGTTCCTCACGGTCCTCGGGCTGTTGTGCCTGTTTCCGCTGCTGCACATCCTCGCGCTGTCGTTCAGTTCCAGCGCGGCGGCAAGCGCCGGGCAGGTGAAGCTGTGGCCGGTCGGCTTCACCACGAGCGCTTACGAGTACGCCCTGAGCAATGAACAGTTTCTGCGCTCTCTGCTGACGAGCTTCGAACGGGTGGCGGTCGGCGTCACCGTGAACATGGTGCTGACCGTGCTCGTGGCCTACCCGCTGTCGAAGCAGTTCCGCGGGCGCGCCGTCTATGTCTGGTTCTTCGTCATCACGATGCTGTTCAGCGGCGGCCTGATCCCGAAGTACATGGTGGTGCAGGAGACCGGACTGCTGGACACCATCTGGGCGCTGGTCCTGCCCAATGCGGTCCCGGTGTTCAACATGATTCTACTGCTCAACTTCTTCCGCGGGATACCGAAGGAGTTCGAGGAGGCCGCCTTCGTCGACGGCGCCGGGCACTGGCGGGTGCTGTGGACCGTGTACCTGCCGCTGTCCAAGCCGGCCCTTGCCACGATCGCCCTTTTCACCGTGGTCTTCCACTGGAACTCGTGGTTCGACGGCATCATCTATATGAACTCGCCGGAGAACTACCCGTTGCAGAGCTACCTTCAGACCATCGTGGTGGAGAGCGACCTGAGCGTGCGCTCGCCCGAGGAGCAGGCGCTGCTGCGGGAGGTCTCCGACCGTACCTTCAAGGCGGCCCAGATCTTCCTCGCGGCCCTGCCGGTCCTGGCGGTCTACCCCTTCCTGCAGCGCTACTTCGTCAAGGGCACAACTCTCGGTGGGATCAAAGGATAGTTTCATGGACGTTGGAGTGGCTGTGATTGGCTGTGGTGCGCTCGGGCGCATTCATGCCCGGTGTGTATCCGAACTGGACGGTGTTTCGGCCGTCGCGTTCTGCGACATCCTTCCGGACCGGGCTGCGCTACTGAACGAGGAGTTCAAGGGGCGCTACGCCACGACCGACCCGGACCGCGTGTTCGGTGACGAGTCGGTGGACGCGGTGTACCTCACCACGCTCAACGACACCCACACCGACCTGTGCGTGCGGGCGCTGGAGGCCGGAAAGCACGTGCTGGTCGAGAAACCGCTCGCGCTGACCGTCGAGGAGTGCCTGCGGGTGAGTGACGCCGTCGAGCGCACCGGGCGAAAGCTCATGGTGGGCTTCAAGATGCGGTACTACGACATGGTCCGCAAGGCCAAGGAGCTCATTCCCGAGCCGATCCTGGTCACCATGCAGATGATGGACAACCGGTGGCCCGCCGGCGCCTGGTACAACGACCCGGTCAAGGGCGGCGGCAATGTGCTCAGCCAGGGCTGCCACTCCACCGACCTGCTGCGCTTCGTCACCGGGCGCGACCCGGTCGAGGTCTATGCGTGTGGCGGAAACTACTACCAGCCGACGGGCGTGGTGGACAACCTCGTCGCGACGTTTCGGTTCGGTGACGGCCTTTCGGCCAGCCTGGTGCAAGGCGACGCCAACTGCCCGCCGGTGACGAGCAAGTTCTTCATGCAGCTGTTCGCCCCCGATCGCTCGGTGACGCTGACCGACCGGCTGACCACGCTCACCTACACCGAGACCGGGAAACCACCGCAGGTCTTCAGGGGGAGCGAGGACGGGTTCGCGGCGCAGAGCCGGGACTTTCGGGACTGCGTGCGGTCGGACAGGCCGCCGCCCATCGACCACCTGGACGGCCTTTGGGCCGCGGCCATGGTCAGCCAGGCCATCGAGTCGGCGCGAAGCGGAAAAGTGGAGCCGGTGAAGGTGTGGGCATGAGTCTTGATGAGAATGAACTGGTCGCGAAGCTGAGCCTGGAGCGCAAGGTGCGGTTGCTGACCGGCGCCGACTCGTGGGGTCTGCACGACGAACCGAGCATCGGCCTGCGCCGGATCGTGCTCACCGACGGCCCGACCGGCGTGCGCGGCAGGGCCTGGGACGAGCGCGACCCGAGCCTGAACCTGCCGTCCGCGACGGCCCTTGCGGCGACCTGGGACAGCGGCATGGCGTACCGCTACGGTGCGGCCCTTGCGGAGCAAGCCCGGAGCAAGGGCGCCGACGTCGTGCTCGGCCCCACCATCAACCTACACCGCAGCCCGCTGGGTGGCCGGCACTTCGAGGCGTACTCGGAGGATCCGCTTCTGACGTCCCGGCTCGCCTCGGCCTATGTGCGGGGGCTCCAGGACTCGGGCGTGGGCGCGTGCCCGAAACACTACGTGGCCAACGAGTTCGAGGCGGATCGGCGCACCACGAACGTGGTGGTGAGCGAGCGGGCGCTGCGAGAGTTGTACCTGGCTGCCTTTGAGGACGTGGTGGTGAACGAGCGGCCGTGGATGGTGATGGCCGCGTACAACTGGGTCAACGGCCCCGCCATGACCGAGAACCCGTTGCTTGCCGAGCCGCTGGCCGGCGAGTGGGGGTTCGACGGCGTTGTCGTGTCGGACTGGGGTGCGGTGTACGACGGCGAGCGGTCGGCGGCGGCGATGCTGGACCTGGAGATGCCGGGGCCTGACGGCCTTTGGGGGGCAAGGCTTGTCGACGCGGTGCGGGGTGGGCGGGTACCCGAGAGCGCCGTGGACGAGAAGGTGCTGCGGCTGCTGCGCCTTGCGTCCCGCGTCGGCGCGCTCTCCCCCGAGGGGCAATCGCGTCCGGAGGAGGGGGACAGCGGGGCGGGGCTGGCCCGGCAACTGGCGGCGGAGTCGACCGTGTTGCTGCGCAACGAGGGCGAGCTGCCGTGGGCGCGGACGCCCGGCTCGATCGCGGTGATCGGGCATCAAGCGGTCGTTCCCTGTACCCAGGGCGGCGGCAGCGCCAGCGTCGTCCCGGAGTATGTCGTCTCACCGCTCGACGGCCTGCGCGCCGCCCTGCCGGACGCCGAAATCACCTGGAGCCTCGGCACTTTGACGCGGGAGAGCATCGCCGCATTCCCGCTGTCCCGGCTGACCGACCCGGACTCAGGCGAGCCCGGGATCCGGATGCGCTCACTTGACGCCTCCGGCGCCGAGTTGCTCAGCGAGAACAGGCGCAGCGCCTACCTCAGCCACATGGACAGGTCTCTGCCCGACGGCACCGAAGTCGTCGAGTTGCGCACGCGCTACCGGCCGGACGAGAGCGGCACGCTGCGCCTCGGGGTCGCCACCCTCGGCCGGGTGTGGTTGAGCGCCAACGGCAACCATCTACTCACCGCCGAGCTGCCACGGCCCGGTGAGCTGGCTCCGCCCGGATCCGCATCCATCCCCGTGGATGCGGGGGCGGAGATGGAAATCCTTGTGCGCCTTGAGCTTCCGCCACGCCCGCCGCACTCCGCCCCGATCCCCTTCTGCCTCGGCACGGACCTGGCGGCCGACGGAGATGCCATCTCCGCCGCCGTGCAGGCGGCGCGGGCTGCCGAGGTGGCGGTGGTCGTCGTCGGCACGAACGCTTATTCCGAGCGGGAAGGGGTGGACCGGAGCACGCTGGCGCTTCCCGGTCGCCAGGACGAGCTGGTGCGGGCGGTCGCCGCGGCGCACCCGCGCACGGTCGTGGTGGTGAACGCGGGCTCGCCGGTGCTGATGCCGTGGCACGACGAGGTCGCGGCGGTGCTGCTGACCTGGTTCGGCGGGCAGGAGACGGGTAACGCGCTCGCCGATGTCCTACTTGGACACGTCGAGCCGGGCGGTCGCCTGCCCACGACGTGGCCCGCGACCGAGGCCGACGTGCCGGTGCTTGATACGGCACCGGTGGGCGGGGTCGTTGCCTATGAAGAAGATATTCATGTGGGGTACCGGGCTTGGCTGCGCTCCGGCACGGCCCCCGCCTACGATTTCGGGTTCGGGCTCGGGTACACGTCATGGGAAGTGCGGGATCCGAGCGCCGCCGGACTCGACGTGACCGTAACCGTTGCCAATGTGGGGGAGCGGCCCGGCAAGCATGTCGTGCAGGCTTACCTGTCGCGCGGCGAAAGCGCGGTGGACCGCCCGGTTCGCTGGCTCGCCGGTTACGCCGTGGTGCGCCTCGAGCCCGGGGCCGAACAGATGGTCCGGATCCCGATCGGCCGCCGCGCGCTTGCCCACTGGGATGGCGGCTGGCAGGTCGAACCCGGCCGCTACACCGTCCACATCGGTTCAAGCGCCACAGACCTGCCGTTGACCGTAGATGTCGATGTCGATGTGACCTGAGGTAGGAGTGTCCAGATGGGATTGTCACGCAGAACCCTTCTTCGCGGCGGCACCGGCCTTGCCGCGGTAGGGGTCGTCACACCAAAGGCAGCAGAGGCGGCCGGGCCCGCCGAGTACTACGTGGACAGCTTGCGGGGGAGTGACCTGAACAAGGGGAGCGACAACCATCCCTTCGCCACCCTGACCAAGGCCGTCGAGGTGATGCGCGCGGGCGACGTGCTCAACCTTCGCCGGGGCAGCGTCTTTCGCACCCCGCTGAACCTGACCGGCAAGGCGGCGGGCACGATCGTGCGCGCCTACGGTCCCGGCCCGGACCCGGTCATCGACCTGCTCGCCGACGGCCTTGGCGCGCCCTCGGACTGGACCCAGGACGGCACGGAGAACCGTTGGTCGCGCACGCTTCCCGTGCCGCCCGGCGGCTGGAGCGGCTTCCTGCTCGTGCCGAACGGGCAGGCGGGCAACTACCACAAGCCCAACCCGGCGGCGGTGCTGGCTCCGGGCGACTATCACTTCACCGTCGCCACCAGCACCCTCTTTGTCCACTCGGTAGGCAACCCGACCACCTCCTATCAGTCGTTGCAGTACGTGCCGCAGAGCCTTGGCGCGCGCAACGACATCGGCCTGCTGATGGCCGCACCGGACGACCCGCGCGAGGCGGCCGCCGCGGCCGGCCTCACCGTGCGCAACCTCGTGGTCCGGGGAGCCAGGCGCAACATCCAGCTCGCCGCCGGTGCCACCCTGATCGACGTGACGGCGCAGTTCGCCGCGAGCACCAACATCCAGCTGTCCTGGGGCGGCACCTACCGGCTGACCCGGGTCCGCAGCCTCGACTGCGGCTCCACCCTGGTCAGCGGGGAGCACTGCCTCCTGGTGGCGGGCAACGGATCCACCAACGTGCGGGGCGTCGCGGCGGACTGGACCGGCGAGGGGGGTAACGTCTGGTCCAGATCGCTTGCGGCGCTTGGGTCTCCGGCCGGAAACCACCTGATCCGCGACTGGATGGACTTCCCGTCCCGCCGCTACGTCGGGCCGCGCGCTACGCTGTCCGAAGTGGACAGCGCCGAGGGCTGGTTCGTCGACGGCGACAAGCTCTACGTCTTCGCCACGGGCAACCCGGCGACCGTCTACACGGCCCTGCTGGGCGGGCGGTACGAGCGGATGGACGTCCTGCTCACCGACTGCGAGCTTGACTACGCCGGAGACGACGTGCTCCAGGTGGGAGGCAACACCCACCCCGACTCGCACGTCCGGGTCGTCGGCACGGCGCCCGGCCGCAGCAGGCTCAGCCGGGGCGCCGCCAACTCGGTCGACATCAAGTCCGCCACGGTGTCGTTCACCGACACCTGGATCTGGCAGAACTCCAACGCCGCCGCGAACAAGCTCGGGCCTGCCATCACGATCCAGGGCTCCTCCCGGGACATCTCCTTCGAGGGCTGCGCGGTATCCAATCTGCTCACCAACAAGCAGGCGTTGTACGTGCAGGAGATGGCGCCGCGCATCGAGTCCGAGCGGACGATGTGGTACGGCAAGAACCAGTCCGGCAACGGCGTCATGGTGAGCAACTACAACGGGCGCTCCCACTCGTTCAGCTTCGACCTGTTCTACAACGACTCCGGCATCGCGCAGGGCCTGCCCGTCGTCGGCATCTCCGGCGACCACTCCTTCACCCACTGCGGATTCCACGCCTCGAGCTCGTCGAGCACCGTGCGCTCAATGATGTTCCGCGGCAACTCGACCCAGGCGGCCGCCTGCAAGGCGATAACCGTGGGTTCCACCGTGGTCGTCGATGGCACTGAATATGTGGAGGCCACGATCCAGTGGGACGGGACGGAGGTCTATCTCGGGCCGGGCGCCCGATTCCTGTTTGGAGGGCTGGCGGGAGCCTCGGCGGCGCTCAATGGTGTGTGGACGGTGCGCGATTCCTGGTACGCGATAAATGGCGCAAGCAACACTCGAAGCTTCTCCACCTTCCTGGTGCCCGCGAGCGCCGCACCGCCCGCGCAGGCCGACCTGGCCGGCCTCACGATGCGCTTCTGGGGCCGCCTGAACAGGCTGCGCGGTTGTGTCCTGGCGGGCAAGACCGAGGTGGTCCGCCTCGATGCGGATCTGGGGGTACAGGGTGCCACGTTCCCGATCGATTGGGACGACATGGTTCCGGCCCCGCTCGACGCCAACTACTGGGCGCAGCGCGGGTCGTCGAACCAGCGGCTGGTGACCGCCGTTTACGATGGCGTGCAACGGCATTACACCGCTGCGCAGGTTCTCTCGGATGATGCCGCCGTGCCCGGCAACCTGATCGCCGACTCGCACTCCAAGTGGGGCGGCTCGGCAAACCGGGTGGAGACCAACCTCGCCGACGTGCAGGACGCCTACCTTGAGCCACCGGTCGCCGCTCTCACCGTGGCCGACGGCATCGCGACCGTCGCCTGCCCCGGCCACGGACTGTCGCCCGGCAACAAAGTCATCATCACCGGAGTCACCGCACCGCTGTCCGGATTGGAGGGTGCCTTCTTCGTCGAGACCGTTGTCGACGGCGACACCTTCACCTACCGTGCGGCGCGCGGGACACCGGAAGGGGCGGCGGCGCTGGCGGGGGCGAGAGTCGTCACCGGGCGGCTCAAGCCGACGTCGGCCGGGCACGGAGCCGCGCCGGCCTATGACGTCCCGTTCGGTCAGCTTGACCTGCAAGGCAATCCGGTCCCGCAGTCCGGCCGCAGCTTCGGTCCGGTGGTCGCCGGATGAAGTGGGCTCTGCACGGCGCCAACACGAGTTACGTCGTCCGTCTCGTGGACAAACGGGTACTGGCACTCGACTACTGGGGTCCGAAGGACGGCGTCACGGCGTGGCCGGAGCGCTCGACCCGCCTGTCGTACCAGACCGAGGCCGACCTCGCCCCGCTGGAGTACGCCTCCACCGGCACCCGCCACATCCACCAGAGCGAGCTCATGCCCGAGCACGACGACGGAACCGTTGGCGCCGTGTGGAGCTACGTGGACGACGTATTCGATGAAAATCGGCTGAGCGTGCGTTTCACCGACGACACCGGGCGGCTCGAACTGACCCAGCACACGTTGCTGCACAAGGACTCGGATGTGGTCGAGCGCTGGGTGGACATCCGCAACGTCTCCACCGACCATTCCGTGCGGCTCTCGCGGGTGCTCAGTGCCGCCTGGTCGGTCCACGCCCCGCAAGGCGCCCGGCTGCACTACCTGTCGGGCTCGGCTCGCCGCGAGTTCGAGCGCGAGGTGGTGGAGCTCAAGCACGGCATGCTCAGGATCGGCAGCCGGTGCGGCGTCACCGGCTACCTGTTCCAGCCGGTCATGAGCGTCGAGGCCGTGGGCCGCCCGGGTGCCTACGGGATAGCGTTGGCGTGGAGCGGTTCCTGGATGATGACCGCCGAGGGCCACCCGGGCGGGCTCATGCGGGTCTCGGCGGGAATAGACGACGAGACGACGACGATCCGGCTGACCCCGGGGCGGGTGTTCACGACGCCGCATTCCCTTGGGGTGTATAGCGCGGAGGGGACCGACGGGGTTTCGCGGGCCTGGCACCTTCACCAGCGGCGGTCCTCACCTCGGTCGGTGGCTCCCGTGGTCTACAACTCATGGTTCGCGACCCGTTTCGACGTCCGCCCCGAGCATCAGCTCGAGTTGGCGCGCACCGCCGCCGAGATCGGTGTCGAGACATTCGTGGTTGATGATGGCTGGTTCAAGGGGCGCAGCACCGACCGGGCCGGCCTGGGTGACTGGGAAGCCGACCCCGAGTCCTTTCCCGACGGTCTGGCGCCGTTCGCCGAAGCCGTTACGGCGCTTGGGATGCGCTTCGGGCTGTGGGTGGAGCTGGAGGGTGTCAACCTTGACAGCGACCTCTACCGGGCGCACCCCGAGTGGGCGTACACAATGGGCGACCGCCCGCCCGTGGTGATGCGCCACCAGCTCGTGCTGAACCTCGGCCTGCCCGCGGTGCGCGAACACCTAGCGGGCGTGGTGCGCCGCCTGCTGACCGGCCTGCCGATCAGCTATCTCAAGTGGGACCTGAACCGCCCCATCACCGACACCGGACCGGCCGACACCGAGTGGGCGGTGGCCCACGTCGAGGGCTACTACGGCCTGCTTCGCCTGCTCCGGACGGAGTTCCCGCACGTGACCGTCGAGGGCTGCGCGGGCGGCGGCGCCCGGATCGACCCGGCCGTGACCGAGCTGGTCGATGTGGTGTGGCCCAGCGACGAGACCGGGCCGCGTGACCGGCTGGTGATCCAGGACGGCTTCCTGCGCGCCTACCCGCCGCACCTGATGAGCTCGTGGGTCACCCACCTGCCCGGAGAACGCTGGCCCGAACCGGCTTCCGACGGGTTCCGGTTCGTCACGTCGATGGCGGGCGTGCTCGGCATCGGCGCGGACATCAGCCGGTGGACGCCGGAGCAGGTCGAGGCCGCGGCCCGAGCCGTTGCGCTGTATAAGGAACTGCGCCCGGTGCTGCACGGCGGGGAGGTTTTCGTCCACGGCGAGCCGACCGGCGGTACCTACGCGGTCGAGTACGTCACCCCCGGGCGCATCGTGGTGCTGGTGTGGGACACCGGAAACGGCCGGGCGGCCCGGATTCGCCTGTCCGGCGCCGACCCGTCCGCGTCCTATCGCGTGCGAGCGCCCGGCGGCGAATACTCGGGCGCGGACCTCCGGCGCCGGGGGATTCCGGTCACCTGGACCTTCGCCCCGGACGCCGACGTGATCGTCCTCGACCGCCTGTAGGCATACTTCAGATAGATTGAAGTTGCCCATGCGGCGCCAATCAGCTGGCTTATCAGCATCGCGCGGAAGTCGGCCGCGGCGAAGGACACCGCATTCGCGGCGATAATCGCGATCGGCGCCACGATGCTCCACGCCACCCAGCGGCGTTCCCGGTCGGCGGCGAAGCGCCTTGCGAACACGACAAAGGCGACCAGGCCGGCGATGCCGGCGAGACCCGGCACCAGCGAGTGGAGGGCGCCGTGCCAGGTCACCGCGTCCGGGGTACCGACCGGATAGCCGTTGATCGGGTCGGCGGGGAGAGCACCCGCCACGATCAGGGCCACGCCACCGAAACCGATGAGCCGAGGACCCCAGGTACTCGAGCGGCCCGGTGCCAGCGCCCGCCGCAGGCCGACCGCGCCGGCCAGCGTCAGCGCGCCGCAGAATACGAAGTTGGCGATCTGCAGCCATCCGAGGTCGCCGAGTGCCAGTGAACTCAAGGGGTGCCGCGCCGGATCGAACCCGTCACGGGTGTACGCCTGCGCGAGCACGACCGCCAGGAACAGCGGCCCGGCAACGGCGCCGGCCACGAGAAGCGGCCGGGCCGTTGCCAATCGCGCGGTGGGCTCGGGCGGGGTGGAGCTCACGAATCCATCTCCTTGCCGGTCTCCAGCAACGTTTTGAGCCCGCTCAGCGCCCATGCCCAGCCACCGCCGGCACCCATCGCCTCGTAGTCACCGCGCATCAGCGCCGCGACGCCGGGTGCACCGGTCACGTCGTGCGTGACGGTCAACGCGCACACACCGTTCCTACCTTCAACGATCTCGTAGGTGATCCGGGTAAAGCCTTCGGCCGCGATCGCCGGGTCCATCAGCATGCGGAAGGTCTGCACCAGCTTGTGCGGCGGATCGACCTCAAGGACCTGCCCGTCGACCGCGACCTCCGGTGCGCCCCGCGCGATCATGCCCTCATTGGCACGGCCAACGTATGCGCCGCCGGGGCGCAGGTCGTACTCGCTCAGGCCGCGGTAGCCGTACCGCGCGGTCCACTCCGGCTTGGTGATCGCGTCCCAGATCGCGTTGGCTGTCGCCTTGATATACACGCGGTGTACCTGAATGGTCGTCTCGATATCACTCATCAGTCTTCTCCAGCTCAGCTTTCAACTCCGCCAGTGCCGACGCCTGGCGCTCGGTGTACTTGTCGATCCATCGGTCGTGGATCAGGCGGATGGGCACCGGGTTGAGAAAGTGCAGCTTCTCCCGGCCCGAACGGCGGCTGACCACGAGGCCCGCCTCCTCGAGCACGCGGAGGTGCTTCATCACGCCGAAGCGGGACATCTCCAGTCCGGACTCCAGCTCGGTGAGCGTGCGGCCGTCACGCGCGAAGAGCAGGTCGAGCAGGAATCGACGGGTCGGATCGGCCAGCGCCTTGAAAACCCGGTCATCGTCCGTCACCAACCCAAGATATGTGACCCAAAGGTCACATGTCAATCGGCAGTCGATCGGTGTCATGTCACCCGTAGGAACTTCGCCTCAATCCACGGGTGACATGACACCGATCTTGGGTGGCGCTATGCGGCAGTCGTGGCGATGATGACGGCGCTCGGGAACGACACGTTCCGCGCCGCATCGGATGCCCTGACGCTCAAGCGGATCCCGGTCGCGGGGGTCAGCCCGTTCACCGTGAAGCTCGTCGCCGAGGTCGTGCCGAGCGAGTCGCGCGCGGTGACCGAATTGGAGCCGGTGAACACCTCGTAGGAGGTGACGCCGACGTTGTCGGTCGCCGCGTCCCACGCCACCGTGACCGAGTTCTGCGTGACCGAGGTGACCCGCAGGTTGGCCGGCGCGGCGGGCTCGTGCTGGTCGGTGCTGATGACCCAGGCGTCGCCTACCGCCCAGTTGACCCTTACCAGGGAAGAAGAGAGCTTATAGGGTACCCGCACAAGCGCCGCGGTCGAGACCTCATCGCAGCCGGCGTCCGGATTCCCCACGCGCGCTTGCCCGTCGATGTCGTCGGTCACGCTCACCCCGGCGACGGCCTGGCCGAAGTCGACGGCGACGCTGCCGGTTGCCGGGCGGGAGAGTTCACCGTCGACGACCAGATTCGGGTTGGCCAAGGTGATTCCGGCGTCGGCCGTGCCCGCCTGGGCTGTGCCGCTCAGGTGCAGGATGTTGCGGCTGTACGTGGTGTTCGTCTCGACGGTCCCGCCGGTGCGGATCGCCGTGCCCCGGTTGGCGACGATAAGGTTGTTGGCCACCAACGTATTCTGGGGTTGGTCGTTGGTGGTACCGGTGGAGCCGATCAGGAGCTGGGTGTCGGTGTTGTTGACGAACGTGTTGTTGACGACCTTCGAGTCGATGCTGACCTGGTTGGCCGGGAGGACACCGGTGGGCATGACGATGCCGCTGAAGCCGTTGGCGAAGTAGTTGTTGGTGATGATGTGCCGCATCCCGAAGACCCTTAGCCCGGCGGGCATCCCGAGCAGGAAGTTGCCGTCGAAGCGGACGTCGTCGCCGCCGCGCAGGGTCACGCCGGACTGGTTGTTGCGGAAGGTGTTGTACCGGATGGTGTTCTTCGACGACTTGTTGCTGATGATCTCGGCGGAGTCGCCGGTGTAGTTCTGGAACAGGTTGTGCTCGATGAGCGAGAACTGTTCGACCGGCAGGCCGCCGCCGACCCCGGTCTGGATCGCCTCCATCCCGTTGTTGTCGGTCAGCCCCGGGTAGGCGTCCAATGTGTACTTGCCGTTCTTGAACATGTTGTGGTGGATCCAGTTGTTGGTGTTCTGGTCGTCCACGTTGAGGTCGGCGGGGTGGTCGCGGACGGTGATCGGTGTGCCCTGCGGGTTCTCAAACGTGTTGCGGTTTATCTCGTTGTTCTTCGACCTGTTGTGGATGTGGATGACCCGTGCGAACGGGCTGACCGTGTTGCCGCTGTGGTAGAAGTAGTTGTTGGTGATCTGGGTGAACGACGTCCCGTCAACGGTTATGACGTTGCCGGAGGCGTTGAGGGCCTCGTCGAAGAAGAAGTCCCGGAAGGTCAGGTAGTTCGAGGACAGGAACGTGATCCGCGTGTCCCCGGTGAACACGGCCTTGCCGCGGTTTGCCGCGCCGATGGTGATGCGCAGGTTGCTCGGGTTCGGCTTGGTGTTGGTGAGCGTGAAGGCACCCGCGTTGGCATAGGTGCCGTTGGCGAGCAGCACAGTGTCGCCCGGGTTCGCCGCGGCGACGGCGGCGACGAGGTCCGGCACGCTGGTGACGGTGACCGTTGCCGCGTGGGCGGCGGTGGCCGGCAAGGTGATCAGGGAGAGGGTGAGCGCGCCGGTCAGCATGGCGCGTAGGGCAATTCTCATCTCTGGCCTTCCTCATTCGTGTCGAGGGGGCGGCACTACCATTCCGCGAACGACCCGTCGTCGTGCCGCCAGATCGGGTTCCGCCATGCGTGGCCGAGCGCGTCCGCGCGCCGGACGGCAGCCTCGTCGACCTCGATGCCGAGCCCGGGTCGTTCCGGCCGCGGCAGGTGCCCGTCGACGAAGCAGAAGACCGACCGGTCCACGACGTAATCGAGGAGATCGGTCTGGCCGCCGTAGTGGATTCCGATGCTGTGCTCTTGAATCAGGTGGTTGGGGGTGGCGAAGGCGACGTGCAGGCTTGCGGCGAGAGCGATCGGCCCGAGTGGACAGTGCGGTGCGAGCTGGGCACCATAGGTTTCTGCCAGAGCCCCGATGCGCCGGGTCTCGGAGATACCTCCGGCGTGCGAGACATCGGGCTGGGCCACAGCGATTCCGGCCTGCAGGACCGGCAGGAAGTCCACCCGGGAGTAAAGGCGTTCGCCAGCCGCGATGGGTACCCCCGAAATCTCCACAACGTCGCGCAAGCGGTGTGAATGCTCAGGTGCCACCGGTTCTTCGGCGAACATGGGTTGGAGCTCCTCCAGCAGTGGCAGGACACGCCGCGCGTCGGCGACGGAGAGCCGGCCGTGGAAGTCGACGGCGAAGTCGCGGCCGGGCCCGAGTGCCTCACGGGCCGCCGCCGCGCGCTCGACGATGCCGCGGATTTCGTTGGGGGAGCTGTGGTTGCGGAACCGTCCGGTGCCGTTCATCTTCACCGCGGTGAATCCGGCTTCGAGCCGCTCCGCGATCGCCTCGGTGAGGCCGGACGGTTCGTCGCCGCCGACCCAGCTGTACATCCGGACACGGTCGCGGACGGGACCGCCGAGCAGCGCGTAAACCGGGACGCCGTAAGCCTTTCCGGCGATGTCCCACAGTGCTTGGTCGATCCCGGCGACGGCGGAGGACAGCACCGGCCCGCCGCGGTAGAAGCCGCCCTTGGTGAGCACCTGCCAGTGGTCCTCGATCCTGAGCGGATCCTGGCCGATGATGCGCTCGGCGAGCACGTCGACGGCGGCGCGCACCGACTCGGCGAGTCCTTCGACGATCGGTTCACCCCAGCCGGAGATGCCCTCGTCTGTGTCCACGCGGCAGAACAGCCAACGCGGTGGCACTAGGAAGGTTTCGATCCTGGTCACCTTCATGGCTGCGGCTCCGGCCTTTGATACGAGGTTCTTTCGTGCCGTTTGGGCCATCTTGGCAGCAGGTTGGGAGGCGAGTCAAGAAGTTTTCATACTAAAGTAAAATATGATTGTTCTTGCCATGCCTCCAGGTGTCAGGAACGTGGTCGTGGTAGCGGGAAGTCTCGGCCGACCAGTCGAGGTTGCCGCGCATGAGACGGCGCATCATCGCCAGGTACCGCTCGACGTTCGGCCGTTCCCGAGGCAGGAACATGGTCGCCGGCAACGCTTTCGCGGCGTGCTCGAGATCCTGGAACTCGGAAACGAGCCCGGACACCAGGTCCTCAAGGTGGTGGATGGCCCTGCCCACGCTCCATCCCTTGGTGCGCATCAGGATGACCGCCACGTTGTTCGTGTCTGCGTGGTGGAGGTCCTTCGCCAGTGAGAACGCGTCGTTGACCAGTGCGACAACGTCGGCGGTGATGTCGCGCATGCGCTGGATGGCGGCGCTGCGAAAGATCGGCACGGCAAGCTCGAAGCGGTCGACGGTCTCCCCACAGGTCAGTGTCGATCTGACGCCGATGGATTCGCGGCGCATCGCGATGCACGTCTCGACATCGGGTTGCGTTCCGCTGCAACGGTAGGCGGCTTCCCAGCGATAGCTGTCAAGGTATCCCGCGAAGTCCAGGGCCAGGCGGGGTCGCCATTGGACAGACCGGCCAAGACCGGTGCGGCAGCACAGTTCCGCGAAGGCGCGCATCGGCGGGGCGTCGAGGTTCATGCGGGCGGGGTCGCCCGCGGCGGTGGCAATCATCGGCTCGAGGACCTGCTCGGCGGCGGCGGGATTTCGGCCGATCGGGCCGTCGAAGGAGTCGTCGAAGAGGAAATACCAAAGGTCCCAGTCGCCGAACAGGTCCAGCGCCGCTCCCGTCGCGTCGGGGAAGAATCGCGCGGTCAGCCGGTCGAAGCGCGCCGCGTCAAGCCTGCGTTCCGCCTCGTCGGTGGTGACGAGATCGTTGGCGCGGGCCCACGCCAGGCTGTGCGCGCGCACCCGCTCGACCTGCGGGTTCATCCGCGACTCGAACGGGATGTGGAAGCGCGGTGGCCAGAAACCGTCGTCTTCGGACCGGTCCGGTTTGGACCTGTCGATACACGTGGCCGAGGTGCCCAAGCCGTGTGGACGGGTCAACGGCTCCATATCGCAATTAAAAACCCAATAAGAATAAAAAGGACAAATTTATCGGGTACCCGACACGCTGCGCTTTCGGCCGGGACGGTGGCCACGGCGTGTTGCTGATCGACTACGTCTCGTAATGCCTATTGTCGGTTTTGTCGCGCCCTGGGCGTGTCGCTTCATCGCATGACCGAAGGGCCGTCACAGTGGCAGTCAACTCCACCATCCAGGCGCGTCGCGGAACCACTGCTGTCGCGCGCTGGCTGGCGTCCGTCGCCGCGGTGGCGATCGCCGCGGGCGCGGCCGTCTTCCTCCTCGCCGGACACGGACACGCGCAAGCGGCGCCGACGTTTGAGATCCTGGGATACCCGGTCAGAAACAACGACGTCGACGACGAGTTCCGCGCGGACGTGGCGTTCACGGTGCCCAAGGGAGAACTGCCGACCAGGGTCGCGTATGACAGCGACGGCAACGGTACAATGAACGCGGTCACTGTCCGCAACACCGGTCAGTTCCCGGGCATCAACCAGGAGTACCAGATCGTACGCGTGGACTCCGTCGACGCGGCCACCGACCGGGTAACCATCCGCGTGCAGGGCGACGCCACCAACGCCGCGCTGCTTTGCCAGCCGACCATCTCTAATCTGGCCCTGGAGGCGACCTTCCCCTCCGGAGTAGCCACGGTCCCGCTGCCAACCGAGGTGTGGCCGTTCCAGAACTGCCCGGGCGTCGGCCGGCCCGTGATCCGCATCCCATGGGACGCCGCTTGGCCCGGCATGAGCCCCAACAGCCAAGCCGGGTGGGGTGCCATCACGTTCGACGGCACGGTCACCCCCACCAAGTTCGTCATCGACCCAAGCAACCTCAACCTGGACGCCGACTGCGGAATCACCACGAACGGCTGGTACCAGTTCGTCAAGCAGGATGGCTCACCTACCCTGGCGACGCCCGCGCCGGTGCCCTTCACCGTTACCGACCACACTTCGTCCCCGGCGAACGCCTTCTTCATCACCTCGCCTGTTGATCTTTCGGCTGACGGGGATGGGTACTACAAACTTCTCGCGTGGGCGGACGCCACCGCGAGCGTGCCGCTGGATTGCACTGCCCGAGGGTGGGATCCCACCGACCCGGCGGACGCGTGGCAAATCGGCTCGGTCTTTGTCGTCATGGCCAGCATGTCCAAGGAGTTCGCCGACCCAAGCTTTGTCATCGGTACCAAAACCCGCCTCACGTACACCATCGATGAGCCCGCGCTGATCGCCCAGTCAGGGGTAGCCTTCACCGACACCCTGCCGTCCGGACTCGTCGTAGCCGCGCCACCCAACACGACGAACACTTGTGGCGGAACACTGAGCGCCGACGCCGGAAGCTCGACCATCTCCCTGAGCGGGGCAGCACTTCCAGCCGGGCCCAGCACGTGCACCATCGCGGTCGACATCACCAACTCGCCGACATTCACCACCGCCGCCAGCTGCCCCGACCCGGCACTCACCAACGAAGCGGCAAACATCAGCGGGCTGAGCGCTCACCTGGATCTGGCCGACGACTTCGGAGCCTGCGTCAGCACCACCGTCGAGGCGGATCTGGTCACCGCGAAAGTCGCCCTCAACACCACACCCGTCGTCCCCGGCGGCACCTTCGACTACCAAGTGACCGTCACCAACAACGGCCCATCCCCGGCGGCAAACGTCCGCGCCACCGACGACCTGCCGGCGGCGCTATCGTTCGTGTCGTCGGTGGACGGTTGTACGGCGGAGGGTCAAGTAGTCTCATGCCCGCCGGTCGATGTCGTGCCGGCGGGCAGCAGCACGTCATGGACTTTCTCCGTCCGCCTCGACCCCGGCTACACCGGCGACGGCAGCGATTTGGGCAATGTGGCGGTCGCCGATGCCGACACGGCCGACCCGTCGCCGGGCAACAACGCCAACCCGTCACCCGCGCTGCCTTCCGGTGGCGTGGCCTCACCTTCCGCCGATCTGACCACCGATAAGGTTGCCCTCAACACCGCCCCCGTCGTCCCTGGAACTACCTTCGACTATCAGGTGACGGTCACCAACAACGGCCCGTCGAACGCAGCCAACGTGACCGCCACCGACGACCTACCGACCGCGCTGGCCTTCGTCTCTGGCACCGGCTGCTCCGCCACCGCCCAAACGGTGACCTGCGGCCCTGAGCCCGAGCTTGCTCCCGGCGCATCGCGCAGTTGGACGTTCACGGTTCGCCTTGACTCTGGCTACACCGGCGACGGATCCGATTTGGGCAATGTGGCGGTCGCCGATGCCGACACCGCCGACCCTTCCCCGGACAACAACGCCAACCCATCACCCGCCTTGCCGTCCGGTGGTGTGGCCTCGCCCGCTGCCGACCTGACCACCGCGAAGGTCGCCCTCAACACCGCACCTGTGGTCCCTGGAACCACCTTCGACTATCAGGTGACCGTCACCAACAACGGCCCGTCGAACGCAGCCAACGTGACCGCCACCGACGACCTACCCACCGCGCTTGCCTTCGTCACGGGCACCGGCTGCTCCGCCATCAGCCAATCGGTGACCTGCGGCCCGGAACCAGAGCTTGCTCCCGGCGCCTCTCGCAGTTGGACGTTCACGGTCCGCCTCGACCCCGGCTACACCGGCGACGGATCCGATCTGGGCAACATCGCCGTCGCCGATGCCGACACCGCCGACCCTTCCCCGGGCAACAACGCCAACCCCTCACCCGCCCTGCCCTCCGGCGGTGTGGCCTCACCTTCCGCGGACCTGACCACCGCGAAGGTCGCTCTCAACACCACCCCCGTTGTCCCCGGGACCACCTTCGACTACCAAGTGACCGTCACCAACAACGGCCCGTCGACCGCAACCAACGTGACCGCCACCGACGACCTACCAACCGCGCTGGCCTTCGTCTCCGGCACCGGCTGCTCCGCCGCCGGCCAGACCGTTACCTGCGGTCCGGAGCCCGTGTTGGCTCCGGGTGCGTCGCGCAGTTGGACGTTCACCGTTCGCCTGGACCCTGGCTACACGGGTGACGGCAGCGATTTGGGCAATGTGGCGGTCGCCGATGCTGACACCGCCGACCCGTCGCCGGGCAACAACGCCAACCCCTCACCCGCCCTGCCCTCCGGCGGCGTAGCCTCACCCGCCGCCGACCTGACCACCGCGAAAGTGGCGCTCAACACCACCCCCGTCGTACCCGGCACCACCTTCGACTACCAAGTGACCGTCACCAGCAACGGCCCGTCGACCGCAGCCAACGTGACCGCCACCGACGACCTACCGACCGCCCTCACGTTCGTCTCCGGCACCGGCTGCTCCGCCGCCGACCAGACCGTTACCTGCGGTCCACAGCCAACCCTCACGATCGGTGCCACGGCGACATGGACATTCACCGTCCGCCTCGACCCCGGCTACACCGGCGACGGCTCAGACCTAGGCAACATCGCCGTCGCTGACGCCGACACGGCCGACCCGTCGCCGGGCAACAACGCCAACCCCTCACCCGCCCTGCCCTCCGGCGGAGTGGCCCCTCCGGCTGCCGACCTGACCACCGAAAAAGTGGCGCTCAACACCACACCCGTCGTCCCCGGTGGGACATTCGACTATCAGGTGACCGTTACCAACAACGGCCCGTCCGTAGCAACGAATGTGTCGGCGACTGACGACCTGCCGACCGCGCTGGCGTTCGTCTCCGGGACCGGCTGCTCGGCCGTCGGCCAGGCGGTGACCTGTGGCCCGCAGGCAACGCTAGCTGTCGGTGCAACTGTCTCCTGGACGTTCACCGTCCGCCTCGACGCCGGCTATACCGGTGATGGCAGCGATTTGGGCAATGTGGCGGTCGCTGACGCCGACACGGCCGACCCGTCGCCGGGCAACAACGCCAACGCCTCACCCGCCCTGCCCTCCGGCGGAGTGGCCTCACCTTCCGCGGACCTCACCACCCAGAAGGTCGCCCTCAACACCACACCGGTCGTCCCCGGGACCACCTTCGACTATCAGGTGACCGTCACCAACAACGGCCCGTCCGTAGCTACCAACGTCACCGCCACGGATGATTTGCCCACCGCGCTAGCGTTCGTGTCTGGAACAGGTTGTTCGGCAGTCGCCCAGTCGGTGACATGTGGTCCCGAGCCGACGCTTGCGGTCGGTGCCACGGTGTCGTGGACCTTCACGGTGCGATTGGACACTGGCTACACCGGCGATGGCAGCGATTTGGGCAATGTGGCGGTCGCCGATGCCGACACCGCCGATCCATCCCCGGGCAACAACGCCAACCCCTCCCCGGCCTTGCCTTCCGGTGGTGTGGCCTCACCTTCCGCCGATCTGACCACCGAGAAGGTTGCCCTCAACACCGCACCGGTCGTACCCGGCACCACCTTCGACTACCAAGTGACCGTCACCAACAACGGCCCCTCCGTAGCAACGAACGTGTCGGCGGCTGACGAGCTACCGACCGCGCTGACGTTCGTGTCCGGGACCGGCTGCTCGGCCGCTGGCCAATCGGTGATATGTGGTCCGCAGGCGACGCTTGCGGTCGGTGCCACGGTGTCTTGGACTTTCACCGTCCGCCTCGACGCTGGCTACACCGGTGACGGTTCAGATCTGGGCAACATCGCCGTCGCCGATGCCGACACCGCCGACCCGTCCCCGGGCAACAACGCTAACCCCTCACCCGCGCTGCCTTCCGGCGGTGTGGCCTCACCTTCCGCCGACCTGACCACCGAGAAGGTCGCGCTCAACACTGCCCCCGTCGTCCCCGGCACCACCTTCGACTACCAGGTGACCGTCACCAACAACGGCCCATCCGTAGCAACGAACGTGACCGCCACCGACGACCTGCCCACCGCGCTCGCGTTCGTGTCTGGAACAGGTTGCTCGGCAGTCGCCCAGTCGGTGACGTGTGGTCCCGAGCCAACGCTTGCAGTCGGTGCCACGGTGTCGTGGACTTTCACCGTCCGCCTCGACTCTGGTTACACCGGCGACGGATCCGATCTGGGCAACATCGCCGTCGCCGATGCTGACACCGCCGACCCTTCCCCAGGCAACAACGCCAACCCCTCACCCGCCCTGCCCTCCGGTGGCGTAGCCCCACCCACCGCCGACCTCACCACCGCGAAGGTCGCCCTCAACACCACCCCCGTCGTCCCCGGCACCACCTTCGACTACCAAGTAACCGTCACCAACAACGGCCCCTCCACCGCAACCAACGTCACCGCCACCGACGACCTACCCACCGCGCTTGCCTTCGTCTCCGGCACCGGCTGCTCCGCCGCCGACCAAACGGTGACCTGCGGCCCGGAGCCAACGCTCGCCGTCGGCGCGACAATGTCGTGGACCTTCACGGTGCGATTGGACACTGGCTACACCGGCGACGGATCCGATCTGGGCAACATCGCCGTCGCCGATGCCGACACCGCCGACCCATCACCGGGCAACAACGCCAACCCCTCGCCCGCCCTGCCCTCCGGCGGCGTAGCCCCACCCACCGCCGACCTCACCACCGCGAAAGTCGCCCTCAACACCACCCCCGTCGTCCCCGGGACCACCTTCGACTACCAAGTAACCGTCACCAACAACGGCCCCTCCACCGCAACCAACGTCACCGCCACCGACGACCTACCCACCGCCCTCACCTTCGTCACCAGCACCGCCTGCTCCGCCACCGCCCAAACCGTCACCTGCGGTCCACAGCCAACCCTCACGATCGGCGCCACGGCGACATGGACATTCACCGTCCGCCTCGACCCCGGCTACACCGGCGACGGCAGCGATCTCGGCAACATCGCCGTCGCAGACGCCGACACCACCGACCCTTCCCCGGGCAACAACGCCAACCCCTCACCCGCCTTCCCTTCCGGCGGACCAGGTTCACCAACGGTTTCGCTTTCCACCGCGAAGGAGGTTTCGACCGCGCCGGTCGGGCCGGGACAGACCTTCACCTACACGATTACGACGACCAACAGTGGTCCGTCCACCGCGATGAACGCCAGGGCCACAGATCCCCTGCCCACCCCGATCACCTTCGTATCGAGTTTGGACGGATGCTCGGCAGCGGGCCAGACGGTGACCTGCGGGCCCGAGCCCGAGCTGGCTCCCGGCGCCTCGCGCAGCTGGACCTTCACCGTCCGGCTCGACTCCGGCTACACCGGCGACGGTTCAGACCTGGGCAATGTCGCAACGTCCACATCGGACACCAGTGGCGGTCAGCCGCAGGGGCCGTCTTCGCCGGTGTTCCCACAGCTGGTAAGCCAATCAGACGTCGGTGTCACCATCGAAATTACCTCGCCGATCAGCAGCACCGGCACGGTGACCCAGGTCGTCACGAATTATGGTCCGTGGATCGCGACCGCTGTCACCACGACGGTGGTACTCCCTGAAGGGTTGAGCCGTTCTGGTGACGCCTTGGGCGCCGACTGCACCGGCACAACGACGGTAACCTGTGTCCTGCCAGACCCACCAGCTCTGCGGCAACAGCGTGTGCAGCCGGTTGCACGCTTTTTGGGGGGTACCGGTGTCGAGCGCCTCGCTCCGCAGGAAACCGCGACAATCACGTTCCCGGTTGAGCTTGACGGTACCTGCAGAACAGGCGAATTCGCGGGCTCCGCGAGCGTCACTGTTGCCCACATCGAGCCGGATTCCAACCTGGCCAATGACGCCGACTCCGCTGATACCGTGTTCACTGCTGGTGGCGACTGTGTGGGCGTTGTCCCCGTCACCGGTCTCCGTGTTGGCCTGCACGCGTTTTCCGGTCTGCTGATTCTGCTCCTGGGCATGGTACTTGTCCGCTTGGGTTCTAAACCTGCGAAGCGAAACTCGCACTGACCACGGATCGTTGGCAACAAGTGATCAGAACTATTGGGATGATGGTGGCGGCGGCGGCGCTGGTGAGCGCCCTGGCCCTGGCCCTGGCCCTGGCTCCGGCTCTAGCCGCAGCCGCTGCCGCCGGTGACCGTGCGGTTACAGTGACCGTCGACAACAATGTGACGTCCGTCGAGGAGCACACACAGACCGTCTATCGAATCACGGTTCGCAACAACTCGGCGGTCGACTATCCGTCGGCCTTCATCGCCCAGATGCTGCCGGGGGCGTTGGCATTCGGTGAGTCGCAGCCGGTACCGAGCAAGGTTACCGAGAATACGCTGGGCTCGGCCGGCAACAGTGAGGTCCAGTGGACACGCCACCTTCCGGCCTTCGGGGAAGTGACCATCGACCTCACCGCGGCGATCGGGGAGCGGCCGGACAGTGGCACGCTGAGCACGACCGCGTGTGTCATGCCCGATGGGGTGACCCGTCCGCTGATCTGTGACACTGACGCCGACTCCGTCGGGAGCCAATTCTCGTTCGCTTGGCTGTTCTTCGGTTTGGTGTCCGCCGGTGGACTGGGCGTACTGGCGGTATGGCTGTGGCGGCGGCGGGCGACCCAGCTCCGTGCGAAGCAGGGCACCAGCTCCAACGAACGCGACCCGGCCTCCGCCCCCGCCTCCGCCGCACGCTGACCGGCAGGCACCGAGCGCGCCACCGTGCCCGGGATGAAGCCATCGAGAGGGTGCCGGAATCTAGTATAAAGATCATGACGGGTGACATCGCCAAAGACATCGTGAAAGACCTTGCGCCGACGGGCGCTCTCCGCGCCTCCATCAATCTCGGTAACCCCGTGCTGGCCCAGGGTACGCCCGAGGCGCCGGCCGGAGTCACGGTCGACCTGGCGCGTGAAATCGGCTCGCGCCTTGGCTTTCCGGTCGAGCTTGTCTGCTTTGACGCCGCGCGCAAGTCTTTCGAGGCGATGACGTCCGGCCGGGCAGACATCTGCTTCCTGGCCATCGAGCCGGAGCGCGCGGCCGAGGTGGCATTCACCACCCCATACGTCGTCATCGAAGGCGTGTTCGCCGTACCGCAAGATTCAACCATCACCACGGTGGCCGATGTGGACCGGCAAGATTTGCGGATCGGAGTGAAGCGCGGGTCCGCCTACGACCTGTACCTGTCTCGCACCCTGCGGCACGCGACCGTCGTACGGGGCGAGGAGGGCACCGAAGCCTTTCTGGCCCAAGGGCTGGAGGTCGCCGCCGGGATCAGGCAGCCGATGACCGAGTTTGTTGCGGCCAACCCGGACCTGCGCCTGCGCCTTATCGACGAGCGGTTCATGCAGATCCAGCAGGCGGTCGGGACGTCCGTGGCGCGCAAGCCCGAGACGGTGCGATTCTTGCGGGACGCGGTGGAGGGACTCAAGCGCAACGGGTTTGTCGCCGACGCGCTCCGCCGAGCCAACCAGCCAGACAGCCTGCTCGCCGATTAGCGCCTAGTACTTTGACGGCCCGCCAACGCCGCCCGCCACCGGCCGTCGACGTGCGGGCCGCGATCAGTGATGCCTCGAAACCCTTCAGGCTTGGCGAGACGAAATCCCGCTGGTGCGATGGAAGTGGGATCGCTGGCGCTTCTCGTCTGGAGACGCTGGGTTCCGCATCGCGGCCGGGTTCGAATACCACCCTGCACCGGTGAAAGCCAACGGATGTGATCCTGGTTGGTGCGCCGGTGGCCCGCGTTTCGCGCTCGACCTCGACGGCAGCCGCGATCAGGTGGCGGCGCAGGCTGGTGTGGCCTGGGATCTGTGGCATGGGCTGTCCCGTTCATTGCCACAGACGCGCAGCGATCCTTTGAAGCGCACCGCCGGCAGCCGCTCCTTCGGGCGTTCTTTACATCCACCGCGGTACCGCGATGATTATGTTGTCCGGCAACGGAATCGGGTCAAAAGGCCGAGCGGCCTGGTGACAGTTGACGGCTGGTGGTGGGAGCCTGGAGAGCCTCCGGTGCACGGTGTGTGCGATGGTCCCGCGGTCTGCCCGCATCGCTTCGGCGTCTCCGATGTGGACGGCTATCTCGAAGGGCTGCCAAGCGACACGGTGATCGTTTCGCTCATTTGCCACGTTTGAACGCTGTGGCGTAAGCCTTCTGCAGGCAATCATCGAGAGGAAGGCGAGGCGACGAAGATGACCCGGCACCGAGAAGCAGACGCCCGGCGAAAGGTGCTGGTGCACTTCACGATGTCGCTGGACGGGTTCGTGGCCGGGCCCCAACCACGAGATGGACTGGATGGCCGGGACATCGTACCGTCCGGGACTCACCGATGAGCATGTCGAGACCACCACCGCCGTGCCCTCCACAGGCAGAGCGAGGGCGACCCAACCTTGGCTGAGAACGTGCGATAACGCCCACAGGCTCAAGGCGTCTACGGCCGGTGCTTGTGGACACGTGCATCGGCCCGTCAAAGTTGTCGGCATGGAAGCAGTACGGGGGTTTTGGCGACGCTGGAGGGCCGGGCTGGCGCTAGCCCTTGCGCCGGCGGCTCTCACGGCCTGGGCAGGGTTCGCGCTAGGTCCGTACGTAGAGTCCTATCGCAACAGTTGGCGCGCCACAGTTGTCTTAGTACCCATGTTGATTCTGTGTCTCTTCCTGCGCGGGCGACCGACTGGTAACCGGCGAGAACCGCAGGACCTTCAGCCGGCGGCACGGCGCTGGCGGCACGGCAACTATCCGCCGCCGGACGGCCCGGAGGTAGGCTGGTACCTGGTGCCGCTGCAGTATTCGCTCGCCGGATGGCTTTGCCTTGTGGTGGCGATCGCCGCATTTTGCGCGTTGTCGCACGCCTTTAACTCGGATTCGTTCAGCCCGTTCATCGCGGCCCTGAACTGGGTCTGGCTTGCCCATCTCGCCCGCGTCCGTTTCCTGCCCGAGCACTCGATGCTCGGCATCACCCCATCGGGGGTCTATCGCGGGACCGAGCTGTTCGCGTGGGACCGGATCGAGCGGTACTCGGTCCACGAAGGCAAGCTTGAGCTTGGCGTCTCTGGACGTACGCGCAGCCTGGGCGCGCCGCCGGGCGACGCGGTCGCCGCCGACGTCGGTCGTGTGATCGAGTATTACCTGAAGCGACCGTCCGAACGCGCAAACATGGCTTGTGTCGATCTTTAAATTGGACCAGGATTCCCGGCTAGACATCTGAATCACGCGCGGGGGGATCCATGACCGGTCTGCGACTGACTGCTCGGCTGCTGCTCTGCATGGCGCTGTGCGCCGCCCTCCCGGTGATCGCCCCGGCCTCCACCGCCAACGCCGCCGACATCGCCACGCCCAACGGCGGTTTCGAGAGCGACCTGTCCGGGTGGGCGCAGTTCGCGGCGGGCGGCAACGTCGCCACCACCGAGCAGGCGTTCGCGGGTGCCAAGAGTGCCAAGCTTTCCGACGCCAACGACCTCGACTCTACCGGTCTGGAGAGCACCCGCCTGGCCGCGACAGCCGGCACCCGTTACGCCGCCTTCGCCAGGGTCTATGTCACGTCCGGCCGGCCCGATCTCTACCTGCGCTTCTATGATTCGGCCGGCACGCTGGTCGGCAACCAGTTTACCGGCTTCACCGGTTCCCTTGGCACGTGGACGATCCTGCGCATCACCGGCACCGCACCCATCGGCACGACCCGCATGTCGGCCATGCTCTACTCGGCGAAGACCAACATTGGTGTGGCGTACTTCGACGACGTGATCCTCACCAAGGCGGTGACCGGACTCGGTACCCAGATTGAAAATTCGCAGATCAATGGGACCACCTTCGGCATCGGCGCCAACCAGGACAAGATCTTCGGGATCTTCACCGGTACCGTCGACACCGCCGCCAACCCGGCCAGATTCGCCACAGTCGATGCCGACACCGAGGGCGTGGTTGGCTCCAGCCACACCCTGCCGGGCGCCATCGGGGGTTGGGCCGCAACGACTTCCACCGACGGCTCGGTCTATCTCGGCTCGTACAGCAACGGCCATGTCTACAAGCACACCCCCGGCAGCGGCTCCGTGACTGACCTGGGCCAGGCGATAGCGGGCGAGGAGTTCGTGTGGTGCCTGACCTCGGGCGCCGACGGCCGCATCTACGGTGGCACCTACAAGGGCGCGGGCTACTTCAAGTATGAGCCCGCCAACGGTTTCAGCCCGCTTGGCAGCAAGCCGATCTGGCCCGGCAAGCAGTATGTGCGCAGCATCGCCTTTGACGATACCGAAGACGCCACCTACCTCGGGGTGGGCACCAACGCCGCGCTGATCCGCTTCGACCGCGTCACCGGCGCCAAGCACAACATCCTGCCCTCGAAGTATGCGGGCATCTCCATGGTGGGCGGGCTTCAGTTTACCGGCGGCCGGCTCTTCGCGGTCATGGCCAACGGCGTGCTTTCGGTGCTCAACGTGGTCGAGGCCGCCAACGGCTCGGTGACCGCGACCGAGGAGGCGACCTTCGCTTCCGCCAACCACCTTTCCCCGGCCAAGGACGGCAAGGTCTATCTGACTCGCAGCGGCAGGCTTTATGGGTACGACATTGCGGCTCACACCTTTACGGACCTGAACGTGCCCGTGCCGTTGTCCTCCGTCACCAAGCTCGGCTGGGTCCGCCTGGCAGACCAGGCCGCCTTCCCCGGTGACACGCTCGTCGTCGTCGGCACCGAGCAGGGACGCACCTTCCTGTTCAAGTACAACCCGGCCAACGGCGCCACCCGCCTGGCCCAGGTGCAGGGCACCCCGACCCAGCCCACTTCGCTCAACGCGGTCGGCACCGGCCCGGACGGCCTCATCTACACCGGCGGGTACCTCACCGGTGGCACCGGGGTCTACAACCCGCTGCACGGGGACTCCAACGACAACCAGCCCGATACGGTCCACTATGGACTGTCGCAAACGGACAGCATGACGGCGTACAACGGCAAGCTCTACCTCGGCAACTACTCCGGCGCCAAGATCCATGAGTACGACCCGGCCGCGCCCTGGCAGATGGGCACCAACCCGCGCCAGCTCGCAGGTCTGAGCGGCGACGGGCAGGATCGGCCCTACGCGATTGTCGCCGGCGACGGCAGGCTTTTCGTCGGCACGGTCCCGGGCTACGGGCAGTATGGCGGGGCGCTGACCGTCTTTGACCTCGCCGCGGGCACGCACACCGTGCTGCGCAACATCGTCGCGGACCAGAGCGTCATCTCCCTCGCCTACTACAACGGCAAGGTCTATGGCGGCACCACCACCCGCAATGGACTCGGTGTCGACACCGCGCCGCGCGCCAGCGCCGCCAAACTGTTCGTCTACGACCCCGCCACCGGGGCAAAGACGGAGTATGCGCTACCGGCGACTCCCCGCCCGCTGTCCGCCATCACGGCTCTGGCCGTCATCGACGGCCGGATCTGGGGTTTCGCCGAGGGATTCCTGTTCATCTTCAACCCGGCCACCAACACGTTCTCCACCAACCCGGTGGAGAAGTTCAGCGACGTCAGCTACCAGTTCGGTTCGTGGCGCGATGCCAAGCTCATCACCACACCGCGCGACACCGGCTCGGTCTACGGCACGATCGGCAGCTACCTCTTTAAGATCAGCAAGTCCACGCTCGCCGTCACCAAGCTCGTCACCACCGGTGCCGACGGGATGGCTCTCGACGAGTACGGAAACCTTTACTACTACAACGCCTCCACCCTCTACCGCTACATACCGTAGTTGCGAGCCAATCTATATACTGCGCGGCATGGCGGGGCGTGAGACTCAGGCGGACGCGCGCGGCATCACTGCGCAGGCACAGTCGGTTTGCGCGGTGGCGGAGGATCTCGACGCTGCCCGGCGCACCTGGCGCGACGCGCTTGACGGGGCGGGTGAGGCGTTCAAGCTTGAGGACGCCGCCGACGCCTTCGAGAGCGTGCGCGACGTGTGGCGGGACGAGTTCCGGGTTTACCACGAGGTGCTGGAGCATTGGTGCACCGCGGCGCGTGCCGCCGCGGCCGGCTACCAGACCGTCGACGAATACGTTGCGCAGCAACAGCAACGCATTCCGCACAGCCGGGTGATGTGATGACCTCCGGCGATTACTTCCAGCTGACCACGGCGCTCAACCGGCTGCGCGACGTGCTGGAGTTCCTGCGCACCTTGACCAACCCGATCGAGATGGTGCGGACCATCATCGACACCCTGCGCACCCTCGGCTCCATTTTCAGCCACGTGCCCGGCGACCCCGACACCATCGACGAGTATGTGAGCGCGTACCGCCGCATGCGCAACGCCATCGAGACCGCCGACCTCGACCTGGACAGGGTGCAGACCGGTGTTCCCGCGGTGTGGCAGGGCGACGCGGCGACCGAGGCGGTTGCCGCTCTCCGGGCGACGCAGAGCCTCTTCGAGCAGGCGGCACCGGCGATGCGGCACGCGGCGGACCTGCTCGACGACTACGCGGGCGAGGTGCGCCGGCTCAAGTCCGAGCTGCGCCGCCACCGCGAGGACCTGGACGAGGTCATCCACGAACTGGACAGCGTCTTCGACGTTGCCCGCAACCTCTGGGACACGGTGTGGCCCTTCGACGGCGACGGCGGCATCCAGCAGGAGATCGCCAAGGCGATCCACGCGGTCCTCGGGGCGATCCAGGTCTTCGAGGATCTGGGCAAGGCGCAGGACACGCTGCGCCGTGGGCTTCGCGACGTGGAGGGCAAGGCTCGCGCGGGCGCCGTCCGCTCCTCGCACGTCGACGCGTTCGACGCGGTGCTGCTTGCCAACGCGGGCATCGACGGCGGCTCCCGCGAGGAGAACGGCATCCTCAGCACCGCCCAGCTTGCCGAGGCCGCCGAGCGGATGGGCGGGCTGTCCGAAGCGGACCGGGCGAGGATGCAGGCGCTGCTGGACGGGGCCGGTTCGGAGCACGAGCGGGCGTACCTGATGAAGGCGCTCGCCGCCGGACGGTCGGTCGACGACATCGCCACCTTCGCCGGGATGATCCACGGCAAGAGCGACGACTGGCTGCGCCGGCAGCTCAGCCTGGTCAACCCCGGCTCTTCCGGCCTGGTGACCTATGGCAACCCGCCGGTTTCGGTGGACCAGTACAACCAGACGACCTGCGGATCCACCTCCATCATGATCGCTCGGGCGATGAACGACCCGATGTACGCGCTGAGCCTGACCACCGACGCCAGCGGCAACCCGTTGAGTTCCACCGAGTTTGACCGGCGGATCGCCGACGAGGAGGAGCGCATCCACAACCTGACCGATCCGAGCTGGCGCCACGGGATCGGCACCATGCCGTGGGGCATGACCGACGAGCTGAACCGCAACAGCGAGGCGCTCGGCTCGGAGTACGACTGGCGGTGGGTGGACGACACCGACTCCGGCTCGGTCAACCCGGCGCTCGACGACGCGGTCGGGGCGGTCGACGCCGGGCGCCCGGTGCCGGTCCTGATCGGCAACGGGGCGAGCATGGACGGCGGTTTCCCGCCTTCCGTGCCCCGGCACTACGTGCTGCTGGTCGGGCACGAGGGCGATCAGCTGGTGTTCTACGAGCCCAGCGCGGGGGAGATGGTGCGGGTCAGCGAGTCCGACTTCCGGGATGGCAACATGTCGGCGTTGGGGTACGACCATGTGCAAGGGGTGGTGACGCCGCGGTGAACAGGGGCTTGGTGTGGGTCGCGGCGCTTGCGCTTCTCCTGGCGGGTTGCCCCGGCGGGGGAGACGAGGCATCCGATGTGGACTCCAAGCGGCTGGCGGCGATGCGATCCGAGCCGGTGCTCAAGCTCGCGATCGGCGAACCGTATGGCGAGGCGGGCTTCTACGTGTCCGACAAGCGGCCCGCACACCGCGGCAAGGTCAGCGCCGACCTGGCCGAGCCCGGGGCCCTGGCCGCGGCCCGCGATCGCGCCGTGCAAGCCATCGTCGGGCTGCGCGGCACCGGCTGGACGGTCTTCCACACCCGGTGCGCCACAAACACTTTCACCGCCGCCGCGTACAAGGTTGTCGACAAGGTGTCGTATTTCGCCCAGATCGAGGGCGTTGAGCTTGAGGCGAAGGTGTCCGTGGTGCTTCAGATGCGCGCGCCGCAGTCCCGCGAGTCCATATCGGACCATTTCGCAGACCGGCCGCCAGCGGTGCCGGCCGGCCAAACCTGCCTCGAAACCAGGCAGACCGCCGACACCAACGGGACCCCCATCGTGCTGGACGAGCTTGCCCCGCAACCGGGTGGGCCGGCCAAGGCGGACGGGCACCGTTAGGCGTCGGCCTCGAACCAGGTGCGCAGGGTCTGGTTCGAGTCGAAGTCGGCATAAACGTTGACAAGGCCGGCCGATGCGTGCAGGTCATGCTCGGGCATGGGGTGGACGCCGTCGTGGCGGACCTCGACGAACTCTATGAGGTGGTCCCGCTCCGCTCCGCCCTCGAGACGGAACGACAACGCGCTCCGCGTCGGCGTGAACGTGTTCGCCCCGATCAGGTGAGACAGCTCGGTGTTCATGGTGGGATCCAGCGCTATCACGCCTGTGCCCGTACCGGGAAGCTGTTGGCAGCGCACCGCGACGCCGTAGGCGACAACATCGAGCAGGAGAGACTGCTTCACCAGGCCGGCGAGGACTCCGGCGTGCAGGGCTCCGCCCCGGACCACCGCCGTGTCCGGGTGGTGGTCGGTGAGCTTGCCGGCCAGCTGGAGTTCGAAGAGCACCTCGCCCACCGTGAAAATCTTGGCGCCTTGCCCGGCGAGCACGACCGCGTCGGGCGGGCCGGACTCGGGCGCCGCTGCGATCACCCGCTCGATGGTGGCGCGGATCTGCTGGTTCAGCGGCGCGGTGAGGCGGCGGAACTGGGCGCGGTCCACGTCGATTGCCACGTCGCGGGTGCCGCGCTGCGGGTCCGGCAGGTTGTCGAGCATCAGCGTCGCCGTGGAGCCGCGGCCCAGCTCGCGCTTGGCGCGTTCGGCCTCCTGCTGGATCAGCGGCCGGACGCCGACGATCACGGCGTCGGGCAGGCCATGCTCTTCATGCAGGATCCGGCTGGCGTGATCGACCAGCGCCCGATCGAAGTCCAAGCCGCCCACGGCATTGCTGCCCGAGGCGGCCCGGATCTCGGCCAGGCCGTCGCCGGATTCAAGCAGCGCTACGTCGAAGGTGCCGCCGCCGAGGTCGATTACGAGCCAGGTCGCTTCCCGTTGCAAGTTCAGGCCCAGGCCGGCGAGGTTGGGTTCGCCGACCAGGCGCGTCACTTCGAGGCCGGCCAGGTCGAAAGCCGTGCGCAGGGCGGCGATCTGGGCGCGGTTGAAGTTGGCCGGGTACGAGGCAAGGCATCGGGTCACCGGGCTGCCCAGCGCTTCCTCGGCGTTGCGCCTGAGCGAGCGGATTACGAGACTGGCCGCCAGCTCGGGGGTGATGCTGCGACCGTCGATGTCGTAGGTCTCTCCGGAGCCCAGTGCCCTTTTCATGTGCCGGATGGTGGCGTGCGGGCGGACGCGCTCGTTCTCTTGCGCCGTCGCGCCTACGAAATAGTCCAGATTGGACTGGAACGACACCACGGAGGGGATCAGCAGGCGCCCGTCCGGGCCGGGCACGACCACCGGCCGGCGGTCCGCACCGACCGTCGCGACCAGGGAGTACGACGTGCCAAAGTCGATGGCGAGGGCGTCCGCCGAGACCGGTTCGGCCATCCGTGGCGTGCGCCGGGGACGGATCTCCGACCCGATCGGGGTCATCCCGCGCCAGAGGCTGCTCTTTGCGCCAGAAACGATCTCCAGGTGCTGCGCGCTCAACGGCTCGACTCGCGAGAACGGCACCTGGCGCGGCTTTCCGTTCGCCGCCGTCAGTTGCGGCACTCGCTTGGCCAGGTAGGTGTCGAGCTCGTAAACGGTGCGGCAGCGCCCGATATCGCTGAGGGCTTCGCACAGCGCCGCCGAGAAGATGCCCGCCTCCAGCCCGTCCGCCTCGTACGAGACGCGCCCCGGCTCGCACGAGCACAGCGACACCAGCCCGGGCGGGCACAGCGCCGCGACGTCAACCGGCTGCGGCGCCAACACCGACTTGCCGCCCTCCACCACGTTGCGGCACGCGTCGAGCATCAGCACGGTGTGCGGCGCGGCGGCGCGGCCAAGGTAGCCCACTAGCGTGTCGAACCGAAGCGCCGTCTCCTCGATGGCGTCGCGCAGGCAGTCGACGGGCAGCAGGAAGTGCGTGCCGTGCGGTGAGGAGAAACCGTGGCCGCTGAAGAAGAAGAACAGCACACCGTCCGGTGTGGAGTCGGCGCTGGCCCGGATCACCTGGCGCAGGATGTTGGAGCGGGTGGGGCGCAGCCTCGGATCGAGGACGTCGTCATGCAGCACGATCAGATTTTCAGGGGGTACCCCGCAAGCCTCCCGCAGCGCAACGGCGACGTTGGCGGCGTCGCGGGCCGCGTATCGCAGCGGCGCGATGTCGGGATCCTCGTAGCCGGCGCAGCCGACGACGATGGCCGAGTTCATGGGCGGCGGCGAAAGGTGAGGGTCATGCCACCGCGGATCTCGCTGGATACCGACCCGATGAGGCGGACCTCGCCGCGCGCCGAGATGTCCAGGGACACCTCGAAGCAGTCCAGCTCGAACGCGCCGGACGCGGCGGCCGCCGCCGCATCGACCATGTCGGAGAGCTGCTCGCACAGCGAGGTTAGGTTGCCGGCCACGACGTTGGGGTCGAGCGCGCCGACGTGCCCGGACGCTCTTTGGGCCGCAGAGAACAGCCCTTTTTCTCCGGCGACCGGCTCTTCGTCGATCGTGATGACGGGCAGTGTGCGCGCCTGTGGCATTGGATGATGCTACTAGTCCCCGTCGAACTCCAGCCGGTCATCGACGGTTACGGTCATCGCGTCGGGGTCGATGAGCAGTGTCACCTCTCCGGACAGCGAGCCGTAATGGTGGAGGTAGTAGTAGTCGTAGCTGGCGGCGTCCACACCGTCCTTGGATACGGCCCGGATCGGCGCCTTGTCGCCACGGGCCCAGGAGTTGCACATCGGCAGCCAGTTTTCGTTGCCCTCCTTGTGCCTGATCACCCTCAGGTCGCGTCCGTCGAGGGTGAGCCTCCACCTTGTGCTCTTCTCGTCGGAGAGGCTGTGGGACGGCTGCGGCTTGTACGTGGTGCGGAAGTGGGCCATCACGGTGCGACCGTCCCGCAGGATCACGAACGGCACTTCCCCTTGCGCTACAACGTTGTCCGGCATGCCGCCATGGTGCCACGGCGCGGCTATCGTCGCATTAGTGCCTCGGCGCGGATATTTGACATCGCGAATCCGCTTTCCACCCTTGACGGGATCCGGTCGAGCCGGATGGACAGGTCCTGCGACGGCACCACATAGTCCAATCGCGACAGCAACAGCGTCGCCTGTTTGAGCAGTGCCAAGGTGATCGGCTCGCCGGGGCAGCGGTGGCCGTCGTCCGCGTCGCCGCCGCCCTGCGGGATGAAGCCGAACCCGGTGGGGGCGTGGCCGAGCAGGAATCGGTCGGGGGAGAAGACTTCCGGCTCGTCCCACAGGTCCGGGTCGTGGTTTGTCCCGTAAATGTCAAGCAGGGCAAGCATTCCGCGCCGGAAGGGTACCCCCTGATAATCGAAATCCCGAATGACCACCGCGCTCAGCAGCGGGGCGAACGGGTAGAAGCGCCGCACCTCCTCGGCGAACGCGGTGACCGTCGACTCGTCGAGCCGGTCGCGCCACTCCGGATGGGTGTGCATCGCGTGCGCGGCGAAAGTGACATACCACGCGATCGCCGCCGTGGGGCGGATAATGTTGAGCAGTTCCACCGCGGCCAGCCGCGGACTGACCGGCAACGAGGCCATGATTTGCACCGCTGAGTCGGGTGGCGCGCTGAGCATTCCGGCGCGCGCGTCGGTTATCACTCTGGTGGCCCACATTTCGGTGCGCTGGCGGGCAAGGCGCGCCCGCCAGTGCCGCGGCCCGAGCGTGCCGAACCCGTCTACCATCGCGATCAGGTTGGCGGCCAACGCATCCGGGCCCGCGGCGGGGAATGGCGCCCCGGACCACAATGACACTGCGCGAGTCAACACCTTCGCCGCCTCGTCGAACAGGACCACCCTGCCCGACCAGTCCCGCACGGCATCGTTCCATGACGATCCGGTGACTTCGACGAGCCTTGTCATGGAAGGTTCCGCGGTGGCTTCGATAAAGGCCGATTTGTGGGTACGGTGCTCAAGCCCGTCAAGCGTGTGCACGCCACCGGTTCCGACAAGAGTCCGCTGCACCATCATCGGCAACGCGCCGTGGCGCGCGAACCGCGTCTCGTCGTAGAACAGCCGGGCCGCCTGGGCACCGCCAAGGCATACCACCCGGTGTCCCGGCACCCGAAGCTCGAAAACGTCGGTGGCGGTGCGTATCCGCCGGTCGAGTAGGGATCGGTACCTCACGTTAGCCACCTACCCTCGATCGCGCCCGCAAAACCGATCTACCTTTGAGGCGTGACGGATCGCGAACAGGTAGCGGCACGGCAGCGCCGGGTGTGGGACCGGATGGCGCCCAGCTACGACAGGCAGATCGCATTCTCCGAGCGCATCTGGTTCGGGGGCGGGCGGGAGTGGGTGTCCTCCCGGGCCACCGGCGACACCCTGGAGGTCGCCATCGGTACCGGCCGCAACCTGCCCTTCTACCCGCGGGGTGTGCGGATTTCGGGCGTGGAGCTGAGCCCGGCGATGCTCGCCATCGCCCGCGACCGCGCCCACCGCCTCGGCATCCATGCTGACCTGGTTGAGGCGGACGCCGAGGCGCTTCCGTTCGCCGACGCCAGCTTCGACACCGTCGTCTGCGCGCTGGCGCTCTGCACCATCCCCGACCACGCCAAGGCGATCGCCGAGATGGCCCGGGTGCTCAGGCCCGGCGGCAGGCTGCTCCTGCTCGACCACGTCGGCAGCCGGTGGTGGCCGGTTTGGGCGGCGCAGCGGGTGCTCGAGGTGTTCACCTCCCGCTCCGGTGAGTACATGACCCGCCGCCCACTGCCGATGCTGGCCGCCGCCGGTCTGCGGGTCAGCGAGTCCGAGCGGCTCAAGCTCGGCACCGTGGAGCGGGTCGAGGCGGTCAAGGTCGTCAATGTGGTCAAGTAAGCGCGCTAGGCGCGATGCCGGCCGGGGCGCACGGCGACGAGCACGGGCAGGACCGGCCGGGCCCCGCGGCGGTGTGACCACCACCACACGGCCAGCCCTCCGGTCGCCTGCGTCACCAGCGCCGTCGCCGGCAGGATCACGGCGAACACCCACTGCTGCACCGTCCAGGCCGCCGGGCCCAGCCAGAACTGGAAACCCGTGAGCACGGCGGCGAGACCGATATTCAGCGTGGTCAAAACCATCAAGACTATTTTCATTGGGTACCCATGACGCGTGCCGTGCCTCGGGGAGGCATTGCCGGCTCACCCCAGTCGGTGCCGTTCGGGCTGTCCAGGCCCCCGTATTCGGCCGCGAGGGCGGCGAAGATGAGGGGTTGGGGCTGGTTGCCCTCTGCGGGGGTGAGATCCAGTACCGGCCCTTCAGGCGTCGTCGCCTGCTTGGGGATGCGTCCGGGCCGTTGCGATGGAGGGGTGGCGTCGCCGCCACGGTTCGGGCGGCGGTTCTTCCGCCTCGAACTCATTTCAGCCGATCCTCACCCGGGTCCGGTCGGTGCGGTGGCGCCCCGGGCGCACGGTGGCGGGCTTGACCTGCGGGTACGCGTTAAACAATGCCGCTCCAAGTCGCCAGAACCGACGTTGCTGTCCAGGCGCCTTTTCGGCGGCCTGGCGCGCGGTGGCGCCCGGCAGGCCCGCGCCGCCCGGCAAGCGCAGCGACGGCTTGCCGGCCAATCCGCCAAGCACCATGCCCAGCGTGAGCGTGACCGTCACGACCGTAGTGATCTCCAATCCGGTAAGGCCTGTGGTTGATCCCATTAGCTGTTGGAGCTGGTGAACCATCGCGATCCTCCGCCATCAGGTGATGAATTCCTTGCCACGTCAGGGAAATGAGCACGTTCATCAGCCGGCCGGTGAGGCCGACCGCGCATTGCAAGAGGTAGAACAGGACGCCTGCCAGCAGGCCCACCGCCGCGGCGAACGTCACGTTCGCCGTCAGGGTTAGTGCGGTCACGGCCACTTTTCGTCTCCCCGGCTTAGAAGAATCTTGCCGGGTCCAACATGGACCGGGGTCATGAGCTGACGATGACCTAGCCCTTACGTGGGACTGGCCTGGGTTCTACATCAGATTTGAGTAATCTCTATGTCACACACAGCTCAGGCTCCGGGTGCACCCTCTAACCGGCTTGGCGCTGTGGAAGTTCCACAGATGGAAATTCCATGCAAAGGCTCTGGACCTGCACTTTAGCGGGAGGCGTCCCGCTAAAGCACAAGAGCCGGGTGCATCCGTCGGCCGGGCGCGGCTAACGGAGGGGGCGCTATGTCCGTTCAATGCCAGTTGTACCAACTACCGCTACTCCAACCCCTACAGCCACCACCCCGATCATGAAACGCCGCGAACTATTGGGGGGTGACGCATGAAATTCCGCCTACTTGGACCGCTTGAGGTCGGTATCAACCCACAACCGACCATAGTCGCCGGTCCGCAGCAGCGCGCGCTACTGGCGATGCTGCTGCTCAACGCTGGTCGCGTGGTGTCGTCTTGGGACCTCATCGCCGAACTGTGGCCGCAACGCGCCGAGCAGGTCCGGCGCAACACACTGCACGCACAGGTGGCCCGGCTTCGGAACACGCTGCTGGTCAACAGCCGGGGCCGCATGCCGGTCTCGCTGTACAGCCGGTCGAGCGGGTACATCCTCGACATCGATCCCGATGAAGTGGATGTCACCCATTTCAACCGGCTTCGCAGGAGGGCGAGCACGCTCGGGGTGCAGGACCCGGGCCGGGCGATCGCCACATTCCGGCAGGCCCTGTCGCTATGGCGGGGTGCCGCACTGCAGGACGCCGCCCTGGGCAAGCGCTGCCAGGCGGCCGCCGCCAGCCTCGACGAGGCACGGCTGCACGTATACGAGCAACTGGCCAAACTGCACATCAGCCACGAGGACCCAAGCCGGATCGTCGATGATCTGCAGGAGCTGGTTCATCTGTACCCGATGCGAGAAACGCTGCTGGCACGCCTGATGGCGGCGCTGCACGGCAGCGGGCGCCGGGCCGAGGCCCTTCACCTCTACCTGGAGGCGAGGCACCGGTTCAACGACGAACTCGGTATGGAGCCGGGTGAGGCGATGCGCCACGAGTACCTTCGCATCCTCAAGGACGACTGACCCCCCGGGAAACCGCTTATGCACCATGAAGGCAGGAATGGTCGCTTTGCGACACGCAAGGCGCCGGGCGTGCCCACTGGGTTCGGAACTATGGCACGCCCGGCCGCACTGCGAGGGGGCTAGGCGACGACGGTGATGACGTGCTTGCCCCGGGCGTGGCCCTGCCCCACGGACCGGACCGCGGCGGGCGCGTCGTGCAGCGGGTAGGTCCGCTCGATGACCGGTGTGATGTCGCCGGTCTCGAGCATCCGGCTCAGCAGCATCAGGTCGTCCTTGTCGGACTTGGTGACGAAGAAACCCATCCGGGTCCGGCCGAACCGGGCCGCCAGCAACAGCACGATCAGCTTGCGGATCGGGCCGGCGACCGCGACCAGGGTGCCGTCCGGGGCGAGGGCGCGGCGGCGATCCCGCAGGGAGCGGTTGCCCACGAGGTCGACGATCCGGTCGTAACTGCGCCCCGCGCGGGCGAAGTCCTCCCGCGTGTAGTCGAAAACATGCTGCGCGCCAAGGGATTTGACGGTACCCACGTTCCTGGTGCTGCACACGCCGGTGACCTCCGCGCCGAAATGCCGCGCGAGCTGCACGGCGAACGTGCCGATGCCGCCCGCCGCACCGATTATCAGCACCCTCTGTCCTTTCCGGACACCGCCACCGCCGCCGTCGAACTGGAGCGCCTGCAATGCGGAAAGGGCCGCCAGGGGTACCGCGGCCGCCTGCTCGAAGGTGACGTTGTCCGGCATCGGCGCGAGCAGATCCTGGTGCACGTTCAGGTAGTCGGCGAAGGCGCCGCCGTGGATGCCGAAAACCCGGTCGCCGACAAGGAACCGGGTCACGCCGGGCCCGATGGACTCGACGACACCGGCGAGATCGCAACCGGGAACGGGCTGCTTGGGACGCCGCATTCCCTTGGCGACCAGCCGCATCAGCAGTGGCCGGCCGCGCATGATGTGAAAGTCGTAGGGGTTGACGGCGGTGGCGTGGACGCGTACCAGGACCTCTTTCTCGCCGACCCGGGGCGGCGGGATCTCGTCGAGCCGAAGCACGTCGGGGCCACCATATCGGCTTTGGACTATCGCTCTCATGGGGTTCAGGGTGGCCTGCCCGGTGGCGGCGGCGCGTCGGTCCGAAGGTGACACCACTGATGCTTCCGTCGGGGTAGGACTCGATGACTCCTGCGCCGCCGGGAGTATCCGCCCGCCGACTTTCAGCCGACGACGGCCGGTGGGTTGCTGCCCTATGGTTCTGGCATGACCGCGGGATCGAAGGAGATAAAGGGCTTCGGGTTGGCGTTCCTTGTCACGGTCAACCAGCTCGTCGGCGCAGCGATCGCCTCGCGCGGCCAGGAGGCGGGTGTGGACCTGCTGGGCTTCGTCCTGCTCGCTGCGAGCGGTCTGCTCCTGATCCTCCGGCTGCGGTTCCCGCTGGCCGCCGCGGTGACCGTTACCGCCTCGAGCGTCGCCTACCTGGTGCTCGACTACCCAAGCGGGACAACGTATGCGGCGCTGATCGTCCTGGCCCTGTCGCTGATCAAGAACAGGCACCACGCCGTGGCGTGGGACACGGGCGCGGCCGGCTTTGCCGCGTGGGCGCTGCTGTCGGGGGCGACGCTGGGACAGATCCTGGTGATGGCGGCGTGGGTGGCCGGGTTGGGCGGTGCCTTCGAGCTTCTCCATCTGGCCGGCCGGATCGTCGACCGCATGCAGGCCGAGGAGCGCCGGGCGATCCAGGAGAGGCAGCTGCGGCAGGCGAGCGAGGAGCGGCTGCTCATCGCGCAGGAGCTGCACGACGTGCTGGGCCATCACCTCTCCCTGATCAACGTGCGGGCGGGCGTGGGGCGGCATCTCATGGATCGCGAGCCGGAGCAGGCACGGGCCGCGCTCGACACCATCAAGCAGGCGAGCGCGGAGGCGCTGCGAGAAGTCCGATCGGTGCTCGAGGTGCTCTACCCGCAGGGACACGCCGCCCTTCGCGCCCCCGCACCGCGCCTTGAGCACCTCGACGAACTCACCGTCGACGCCGGGTTGCCCGTCGCCACCACAATTTCCGGCCAACCGCGGCCACTGGCGGCGGAGATCGACCGGGCCGCGTACAGGATCGTGCAGGAGGCGCTGACCAACGTGCGCCGCCACGCCGGGCCGGACGCGACAGCGTCGATCGTCATCGATTACCGGCCGGAGGATCGGCTGCTGGTCCGGGTCGATGACGACGGCGGGCTCACCGGTGTCGCCGTCACGCGGGCCGATGACGGCAACGGGATCAGCGGCATGCGGGAGCGCGCGACCTCGCTCGGCGGCACGCTGACCGCGGGGCCGCTGCCCGACGGCGGCTGGCGCGTCGAGGCCGAGTTTCCGTTGCCACCCATGGAGTTGGAGCAATGATCCGGGTCATCCTCGCCGACGATCAGTCCCTTGTGCGCGCCGGGTTCCGGGCGCTGCTCGACTCCGAACCGGACATCGAGGTGGTGGGGGAGGCCGGCGACGGGGCGCAGGCGGTGCGCCTGGCCCGCCGGCTGCGCCCCGACGTGGTGCTCATGGACATCCGGATGCCCGGCACCGACGGCCTGGCGGCCACCAAGCTGATCACTTCCGATGCGGCTCTTTCGGGGGTACGCATCATCGTCCTGACCACCTTCGAGCTCGACGAGTATGTGGCGGAGGCGCTGCGCGTGGGCGCGGCCGGCTTCCTGGTGAAGAACACCGATCCGGAGGAGCTGATCCGTGGCGTGCGGGTGGTCGCGGCCGGCGACGGCCTGCTCTCGCCGAGCGTGACGCGGCGCGTGATCGAGCAGTTCGCGCGGACCGCGACCCCGGCGGAGCCCAGGCGCCTGGCGGACCTCACCGACCGCGAGCGGGAGGTGGTCTCGCTTGTCGGCGCGGGACTGTCCAATGACGAGATCGCCGCGCGGCTGGTGGTCTCGCCCGCGACCGCCAAGACCCACGTGTCCCGGGCGATGATCAAGCTGGGCGCCCGCGACCGGGCCCAGCTCGTGGTCTTCGCGTACGAGGCGGGCCTTGTCCGCCCGGGATGGCTCCCCTAGCACCGCAGAGGTTTCCCGGGACGACCGGTGTCCCGCTGCCGGCGAGGAGGGCTGCCCAGGGCCGCGCGGGTTTGGAGGGCGACCGGTGTCCGCAGCCGGCGACGGGGTGGCTGCCCAGCGCCGCGCGGGTTTGAAGGGCGACCGGTGTCCGCAGCCGGCGACGGAGGGCTGCCCTAGCGCCGCGCGGGTTTTGAGGGGCGCCGGTGTCCCGCGGCCGGCGACGGGGTGGCTCGCCAGCGCCCTGGACGTTAGGGTCGCCGGATGCTTTCTGCTGATACCGCCGGCACCCGGACCCTTGGCGACGTGACCGTCAACCGCATGGGTTTCGGCTCGATGCGCCTCACCGCCAACCCTGACAAGCAAGTTGCCATCGCGGTGCTGCGGCGCGCCGTCGAACTGGGCGTCAACCACATTGACACCGCCGCGTTCTACGTGTCGCCCGGTGGCACGCTCGGGGTGGGGGACGGCCCGTCTCGGTACTCCACCGAACTGATCCGTGACGCCCTCTTCCCGTACCCCCAAGATTTGGTCATCACCACGAAAGTCGGCTTCAGCATCGGACCCGACGGGTCCGCCCGGGAGGAAACGACCGGGGCGGATCTCCGCCGCCACGTGGAGGAAAACCTGCGCCGGCTCGGCCGCGACCATCTCGACGTGGTCAACCTGCGCATCGTCCGGCGGCGCTGGGCCGGCGACTCGATCGCTGAACGGTTCGCGGCGCTCGCCGACATGCGCAAGGAAGGCCTGATCCGGCACCTGGGCCTGTCCAATGTGCGCCCCGACCACCTCGACGAGGCGGAGCCGATCGCGCCGGTGGTGTGCGTGCAGAACTCCTTCTCGCTCGACAGCCCGCCGGAGGCGGCGGAGATGCTCGCCGAATGCGGGCGGCGGGCAGTGGCGTTCGTGCCGTACTTCGCCATCGCCGGGTCGGGGCGGGAGTCAGGCGCGCCGGACCAGCACGCCGACGCGGTCCGCGAGGTGGCCGTGGCGCATGGCGTGACCCCGCACCAGGTACGGCTGGCCTGGACGCTGCACCAGGGTTCACACGTGCTCGCCATCCCGGGCACCGGCGACCTGCGCCACCTGGAGGAGAACATCGCCGCGGGCGGGCTGAGCCTGTCGGCCGCGGATTTGAACGCGCTTGCACCCGTCCGCTAGCATAGTGATATCACTTTGATAGAGGAGCGCTATTATGCAGAGGATGGCCGTACGGGTTCCAGGGTTCGTGATGGTGGGGGCGATGCTGGTGATCGCCGTCTTGACCATCGTGATCGCGCTGGCGGTCTTCGAGGAGGACAATCCGGCCGCGTTCCTGGGGGTGGCGATCCTGGGAGCCATCGTTGTGGTCCTGCTCGGGACCGGCCTGATCGTCATCAGCCCGAACGACGCCCGGGTGATCCAGTTCTTCGGCCACTACGTGGGCACGATCGAGAAACCCGGATTCGCCTGGACCTGGCCGGCGACGGGCAAGGTAAGGATCTCCAAGCGCATCCGCAACTTCGAGACCGCGCGGCTCAAGGTTTCCGACGCCGACGGCAACCCGGTCGAGATCGCGGCGGTCGTGGTGTGGCGCGTGGTCGACACCTACGCGGCAAGGTTCGCCGTTGACGACTTTGTGAACTTCGTCGAAGTCCAGGCCGAGACCGCGGTGCGGCACATGGCCACCAGCTACCCGTACGAGGCGCACCACAGCGGCCGGGTCAGCCTGCGCGACAGCGCGGCCGTCAGCGAGGAACTCACCAACGAGCTTGCCGAGCGGGCCGTCTCCGCCGGCGTCGAGGTCATTGAATCCCGTGTCACCCATCTGGCGTACGCGCCGGAGATCGCCGGGGCGATGCTCGCCCGGCAGCAGGCCGAGGCGGTCGTGGCGGCGCGGTTCAAGATTGTGGAGGGGGCGGTGGGCATGGTCTCCGGCGCGCTTGAAGCCCTGCGCGACCAAGGCGTCATCGAACTCGACGAGGAGCGCAAGGCGCAGATGGTCTCCAACCTGCTGGTGGTGCTCTGCGGTGACCGCCCGGCGCACCCGGTCGTCAACGCGGGGACGCTCTACTAGTGTCCGAGCGCAAGAAGCTCTTGCTGCGGTTGGATCCCGCGGTCCACGACGCCGTCGCGAAGTGGGCCGCGGACGACCTGCGCAGCGTGAACTCCCAGATCGAGTTCGCGCTGCGGCTGGCGCTCAAAGCGGCGGGTCGGCGGTTGGGAGAGCCTGGATCTGAGCCTGAGCCGGAGCCGGACTAGGGCCAGATCTTCCAATGAAGACGGCGCCGATGATCAGGCCGAGCCCCAGCGCCAGCAGCAGCGCGGAGAGCACGTTGTACACCCCGATCACGGCGAGATAACCGCCGGGCGATTCGAAGCCGTCAAGGCCTTCCGCGACCAGACCGGACGTGAACGGGAACAGCAGGCCCAGTAGAGCGTCGAGAATCAGCACGGCGATCCCGACGACCGCGACTATGCCGGCCCGCCCGAGCTGGCTCCGGCGCACGATCACCAGGACCAGCGCGGTGATCAGGCCGAGCACGATCATCACCTGGATGAGGACGCCGGGCAGCAGGTACGAGAGCGACGAGGCCAAGGGTTGTCCTTCCGGCAAGGGGAGGCGGGTCCGATTCACGTTATAGGACAATCGCATACGATGTTGACCGTGACGAGCGCCGCCTACACCGTGCGAGTTCCAGCGACCAGCGCCAACCTCGGACCCGGATTCGATGCGCTGGGCCTGGCGCTGGGCATGTACGACGAGGTGACCGCGACCTTCGCCGGACAAGGCGAGCCGACGCACGTGGAGATCGAAGGCGAGGGCGCCGGCGAGCTTCTCACCGACGAGAGCCACCTTGTCGTCTACGCGATGCGTGAAACGTTGTCGGAAATCGGCAGGCAAGCCGCCGGGATCAGACTTAAATGCGTCAACCGCATCCCGCAGGCGCGCGGGCTCGGCTCCTCAAGCGCGGCGATCGTCGCCGGGGTGACCCTCGCCAACGCCCTGTCCGGAGCGTCGCTGAGCAGGCAGGACGAGCTGCGGATCGCGGCGCGGATCGAAGGTCACCCGGACAACGTGGCGCCGTGCCTGCTGGGCGGGTTCACGATCGCTTGGATGACCGCGGGGGGTGCGCGGGCGGTGTCGCTTCAACCGCATTCGTTCATCCGGCCGGTGTTGCTGGTACCCACAAATCGGGGTTTGACAGAGCAAGCCAGGGCCGCGCTGCCAAGCACGGTTCCGCATGCGGACGCCGCGTTCAACGCCGGGCGTTCGGCCCTGCTGGTGCACGCGTTGACGGCCGATCCGGAGCTGCTTTTCGACGCGACGGAGGATCGCCTGCACCAGGATTACCGGGCGGCGGCGTGGCCGGCGAGCGCGGAGATGGTCCGGCTGCTGCGCAGCGTCGGAGTGGCGGCGGTGATCAGCGGGGCGGGGCCGAGCGTGTTGGCGCTCACACCGCTGCCATCGGGTTTCGATCCGGGTCGACGCTGGCTCACACATACGCTGGCTGCGGAAACAGGTGGGGCAGCGCTCTCGGTAAGTAACATTTCGGGCACGCTCGGACACGCCGATTAGCCCCGGTGTTGCCGCTGGTGGCAGGGGTTGATTACGCTCTAGGGCAGCACAGCCGCGAAGCGCCCGATCCAAATGCGGGGCGGCGCACCCGGAGTCAGACGGAAACCCCGTCCACACCCCCGTCCAACGCCCCACCGCAGCCAAGATCGCCTATGTCGTGGGCTGGGCAAACAACCTCCCGCTGCAGCTCCCTGAGGGGAGCCGGGCGGGTGTATCCGAGGCCGCCCGGCCACCATCTTCTGGTTCACAGACCCGGGCAGCCCCGGCCAATCGAGGGAAGGAATCCATTGAGCGACACCACCGACACAGCGTCGGATGTCTCCCAGGTCGCTGACGACGCCTCCACCGGCCGGCGCCGCCGAAGCAGCACCGGAAGCGGGCTATCCGCCAAGCTGCTGCCCGAGCTGAAGGCCATGGCCGCTGGTTTGGGCATCACCGGGACAACCGGGATGCGCAAAGGTGAGCTGATCGCCGCCATCACCGCAGCCCAATCCGGGGGATCATCGCCGAGGGCGCGGGCAGCAGCCGCGCCGACCCGGGAAGAGGTCCGCGCTGAAGTGCGTGAGACGGCCGAGGAGAGCGAGGCCTCCACCCGGCCCGGACGGCGATCCAGCCGCACGGCCGGCCCGTCCAAGGGCGAGGAGGCGGCCGCGCAGGCACCAGCTCCGGCACCGGCGCAGGAGGAGCAGACCGGCGGGGAAGGCCGGCGTGAGCGCGGCGACCGCGGCGACCGCGGCGAACGCCGCGAGCGCAGCAGCCGCGACCGCGGTGAGCGCGGCGACCGCAACGATCGGGGTGACCGCGGCGAGCGGGGTGACCGGACAGATCGGGGCGAGCGCGACCGTGACCGGTTCGACGGCGACGGCGACGACGACGACAGCCGCCGCAGCCGGCGCAGCCGCTTCCGCGACCGGCGGCGCGGCCGCGACCGGACCACCGGCGGTGAAGGCGGCGGCGAGCCACAGGTCACCGAGGATGATGTGTTGGTGCCGGTCGCCGGCATAGTGGATGTCCTTGAGAATTACGCCTTCGTGCGGACGACGGGGTACCTGTCCGGTCCCAACGACGTCTATGTGTCGATGTCGCAGATCAAGAAGTACGGGCTGCGGCGCGGCGACGCGATCACGGGTGCGGTGCGCGCCACCCGCGACGGCGAGCAGCGGCGCGACAAGTACAACCCGCTGGTCCGGCTGGACACCATCAACGCCATGGAACCGGAGGAGGCGCGCAAGCGCCCCGAGTTCTACAAGCTGACCCCGCTGTATCCGCAGGAGCGGTTGCGGCTGGAGACCGAGCCGCACATCCTGACCACGCGCGTGATCGACCTGGTGATGCCGCTCGGAAAGGGTCAGCGCGCGCTGATCGTCTCGCCACCCAAAGCGGGTAAGACGATGATCCAGCAGGCCATCGCCAATGCGATCACGCAGAACAACCCCGAGTGCCACCTGATGGTGGTGCTGGTGGACGAGCGGCCCGAAGAGGTCACCGACATGCAGCGCTCGGTGAAGGGCGAGGTCATCGCCTCGACCTTCGACCGCCCGCCGCAGGATCACACCACGGTCGCGGAGCTGGCGATCGAGCGGGCCAAGCGCCTGGTCGAGCTGGGTCACGACGTGGTGGTGCTGCTCGACTCGATCACGCGTCTGGGCCGTGCGTACAACCTGGCGGCACCGGCGTCTGGCCGGATCCTGTCCGGTGGTATCGACTCGACCGCGCTCTACCCGCCCAAGCGCTTCCTCGGCGCCGCGCGAAACATCGAAAACGGCGGCTCGCTCACGATCATCGCCAACGCGCTGGTCGAGACGGGCTCCGCGATGGACAACGTGATCTTCGAGGAGTTCAAGGGGACGGGCAACGCCGAACTGCGCCTGACCCGGCAGCTCGCGGAGAAGCGCATCTTCCCGGCCATCGACATCGATCCCTCGAGCACCCGCCGCGAGGAGATCCTGATGGCGCCCGAGGAGATGGTGATCGTCCACAAGCTACGCAAGGTGCTGCACTCGCTGGAGTCGCAGGCCGCGCTGGAGCTGCTGCTGGACAGGCTGAAGCAGACAAGGACCAACATCGAGTTCCTGATGCAGATCGCCAAGTCCACACCCGGTGAGTGATCGGTTGACATTTTCCGGGGAAATGCTGCCTCAGCGCGCCGCGTGACAGCATTTTCCCGGAAAATGCGACCTCAAAAGTTGCCGTCGGCGACCTGAAAGACGGTCAGGCCAAGCTCGCGCCACATCCGCACGACCTGGTTGCGGTCGTCAAAGACCGCGATGATCCGCCATCTGTGCCGGATCTCGTCCTCGAAGATCTCGCGCTTGACTATCGCGTCGCGGCGGGTGTCGCCGGCCTTGCGCATGTGCAGCTCCGCGTAGGCGACGCCGACGTGCTCGGCAAGCCACGCCTCGGTCAGCGGCCGGTAGTCGTCGGTGCGGCCGGAGCAGAACACGATCGTGTGGCCGGCGGCGTGCATCGCCCGGACCGCCTCGATCACCGGCGTGTTCGGGGTGTCGAGGTGGACCAGGCTCGCGTCGTACGGGCTGCGGCCGCCGATGATCGCTACGGTGCCGTCGAGGTCGACGAGGATCGCCGCGGGCAGGTCGAGCGACGGTTCATACTTCTCGACCTTGACCGCGGTCGGCAGTTCAAGCGCCGGCCGCTTGCCCGCGAGGTAGCGCGCGTGCATCCGTTTGATGACGTCGGGGCCGACCTGCTCGGACTCCTGTCTCAGGGCATCCCTTTCAAGGCAAATTTCAATGGGTACCCACGTGAAGTCCTCGAGCGTGACCTCCGCCCCGGCCAGCAGGGCCAGCTCCGCCAGCTCCCGGACGGTCTTGCCGCGCAGGTTGGTGTCATCGGAGATGACGTTGACCCCGGCCCGGAGCAGGGCGTCGATCTGCGCCCGCTGCGCGACGGTGATCTGCTTCTCGGCCCAGCCCTCGCCGGTGTGCCCGCCGTGCATCATGCGGCGCAGCTCGTCCCGGTTGACCCGGACCGAGTTTGGTTGGGCCTTGGCCCAGGTCGTCTTCCCCGACCCGGGCAGACCCCGCGTGATGATCAGCTTTGCCATCGGCTCAATCCTGCCCTAACAGTCCGTGTGGCGTCTCGTCGCCGGACGGCTTCACGCTCTGCCACAACGCATCCCGATAAGGCTTGCCGTCCAGGTGGGCGAACAGGTACCCCCGCAAAGGGCTTCGCGTTGCGACAAGCGCAAAATCCTTGCGGGTGAACGCCTCCGGCAGCCCCGAAACAATCTCGTCGAAGGTCTTGGAGATCTCCGTCTGGAGGGTGTCGACCTCGGTGTGCAGCCGCGCGGAAACCTCGGTCACCCAGCCGTGGAACTCGTCGGGCAGCGGCGCGGCGATCTCCTCGATGGTCGCGCCCGCGCACAGCGCCTCCCAGACCGTGCGCGCCGACAGGCCCGTGATGAGCCGGTGCAGGTGCACGTACTCCTCGTACTTGATCTTTATGCGGTCGCCGGTGGATGGCACAAAGATGACAAGGCCCTCGCGGTTGGTACGCGGCGGCGCGGCAAGCGCCGCACCGAAGGTCGGATAATCGAAGCTCTCGACGATCGGGCCGGGCCAGTCCGGGACCGCCTCCGGGCCGAAGCTGCGCCCAGTCGCGATCTCCACCGCGCCCAGCAGGATCAGATCATCCATGCCGCCGTAATCGAGCACGATCCGGTTCTCCGGATAGATGATCTCGACCAGGACGGTCAGCCCGGCCGGGGGCGCCCAAGCGCCGTAACGCATGCGCAGCACCGAAGTCGCGTGCACCGCCTGATCCGAGGCGAACGAACCGCGCGTCGCCACCGCCAGACCGTCCGGGCCGTGATAGATGATCCCCAGCGAACCGTCCGCCTTGTCGGTCACGCTCACCGGCTCGTCCAGCGTGACGGTCGGCGCGCCCATCTGGTTGTGGTTGAAAAACTTGGCAAGCGGCCGCGCCAGGATCCGCCCGTCGGCGTTCACGATCAGGCCACGGCACGCCAGCGTCACCTCGGTCCACGCCGAGGCGAAAGCACAGTGCTCGGTGTAGTTGTAGATGATCAGCGGCGCGGAGGGGTGCGTCTGCGCCCGGACGTGACCGTCGGCGACAGCCTGCGCCAAAGCGCCCGCCGGGAACAACTGGTCGAGGGTGAACATGAGCCGAAATCGTATAGATCGGCTTGTGACCGCGCCTCCGCATTTCAGACAGCAATCGCTTTGTCGGCACCGTGAGGCCTTAGTATCCGGGCTGGGTCGAAAGGTAGGCCAGGGTCGCGTGGATCGCGTCCGCCGCGCCGGTGAAGCCGCCGCGGTCAAGGCTCTCAAGCGCCGGGAAGAGCAACCATTCGACGTCGGCGGGGGTCAACGGCGGCTCGCCGGTCGCCAGCGATCGGAACGTCTCGCGTAGGATCAGCTCGTAGCTAATCTCCGGTGGGGTCCGCGGGCAGTCGGCGGCGACGGCGGCCAGCCCCCGCAGGACTTCCCGTCGCCACGGGTCGTCGATGCCGGCGAGTGCCTGTTCCGCCTGCGCCTGGAAGTCGCCATCCTCGGGCATGCGGAAATAATCCCCCGCCCGCCGGGGTTGTGTGGGGTCGAGCTATAGTGGTGGGTCGTTTCCCAGGTACTGGTTCACGCCTGAAACACGATTTGGCGACCCAGCGACCGATTTGACGAAAGGACCGCGGCAATGAAATCCGGTATTCACCCTCAGTACGGCGTGACGACCGTCACGTGTTCGTGCGGCAATTCCTTCCAGACCCGGAGCACGGCCAAGGGCGGAGAGATCCACACCGAGTCGTGCAACGTCTGCCACCCGTTCTACACGGGCAAGCAGCGCATTCTCGACACGGCTGGCCGGGTGGCCAAGTTCCAGGCCAAGTACGCCAAGGTCCAGAAGAAGGCTTCCAAGTAGCTGTCACGCCGGCGCCCACCTCCGTCCGAACGGGGTGGGCGCTGTTGCGGTTTGGGACGCAACCGAGTACTCAGCCATATCTAGGGGAAACCATGAGCACTGACCGGCTTTCGGCGCTGCTGGCCGAGTACGAGGAGTTGGAGAAGCGGCTGGCCGACCCGGCCATCCACGCCGACCAGGCCACCGCGCGCAAGGTCGGCCGGCGCTTCGCCGAGCTGACGCCGATCCACAAGACCGCGGGCGAGCTGGATGCGCTGCGTGCCGACGTCGAGGCGGCCAAGGAGCTGGCCGCCGCCGACCCCGAGTTCGCGACGGAGGCGCAGGCGCTGCTGGAGCGGGTGCCCGGGCTGGAGGAGAAGCTTGCCGAGCTGCTCGCACCGCGTGACCCCAACGACGCCAAGGACATCATCCTGGAGATCAAGTCGGGCGAGGGCGGCGAGGAGTCGGCGCTGTTCGCCGGCGATCTGCTGCGGATGTACCTGCGCTACGCGGAACGGCACGGCTGGGCGGCCGAGATTCTGGACTCGCAGGAGTCAGATCTGGGTGGGATCAAGGACGTTGCCGTGGCCATCAAGACCAAGGGGGTACCGGATGGAGGCAACGGGGTCTGGTCACGCCTGAAATGGGAGGGCGGTGTGCACCGCGTGCAGCGGGTGCCGGCGACCGAGTCGCAGGGGCGCATCCACACCTCGGCGGCCGGCGTGCTGGTCGCGCCGGAGGCCGAGGAGACCGAGATCGAGATCGATCCGAACGATCTGCGGGTGGATGTCTTCCGCTCCAGCGGCCCGGGTGGGCAGAGCGTCAACACCACCGACTCCGCGGTGCGGATCACGCACATCCCGACCGGGATCGTCGTCTCCTGCCAGAACGAGAAGTCGCAGTTGCAGAACAAAGCGTCGGCGATGCGGCTGCTCCGCGCCAAGCTCGCCCAGCTGGCCGAGGAGCAGGCGGCCGCGGCGGCAAGCGACGCCCGCAAGGCGCAGGTGCGCACGGTCGACCGGTCGGAGCGGATCCGGACCTACAACTTCCCTCAGAACCGCATCACCGACCACCGGATCGGCTTCACCGCCTACAACCTTGACCTGGTGATGGGCGGCGAGCTCGACCCGACCCTCGACGCGCTGAGCGCGGCGGACCGCAAGGCGCGCCTCGCCGGCGAGTCCGAACTGTCCCGCCAGTAGGGGTACCGCAAAATTCATCGCCAGGTGAGCGGGGTCTCGGATTCGACGCGGGTCAGCTTCGCCGGGTTGCGGACGTAGTAGAGGCCGGTGATACGGGCGTCCTCGACCCGGATCGCCATGACGCCATCGATCTCGCCGTCCAGGCGCACGAGGAGTGCCGGGTTGCCGTTGACCACCGTGGGTTCACCGCTGAGTGTGCCCTCGATCCTGCCGTAGCCTCCGGCGAAGTAGCGGACCACCTTCTCGGCGCCGGTTATCGGCCGCAGCGCGCCCTGCTTGGCCCCGCCGCCGTCGCTCACCAGGACGACCCCGGGGGCGAGCACGTCAAGCAGGCCCTGCAGGTCACCGGTTTCGAGCGCCCGCTGCAACGAGTCCAGAGCCGCCCGGGTCTGGGCCGGGGACACCACCTCGCGGGGGCGGCGTGCGTCGACGTGCTGCCGGGCGCGGTGCGCGATCTGGCGGACGGCGGCGGGGCTCCTGCCGACCGCGGCCGCGATCTCCTCGTAGCCGATGTCGAAGGCCTCGCGCAGCACGAACACGGCACGCTCGGTCGGCGACAGCGTCTCGAGGACGAGCATCAACGCCATCGACACACTCTCGGCGAGTTCGACGTCCTCGGCCACGTCCCGCGTGGTGAGCATCGGTTCGGGCAGCCAGGGGCCGACGTAACTCTCCTTGCGCCGCTTCATGGTGCGCAGCCGGTTGAGTGACTGCCTGGTCGTGATCCGGACCAGGTAGGCGCGCTGGTCGCGCACCTGCTCCAGGTCGACCTCGACCCACCGCAGCCAGGTTTCCTGCAGGACGTCCTCGGCGTCGGCCGCCGATCCGAGCAGCTCGTACGCGACGGTGAAGAGCAGGTTTCGGTGGGCGACAAAGGATTCGGTCGCCGAGTCGGTGGCGTGGTCGCTCATGCGGCCCGAAGCAGTCGCTGGCGCTTGCCGTCCTTGAACCACCAGGTGAACGAGCCCGGCTTGCGCGCCTCGTCCGCCAGCTCCCGCACGACGCGGCTGCAGGCACGCTCCTTGATCGTCGCGCCGAGGCGGCCGCCGATGTAGAACCCCATCGCGGTGTCGTCCATGCGGGCGACCTGTGCGGTGGCGGCGTGACGGCCAAGGCCGACGCACTGGCCGAACAGCCCCAGGTTGATGGGCGCGGGTTGCTCACCCGCGATCCGGCTGAGCACCGTGTCGGCAGCGTGTGCGCCAAGCGGGCGCGCGGACTGGCAACTCATCCGCAGCGGCAGGTCCGACGGTGCCGCCGAATCCCCGGCCGCGATGATGCGCATGTCATCCACGCTCGTCAACGTCTCGTCGGTGAGCAGGCGGCCCAGGGCGTCGGTGCTCAGCCCGCTGCGGCAGGCGAGGTCCGGCACGCCGAATCCGGCCGTCCAGATGGTCACCGTGCTTGGCAGCTTGCGGCCGTTATCGAGCCGCACGGCATCGCGGGTCACGGCCGTCACCGTCGCGCCGGCGCCTTCGAGCACCGTCACACCGAGCTTGGCCAGCTGCTTGGCGACCGAGCGGCGGCCCCGAGGATGCAGGTACGAGCCGAGCACCCCGCCGCACACCAGGGTCACGGTGTGGCCCGTCTCCGCCAGCTCGGCGGCGGTCTCGATGCCGGTCGAGCCGGCGCCGACAACCGTCACCGCCGCCGTTGCGGGCGCGGCGTCGACGACCGCCCGCAGCCGCTGCGCGTCCTCGAAAGTGGCGATCGGGTAGGCGAACTCGGCCGCACCGGGCACGCGCGGGTCGGCGCTGTCACTGCCCACCGCGTAGATCAGATAGTCGTAGCCGACGGTGCCGCCGGCCGCCAACGTCACGCCGCGCCCGGCCGCGTCGATCCGTGTCGCGGTGTCCACCACCAGCCGGACGCCCGCGCCCAGGACCTTCCGGTAGTCCACTACCGCCTCGTGGGACCCGCCCACCAGCTGGTGCAGGCGGACCCGCTCGACGAAGCTCGGGCGCGGGTTGATCAGGGTCACTGTCACATCATCGCGCTGCGTCAGGCGATTTGCCGCCATGACGCCGGCGTATCCGCCGCCGACCACGACAACCTCGGTGCTCTCGGTCATGGTGTCTCCCTCGTTCTGGGGTTCGACCTCAAGACACCGCTTGACCGAGCTTTGTGACAGCCGTGAGACAGATCACTCCTCAGGGGTTCCAGGCGAAAGCCAGGGAGCCGCCGACGAGGCCGAGCAGGAGGCCGAGGAGGAAGCCGCCCAGGTTTGAGGTGATCAGGGTGGCGAGGCTCATCACCAGCGCCATGATGCTGTAGCAGAGCCGCTGGCTCGGGTTCCAAGACGATAATGATCGGGACGAGGTACCCGGCAAGGCCTTGCATGCCCAGGCGGACAACGACCGGCAGCGGGGCGTACATGGTGGCAAGGATTTCAAGGCCGGCGGAGCTTGCGGTCGCGGCGGAGCCGTCCGTTTTCGGTTCTGCCATGGCCCGGGCCGTCAGCAGGCGCTGTTGGCGAAGCCGAGGCGCAGGTTGGGCAGGGTGAAGACGGCGGCGGTCGTCGCCCGGTTGTTCTGCCTCAGGTTGGTGATGACGACCTGGTCAGCCTGCTGCCCGAACACGCCGACGTTGCCCTTCACACACGGCACCAGCCTGTGCTTCAACAACTCCTTCTGGACGGCCGGCTATCCCCCGGTCACCGGTGCCGGCGGCGCCACGGTTTTCGTCAACTGAACCCGCGACGCGAGTCCTCCGGAAGCATTAATGCCCGGAGGACTCGTACCGGCGCAGCCCTGCCCGAAACACCAGGCGCGCCATCCACACGCAGTAGACCGCGACCAGCGGTGTCAGCAGCCCGACCCAGCCGGCATCGCGTCCCAACAGCCAGCTGACGGGGAAGAAGGTGACGAAGGCGAACGGCACCACCACCGTGTAGACAGCCCGCATGCCGATGCCATAAATGGTCAGCGGATACTTGATCATGTCCTCGAAGGTGTGGACCGTGACGGCGAAGAACGGGTGCGGGCCTGGGATCCAGAACGAGGCGGCGTTGGTGATCGTCACGATCGACACGTGGATGGCGATGGCACTGGCGAACAACACTAGTCCAATCAGGACGGTCAGCGGGGTCCACTCGACGTCGATGTGGAACAGGGCCCAGCCCAGCATCGCCCCGCCCCCGATGAGGTCGCCGAACCCGTGCAGGCCAACGGCGGAGGAGAATACCTGGGCGGGCACGGGCAACGGCCGTACCAGCGGATAATCGAGTTCTCCCTGGTTTATCCGCCACGCCAGACCCCACATGCCCTCGAAGAACAGCGGCACGAGGCCCCCGATCATCCCCCACATCCCCATCAGCAGAATGGATTCCGCGTAGGTCCAGCCGTTGAGGGTGGGCACGTGGTTGAAGACGGCGCTCAGGAACAGCAGATTCAGCCCTTGGAACAGCACCCCGGCGAGCACGAGCACCCAGAAGTCGGCCTGGTACTCCAGGATCGAGCGGATGTGCGCGCCGAGACTGCGCCGGTACATGAAAATGGTGTGGCGCAATGAAATCAGCCCCCGTGCACGGTCAGGGCACGCAGCGCGCCACGCCAGAGCAGACGCGCCCCGAGCCAGAGCGTGATCAGCCAGAATGCTTGCACCGCAAGCAACTTCCACGCCTCTGTCCCGGACGCCTGGCCAAGGTAGAGCGCCGCGGGTGTGGCGGCGAGCCCGGCGAACGGCAGCGCCGCGGCCAGGCTGCCGAGCCAGGAAGGCATGAGCGACAACGGAATCAGGCCGCCGGAGAACACCCACACCACCGCGTCCCTGGCCCATGCCACCCCGAGGTAGTTCTGCGTCCAGAAGCAGACCATCGTCGTGATGTACCAAATGATGAATTTAAGCGGCACCACCATGGCGAAGCTCAACGCGAAAAGCAGGCCCTGCCCGAGGCCGGCGGGGGCCGGGATGCCACCGGTGAACACGATCACCGCCAGGGCGGCCACGACGATCGCGACCAGTTCGAAAGCGAGGCCGCCAAGCTGTTCGGCGAAACGGGCACTCTGATAGTCGACCGGCTTGGTCAGGTCGGTCGCCACCGCGCCGTCGCGGATCCGGTTGGCCATGTGCCAGTCGCCGTAAGACGTGCCGACCGCGCTCATCGCCCACGCGATGAGCAGGTACCCCTTCATCGTCTCCCAGTCGTAACCACCGATGTCACCGTTGCGCAGCAACGCATTCCACACCGCGAGCGAAGAGATGAGGATGGCGGCGCCGCCGAGCCAGCCGATGAGGGCGTTGAGCCGGTAGGTAAGCATGCGGCGCAACGACATCAGGAACAGCGATCTATACGGTCGCATCGCGCAACAGCTCTCCCGCATAGACCTTGCGCACCACATCCTCGATCGCCGGCTCCTCCAGGTGGAACTCGCCGATCTCGGCGACCTCCAGCACCGCGGAGATGATCCGGCCGGCGGTATAGGCGAAGCGGTCGAAGGTGACGGTGATTTCTGGGAGTTCCCCGGAAACCTCAACGCCCGGCAGCTTTTCAACGATTTTTTGGGGGTACCCGGAAGCGACCTGCAAGTGGATTCGACGGACCCGAGCGAAGCGATCCTTCATGTCGGCGAGCGGTCCGTCGAAGATTTTGCGCCCCTCATCGATGATGATGATCCGCTCGCACACATCCTCGATGTCACCGAGGTCGTGGGTGGTGAGCATGAGCGTGGTCCCGTCGGTCCGCAGGTCGCGCAGGAACTCGCGGACCTTGTCCTTGACCGAGATGTCCAGCCCGATGGTCGGCTCGTCCAGGTACACGATTTTAGGCTGGTGCAGCAGCGCCGCGGCCAGGTCGGCGCGCATCCGCTGCCCCAGCGAGAGTTTGCGCACCAGCACGGGCATCAGCTCGCCGAGCCCGAGGACGCCGTCGAGGCGCTCGATCCGCTTGCGGTAGAACGGTTCCGACAGCTTGTACATGTCGCGCAGCAGGGTCAGCGACTCGCGCACCGGCAGATCCCACCACAGCTGGGTGCGCTGTCCGAACAGGACACCGATGTTGCGCGCGTTGGTCATGCGGTCCACGTGCGGCCGTACCCCGATGACCTCGACAGTGCCGGCGGTGGGCACCAGGATGCCGGCGAGCAGCTTGATGGTGGTGGACTTGCCGGCGCCGTTGGGCCCGACATAGGCCACCGCCTCGCCGGGCTCGATGTCGAGGTCGATGCCGTCGACCGCCATCTGTTCCTTGAACTTGCGCTGCACCAGGTGTTTCAGTGAACCGCGAAGGCCCGGGTCCTTGAGCGGTCGACGGAAGACCTTCGTCAGGCCCCGAGCCTTCACCAACCCCATGCACGCCAGCCTTGCCGGGCGGGAGCGCTTAGGTCAAACGGTTTAGTTGACCGTGATCTGCTTCGTGATCGGCGGCCCGCCCGGGCAGGCGGCGGCGACGTCCCACTGTCCCTGCGTCAGCTGGAACGGCTCGCCACTGCTGATGTCGGTCACCCAGCCCGGCACTTCGGCGATGTCATGGACGTCGATCTGCTCGTTGAAGCTCCCGCTGGGTGCCTTGCCGATCTCCACCAGCCTGCCGGTGATGCGGATCTCCACCTCGGTGCAGGGCCAGTTGCTTCCGTGCACGCTGAAGACGGAGCCGAAGGCGACGTTGTCGGGTGCGTTGAAGGTGGGCGGTGGTGGCAGGACCGGGTCGGCGGGGGTCTGCACGGTAATCGAGTTGCTCAGTGGCGACTGCTGGCCGCTGCGGTTGTACGCCCTGACGCTGAAGGTATACGCAGTCCCCGGCGACAGGCCGGTCACAGTGGCGGCGGTGGACGAGGTCTGCGCCGTCGCCGTGCCGTCCCTGAAAACCTTATAGAAGGCAACGTTCGAGGCGTCGCGCGGCGCCCGCCAGCTCAGCGTGATCGACGTACGATCCTGCCTGGGGCTGGTCAGCCCGGTCGGCGCGCCCGGGACGCGCGGCGGCCCGGACGTCTGCGCCGCCGGCTGGGCCACCCCCGGAGTGGGCGAAGCCGTCGAGGTCTCTGACGGTGTGGGCGAGGGGGTCGGCGAAGGCGTGACCGATGGCGTGGTGGTCACGGGATCGGGGGAGAGGGCGGAAAAGGTCGCGCCGCCGCCACCGATGTCGCGCCCGGTCCAGAGGGCCAGCGCGGCGAGGGCCACGACCGTGACCGCGGCCGCTTGCGGGACCCATCGACGACCGGTCCTCGCGGCGACAACGGCCCGCTCGGCCGCGGCCGCCTCAGGTTCCCGCGCTGGTTCCCGCTCAGGCTCCGTTGACGGCTTTGCTGACCGGACTGTGGGCGGCACCGTTGGTGGTGGCGGCACTGGTGGTGGTGGCGTCTGCCTCTCGAAGGCCTCGTCGAGCAGAGGTGGCGGGTCCGGGGCGGGGTCGGCATCGAGCGCACGGGTGCCCCGGGCGGTGAGGAACAGGCTGGTAACCGACTCGAGGTTGGGCTTGACGTTCGTGGCCGGGCTGAAGTGGACAACCACCGGAAGGACCACGGTCTCCCACGAGGAGGCGGGCAGCGAGACACCGTTGCGGATCGCCGTCCAGATTGGCACGAAATCCTTGACGTGCAAGTAGATTCCGGCCAGCCTGTGGTCGAGGTCGAGCTGCGGGTCACGCAGCCGGACCAGGATCTCCGCGTGGATCTGGTCAGGAGGCTTGTCCTGTGTCAGGTCGGCCAGGAACGTGCCCAGCCTCTTGATGGCCGCGTCGGCCAACCTTGCCTCCTTAGCCCGGGTCCCCTCGTTTCAGCGATGTTAAGGAAGCATGGTGATCCAAACAAGGCTACCTTGGACGCTGTGATCGGATTGTCGGCGTTGCTGCGCGAGGCCACGGACCGGCTGGAGCGGGCCGGCGTGGCAAGCCCGCGCGTCGACGCCGAACTGCTCGCCGCACACGTGCTGGCCATCCCGCGCGGGCGTTTGCTGGTCATGGATACGATCAGCGATGAGCGGGCGGCCGACATCCGTAACCTGGTTGAGCAACGAGCGACCCGCGTGCCGCTTCAGCATCTGACCGGAACGGCCCCGTTCTTCGGGCTGGAACTGGCGGTCGGCCCCGGCGTCTTCATCCCACGACCCGAGACGGAACTTCTCGCGGAGTGGGCGATCGGGGTCGTCGCGGGTTTGCCCGAGGCGGACGTGGTCGACCTTTGCAGCGGCTCCGGCGCGCTGGCCCTCGCGATCGCCGCCAACTGTCCAAAGGCGACGGTGCGGGCGGTGGAGCGCAGCCCGGCGGCGCTGGAATGGTTGCACCGCAACGCCTCGGGGACACGGGTCGAGGTGGTCGCCGGGGACATCCGCAACGTGCCCATCCCTGGCCCGGTTGACCTGGTCGTCGCCAACCCTCCCTACGTTCCTGAGGCTTATCCGGTACCCCCAGAAATTGCCTTTGATCCTGAAGAGGCCGTCTTTGCGGGTGGCGATGGACTCGACCTGATCCCCGACGTGATCGCTCGGGCCGCCGCCCTGCTGCGCCCGGGTGGACGGCTCGGCTTCGAGCACGACGACTCGCATGACGTCAAAACGTTGCTGGAGCCCGAGTTCGAGCGGATCGAGCGCCACCTCGACCTTGCCGGAAAGCCCCGGTACACCACGGCCGTCCGCCGCCCTACGGGGTAGGACTGCCGGGTCTGACCAGCCCGCTCTGGTAGGCGATGACAACGAGCTGTGCCCGGTCGCGCACGCCCAGCTTGGTCATTGCCCGGTTGACGTGGGTCTTGGCGGTCAGCGGCGACAGGTAAAGCCGCTCGCCGATGGCCTCGTTGGACAGGCCGTGGGCGACCAGGACGAGAATTTCGCGCTCCCGGTCGGTGAGCACATCGAGCCCGGCGGTGTCCTGCCTCGGCCCGGCGTCGCCGCCGGCGCCGCTGGCCAGGAACCGGCTGATCAATGCCTGCGTAGCCCTCGCCGACAGCAGCGAGTCGCCATTGGCGACCGCCCGGATTCCGTCGACGAGTTCCGCCGGGGTCGCGCCCTTGCCGAGGAATCCGCTGGCACCGGCCCGCAATGCGCGCAGGACATACTCGTCGAGTTCGAACGTTGTCAGGATGAGCACCCGGACACCGGCAAGGTCGTCGTCCGCGGTGATCAGTTCGGTCGCCTGCAACCCGTCGAGTTCGGGCATGCGGATGTCCATGAGCACGACATCGGCGCGAGCCGCGCGGGTCAGGTCGACGGCTTCGCGGCCGGTGACCGCCTCACCGACGACCTCGAGGTCGGGCGCGGATTCGATGATGCCGCGCAGGCCGGTGCGAATGAGAGCCTGGTCGTCGGCGATGAGCACGCGAATTGTCATTGTGCGCCTTCGGGTCGGGCCGCGTATGGGAGTATGGCACGGACATTGAAGCGGTCGGCGTTTCTTCGTCCGGCCGTGAGACTGCCGCCCACGGCGATCGCGCGCTCCCGCATCCCGGTAAGGCCGTGGCCGGTGGAATCCGCCGGATTCGGGTTCATGGGGTTGTCCACGTTGACCGCCACCGCCTCCGGCAGATACTCGATGCGCAGGTCGGCGATGCCTCCCGAGCCATGTTTGTGAGCGTTGGTGAGGGCTTCCTGCACGATCCGGTACGCCGCGTGGTCGACCGCGGCCGGCAGCGGCCGGGTATCGCCGGACTGATGGTGCTCCACCCGCAGCCCGGCAGCGGCCATCGACTCCAGCAACTCGCCCAGCTGCGACAGGCCGCGCACCGGATCGGTGGGGGCATCGGGGTCTCCGGTCTGGCGCAGCACGGCCAGGATCGTGGCCAGTTCGTCAAGTACGGTTTGGGCCGCTTGGCGCACATGTGCAAGCGACGCCTCGGCCTGATCCGGCTTCGCGCGCACCGAATGCTCGGCCAGCCCGGCGTGCACGTTGATGACGGCGATGTGGTGGGCGACGACGTCATGCAGATCCCGGGCGATGCGCACGCGTTCCTCGGCGACCCGCCGGCGGGCCTCCTCCTCCCGGGTCTGCTCCGCACGGCGGGCACGCTCCTCGACCGCGGCGACGTAGGCCCGGCGAGTCCGCGCGGCATCCCCGACCGCCGCCGCCATCCCGATCCAGGCGACCACGCCCAGCGGCGGGCCGAACCAGCCCTCACCGGACCACGCCACGACCGCCCCATAGACGGCTATCCCGCTTGCCGCACCGGCGATCCAGGCCGTCACCCGGTTGGTGTGCGCGGCCACCGTGTACACGGCGATGACGGTTGGCGCGGCGAACGCTTCGGGCTGCACGTCCCAGGCGATCGCGGCCACGATGAGCACCACCGAGACGGTCAGGACGGGCACGGGCCAGCGCCGGCGCAGCAGCACCAGTCCGAAAACGGCGACAGCGACAAGGGCGTCGAGCCACGTCAACCGGCGGCCCTCGGATTCCGGCAACCCGACGGCCATCATCACCAATGTCGCGGCGGCGAGCGCCGCACCGAGCGCCGCATCGAACAGGATCGCGGGCACCCGCCGCCTCACCGGCGGCTGCATGGTGCCCGATTCGTCCATGAAGATCACGTTACTCGGGCGGGCGCGGGTCGGGCGTCCGCTGCTCGTGGTATTCGCGGCTACCGCAACCGTGGTACCCGACAGACCGCGGCCAGCCGATGCCGATGACAGGCCGGAGCGGCGAGCCTTGATCCCATGATCGAAGTACATGAGCTGACCAAACGGTACGGCGACAAGATCGCCGTCGACAGACTTAGCTTCAGCGTCAAACCCGGTACCGTGACCGGCTTCCTGGGTCCCAACGGCGCCGGAAAGTCCACCACCATGCGCATGCTCCTCGGCCTGGACAGCCCGACCGCGGGCAGCGCGACGGTCAACGGCCGCCCGTACGCCGAACACACCGCGCCGCTGCGGGAAGTCGGTGCACTCCTGGACGCCAAGGCGGTACACACCGGCCGGTCGGCGTTCAACCACCTGCGCGCCATGGCCGCGACCAACGGGGTACCCATGTCGCGGGTCGACGAGGTCATCGACCTGGTGGGCCTGCGCGAGGTCGCCCGCAAACGGGCGGGCGGATTCTCCCTGGGCATGGGCCAGCGCCTCGGCATCGCCAGCGCCCTGCTCGCCGACCCGCGGACGCTGATCCTCGACGAACCGGTCAACGGCCTCGACCCCGAAGGCATCCTGTGGATCCGCAACCTGATGCACAGCCTCGCCGGCGACGGCCGTACCGTGCTCGTCTCCTCACACCTGATGAGCGAAATGGCGGTCACCGCCGAACACCTCATCGTCATCGGCCGGGGCAGGTTGCTCGCCGACCTGCCGGTCGCCGAGTTCATCGCGCAAGCCTCGCTCGACACCGTCCGCGTCCGCACACCGCACGCCGCCGCCCTCCACGACATGCTCGCCGGGCCGGACATCACCATCTACAGCCTCGATCGCGGCCTGTTCGAAGTGTCCGGCCTGACCGCCGAGCAGATCGGCGACCGCGCCGCGAGCGCAGGGCTGACCCTGTACGAACTCTCGCCGCAGCGGCCCTCGCTGGAGGAAGCCTTCATGGAACTCACCAAGGATTCCATCGAGTACCAAGCCCACGACCTGAAGGAGACCGTCCGATGACCACCGTCAGCACCGCTCCCGGCTGGCAGTCCCGCCTGCGGGTCACGCTGCCCCGGGTCGTCAAATCCGAATGGATCAAGTTCTGGTCGCTGCGTTCGACCTGGATCACCCTGCTCGCCGCCGTCGTCGTCTTCGCCGGAATCGGACTGCTCGCCAGCTCGATCGGCGGCGACGGCGCGGCTGCTTCCGGGCCGCCCGGACCCGGCGGGCCCGGCGGTGGGCAGGCCACCGACCCGACCAGCCTCAGCCTCGCGGGCTCCATGTTCGCGCAGCTCATCCTCGGCACACTCGGGGTCCTGCTGATCGCCACCGAGTACTCGACCGGAATGATCCGGTCAACCCTGGCGGGGGTACCCAAACGGCTGCCGGTGCTATGGGCCAAGCTGCTCGTGTTCGTCTCGGTGGTCTTCACCGTCGCGGTCGCGGCATCATTCGCGACGTTCCTTGCGGGCCAAGCCATCCTCGGCGCGGACGGAGTGTCCATATCGGACACCGGCGTGCTGCGCGCGGTGCTCGGCACCGCGGTCTACCTGACCGGCGCCGGAGTCCTCGGCCTCGCCCTCGGCGCACTGCTGCGCTCCACAGCCGGGGCGATCACCACCCTGTTCGGCGGGCTGTTCGTGCTCCCCGGCGTCTCCGGGCTACTCCTGCCGGACAGCTGGTCGGACAAGGTCACGCCGTACCTGCCGTCCAACGCCGGAAACGCATTCACCGCCGTCACGCAGAACGCCGACCAGCTCAGCCCGTCAGCCGGCCTAGCCGTCTTCGCCGGATACCTGATCATCGCCGTCGTCGCCGCGGCATTGAAATTGAAGAACAGGGACGCCTGAGGTTTGCTACCGTTCGTTGAGCACCTCCCGGTGTGAAGGCAACGGCTACTTCCGCTCAGAACGGGGAGACGCGGGTTCGAATCCCGCCGCCGCCTTGGCGGTGTCGACCAGTGGCCCAGGTCGCCTTGGCCCGCAAGGGCCAGTCGCCGTCGCCGCTTGGTTCTCGGGAGGCGCTACCGCTTTGGGTGGCAGTCCCTACGGCACGAGGTCGGAGACGGCGACCTTTGCCCAGGCCAGGCCCGGCGCGGCGACGGTGTCACCGGGCTCGAAGGCGCCGGTCTCGAGATAAACGCCGGTCTCGCCCAGCTGATAGGTGTGGATCGTGACCTTCGGCCGGATCTCCACGCGCCAGTAGTGCGGCACGCGGGCGTTGCAGTACTCGGCATGCTTGTGCATCCGGTCGATCGTCTCGGTACCCGGACTCACCACCTCGATCGCCAGAACCACCTCGTCCGGTGTGAATGAGTACCGCGACGGATCGTCGGCCGCGCCATCGATCACCATCAGGTCCGGGTTGCGGCGGTGATCGTCGCGCAACCTCAGCTCCTGCTCCCGTACCACGACCAGGTCGGATGGCCGCAGCCGGCTCAACGTGATCTTCAGCGCGTCGACGATCTCCTGGTGCAGCCGGGTTGCGGGTGGCATGACGTGAACTACTCCGTCCACGAGTTCGACGCGAGGGTTGGACGGTAGTTTGTCATATTCCGCGGGCGTCATGGTGGTGGCGACCAAGTTCACATGCGGTGGCAATGTGGCAGTCAATGTTGCTCACCTCCCCGGGTCACTCCGGCTCCCTGGACCAGGTTCCTAGCGTAAAGACGCTTAGGCCTCTAAACGTACAGACGTTAACCGCAAAAGTGTATGTACAGCGCTTGGTGGTGGGGTCAGGTGGCTGTGTCAGACTTGGGCGCTGTGAGGCTCTTTGACTGTCGCAACGTCGCCGAGCGCGACCGGGGGATCAAGGCCGCCATCGAGGCGGTCGGCAGTGGCGACCTGGTGGTGCTGCCCACGGACACGGTGTATGGCATCGGCGCCGATGCCTTCAAGTCGTGGTCGGTGACGAACCTGCTCAACGCCAAGGGGCGCGGCAGGCACATGCCGCCGCCGGTGCTTGTCGGCTCGCGGCACACCCTGGACGGGCTGGTCACCAGGATGCCACCGGCCGCCCGGGACCTTGTCGAAGCGTTCTGGCCGGGCGCGCTGACGATTATTGTGGAGCAGTCGCCGACGCTGCAATGGGATCTTGGTGACACCAACGGGACGGTCGCGGTGCGGATGCCGCTGCACCCGGTGGCGCTGGAGGTGCTGCGCGAAACCGGGCCGATGGCGGTCTCGTCGGCGAACCTGACCGGCGAACCGGCCGCGGTCACCGCCGAGCAGGCGCGCGAGCAGCTCAGCTACAAGGTGAGCGTGTACCTGGAGGCGGGCGAGTGCCCCAGCCCGGTACCGTCGACGATCGTCGACCTGACCGGCGACCGGCCCAGGATCGTGCGCGCGGGGGCGGTCTCGACCGACCAGATCCGCGAAGTGGTTGGCGAGGTCGACGAGTGATGCCACCCTTCATCGTGCTTCATGTATGCATGGGGAACATCTGCCGTTCCCCGATGGCGGAGCGGCTGCTGACCTCCGCCCTCGGCCAGACCGACGACGTGCTTTCCCACTCCGCCGGCACGGGCGGCTGGCACGAGGGCGAGGAGATGAACCCGCCCGCCGCGCGGCAGGTCCGCTCCCGCGGCGGCGACCCGGACGGCTTTGCCGCGCGCAAGCTTCGCGCCGAGCACATCGACGCCGCCGACCTGGTGCTGACCGCCACCGCCGACCAGTCGGAGTATGTGACGGCGCTGCGCCCCGACGCCGCCGCCAAAACGTTCGTACTCGGCGAGTTCGGCCGCCTCATCAAGGAGGTCGACCCGGCGACTCTCCCCGAGCCGGTCTACGAGCGCGGGGTGGCACTCGTCCGGGCGGTCGACACCGTGCGCGACGGGCGGCCACCGGCGAGCGGGGACGATCTCGATGATCCGTGGGGCCGGGGCGACCAGGTTTTTGGCCGCGTTGCCGATGAGATTCAGGCCTCTGTGGTACCCCTTGCAAAGATTTTGACTGGAAAGTGATGAAGTTCCTGCCTTTCATGCTCGCCGCCTCGGCGGTGCTCGCCGCCGTGGGCGCCATCGGCGGCGCACTCCACTCCGGACCGGCCGGTGCCGCGGGTGCCGCCGCGGGCGTGGCGTTCATCGCCGTCGCCTACACCCTGTCGACGTCTCTCATCGTCGGGCTGGAACGGATCAACCGGAACCTGATGATGGTGGGCGCGCTGACCGCCTACTCGCTCAAGCTTTACGCCCTCATTCTCGTGCTCAGCGCGGTACAAGGCTGGGAGGGCTTGCCGCCCATGGTGTTCGGCGTGGCCGGCGCCGCCCTGATGTGGATTGTGGCGCAGGCGTGGTGGATCGCCCACGCCAAGATCCCATACGTGGACTTAAGTGATTCGAAGTAGCGCATTGAACCGCATTGTGCCAACGGTCACTTGTCCTTGCGCTCAAGCCTTACCTTGAGAGTCAGAGTCTCGGCGCCCGGAGACTCGCAGCGATATCGCACTGTCCCGGCCATTTTGTCTTCATTCTCGAGCTTGACCGGACTGTCGACCACGACCGTGCACACCACCGGCCCCACCGGTGTCGGTGCTACGTGGCTCACATCCGGCCGCCGCGACTGTGTGCATGGTGAGAGCCAAAAGTACAGTGGCCTTGCCCATAGCGGTACGACGCGGTTACCCAATATCGATCTTGAGTGGAGCGGGGGGCGCCTGCTCCGGTCACTCTGAGGGCTGATATTGTTCGCCGCGTCATGGCCGGTAACCAGCCTCAAAAACCCCCGCAATCGCCGGGGGGAAGTGACGGCTGGGTGGCGGTCGGCTACCTGCTATCAGGCATGGCGGTCTGGGGTGGCGTCGGTTGGCTGATCGACCGGTGGCTGCACCTGGGCCGGGTGCCGATAGCGGCCGGTGTGATCATCGGCGCGGTGGGCGGAATCTACCTGGTCATGCGCAGGTTTAGTCCTTGACGAAAGAGAGGGGCACGGTGAGCAAAGTAGCCTCCGTCCTTAGCTTGGAAGACCCGCCGTGGCCGCCCAGCGTGGACGAATTCTTTCCTCCGGGCCTCTTCGGGATCGACTGGCTGACGAAGATGATGCTGATGGTCTGGTTGGCCATCGCCCTGATCATCATTTTCTTCCTCATCGCTTACAGGAACCCCAAGATTGTCCCGGGCCGCATGCAGTGGCTGGCCGAGTCGATCTATGGGTTCAGCCGGGACGGCATCGCCAAAGAGGTGATCGGCCACGAGGGTGTGCGCTTCGCGCCGTACCTGACCACGCTGCTGGTGTTCATCGCCGTCACCAACATGTTCGCCCTCATCCCGCTGCTTCAGATCTCGCCCAACTCGCACATCGCCTTCCCGGTGATGCTGGCGCTCATCACATATGTGCTTTACCTCTACTGGGGCGTCAAGTCGCACGGCCTTGGCAAGTTCCTGAAGATAAGCCTCTTCCCGCCCAACGTGCCGTGGCCGATGTACGTCCTGCTGACGCCGATCGAGTTCATCATGGTGTTCCTCATGCGGCCGTTCACGCTGTCGCTGCGGTTGTTCGCCAACATGTTCGCCGGCCACATGATGCTTCTCGTCTTCACGCTCGGCGGCTTCGCGCTGCTCAACGCCGGTGGCCTGGTGGCGCCGATCTCTGTCCTGTCGTGGGGCATGACGGTGCTCCTGACCCTGTTCGAGACTCTGGTCGCGCTGCTGCAGGCGTATGTCTTCGTGCTGCTGACCAGTAGTTACCTGCAATCGTCGCTCGCGGAAGAGCACTGATCTTCGTTTAGCCGATCAAACGTTGCGTGAAAAATCACGCGGCCCAACTAGAGGAGAAACAAATGGTGGTAGGCAGCCTTGCGGCCGTTGGTTACGGTCTCGCGGCCATCGGCCCCGGCATCGGTGTCGGCCTTGTCTTTGCGGCGTACATCCAGGCGACGGCTCGCCAGCCGGAGACCGCCGGCCTGAACCGTCCCAACCTGTTCCTTGGCATGGCGGTAATCGAGGCGCTTGCCCTGTTCGGCATCGCCTTCGGCTTCCTCTGGCAAGGCGATCTCTGACCGTCGTTCCCTGACCGCGGGAGGAACCCGAAATGCTGCGCTTTCTAGCGGCCCAAGAAGAGCCACACACCCCGAACCCGATCGTGCCGATCTGGCAGGAGCTGGTCATCGGCGGTATCTCGTTCGCAGTCCTGTGCTGGGTGCTGATGAAGTTCGTCTTCCCCAGGATGGAGTCGACCTTCAAGGCGCGGGTGGACGCGATCGAGGGTGGCATCCAGCGCGCCGAGAAGGCGCAAGCCGAAGCGAGCGAGCTTCTCAACCAGTACAAGGCGCAGCTCGCCGAGGCCAGGACCGAGGCGGCTCGCATCCGCGACGAGGCCCGGGCCGACGCCGAGGGCATCCGGCAGGATGTGCTGGCGAAGGCGCGGGAAGAGTCCGACCGCATCATCGCGGCCGGTCGTGACGCGCTCGCCGGTGAGCGGGCGGCGATCGTCCGGGAGCTTCGCTCCGAGATGGGCACGCTCGCGGTCGACCTCGCCGGCAAGATCGTCGGTGAGTCGCTCGCCGACGAGGCGCGGCGTAAGGGCACCGTGCAGCGGTTCCTCTCCGAGCTTGAGACGGCCGGGGCAAAGTGATGCAGGCGGCAAGCCGGGAGTCGTATGCGGCGGCGCGGGCTGCCCTGGACGGGCGTGAGGTGAGCATCGGCGTCGCCGATGAGATCCTGGCGTTCGCCGGGTTGCTGGCTCGCGAGCCGCGGCTGCGGCGCGCCCTGTCGGACCCGTCCCGCAGCGCCGACGACCGCGCCGCGCTCGTGTCCAGCCTGCTGCAGGGCAAGCTGGGCGAGGAGGCGACCGCGCTGCTGGCCGGACTCGCCCGTGGCCGCTGGTCGGCTCCGTCGGAACTACTCGACGCGGCCGAACGGCTGGGCGTCGACGCGCTGCTGGTCAGCGCGGAGCGCTCGGGTGAGCTGTCGGAGGTGGAGGACGAGCTGTTCCGGTTCGGGCAGATCGTCGCCGGGGACCCGAAGCTCGCCTCCGTGGTCGGCGACACGTCGACCTCGCCGGAGCGCCGCACCGAGCTGGTGCGCCAGCTGCTCGACGGCAAGGCCAAGCCGGTGACGGTCCGCCTTGCCGAGCAAGCGGTCCACGGGTTCGGTGGCCGTGCCTTCAGCAGCGGGCTGTCCCGCCTGGTGGAGCTGGCGGCCGCGCGGCGCGAGGCCGACATCGCGTATGTCACGGCGGCCGAACCCTTGACCGAGGCGGAGGAGGGCCGGCTTTCGGCTAGCCTTGCCGCCAAGTACGGCCGGCAGGTATCGCTCAAGATCACCGTGGACCCGGCGGTCCTTGGTGGCCTGAGCGTGCGCGTCGGCTCAGACCTGTACGACGGAACCGTCGCCCGACGACTTTCCACAGTTCGCAACGCCCTCGCGGCGAAGTAGCAAAGGACGTATAACGATGGCCGAGCTGACCATCTCTTCCGAGGAGATCCGCGGAGCGCTTGAGCGCTTCGTCTCCTCCTACACGCCCGAGATCACCCGTGAGGAGGTCGGTGTCGTCACCGACGCCGGTGACGGTATCGCCCACGTCGAGGGCCTCCCCTCGACCATGGCCAACGAGCTGCTGGAGTTTGAGGACGGCACCCTTGGCGTCGCCCTGAACCTCGACATCCGCGAGATCGGTGTCGTCGTCCTGGGCCGGTTCGCCGGCATCGAGGAGGGCCAGACGGTCAAGCGCACCGGCCGCGTGCTTTCGGTGCCGGTCGGTGACGGCTTCCTCGGCCGCGTGGTGAACCCGCTCGGCCAGCCGATCGACGGCCTCGGCGAGATCGCCAACGAGGGCTTCCGCGAGCTGGAGCTGCAGGCGCCCAACGTGATGGTGCGCAAGAGCGTGCACGAGCCGCTTGAGACGGGCATCAAGGCGATCGACTCGATGACCCCGATCGGCCGCGGCCAGCGCCAGCTGATCATCGGTGACCGCAAGACGGGCAAGACCTCGGTCGCCCTCGACGCGATCATCAACCAGCGCGACAACTGGCGCTCCGGCGACCCGAAGAAGCAGGTCCGCTGCATCTACGTGGCGATCGGGCAGAAGGACTCCACGGTCGCCGCGGTGCGGGGCACGCTGGAGCAGGCCGGCGCGATGGAGTACACCACCATCGTCGACTCGCCCGCCTCCGACCCCGCGGGCTTCAAATACCTTGCGCCGTACTGTGGTTCGTCCATCGGCCAGCACTGGATGTACGCCGGCAAGCACGTCCTGATCGTCTTCGACGACCTGTCCAAGCAGGCCGAGGCGTACCGCGCCGTGTCCCTGCTGCTGCGCCGCCCGCCGGGCCGCGAGGCGTACCCCGGTGACGTCTTCTACCTGCACTCGCGCCTGCTGGAGCGGTGCGCGAAGCTCTCCGACGAGCTTGGCGCGGGCTCGATGACCGGCCTGCCGATCATCGAGACCAAAGCCGGTGACATCGCGGCGTTCATCCCGACCAACGTCATCTCCATCACCGACGGCCAGATCTTCCTGGAGGAAGGTCTGTTCAACTCGGGGGTACGGCCGGCGATCAACGTGGGCACCTCGGTGTCCCGCGTCGGTGGCGCCGCCCAGCCCACCCCGATGCGCAAGGTGACCGGCCGCCTGCGGCTGGACCTGGCCCAGTTCCGTGAGCTGGAGGCGTTCGCCGCCTTCGCCTCCGACCTGGACAGGGCGTCACGGGCCCAGCTGGACCGCGGTGCCCGCCTGGTCGAGCTGCTCAAGCAGCAGAACAACGCGCCGGTAGCCATGCCGGAGCAGGCGGTTTCGCTGTGGGCCGGGACCGAAGGCAAGGTCGACGACGTGCCGGTGGGTGAGATCCGCCGGTTCGAGTCGGAGTTCCTGGGCTACATGCGCCACTCCCACAAGGAGACGCTCGACGCGATCGCCGGCGGTACCTGGAACGACGACATCATCGCCTCCCTCGACGCGGCGATCACCAAGTTCAAGCAGATGTTCCTCGCGGCCGAGGACACGATGAACGTGCACGACGAGGAGGCTGCGGCCCGTGAGGCGGCCGAGGCTTCGGAGACCGTGACCCGCATCGTGCCGAAGAAGAAGTAAGCCATGGCCGGTCAGGTAAGGGTTCTGCGGCGGCGGATCCGCGCCACCACCTCCATGAAAAAGATCACCAAGGCGATGGAGCTGGTGGCGACGAGCCGCATCGCCAAGGCGCAGGAGCGGGTGGCGGCTTCGCTGCCGTACGCCAACGCCATCACCGGCGTGCTCACCGCCCTGGCGACCAACACCCGTGGCGAGCACCCGCTGCTTGCCCAGAAGGAGTCGGTGACCCGGGCGGGCGTACTGGTGATCACGAGCGACCGGGGATTGTGCGGCGGCTACAACGCCAACACCATCCGCACCGCCGAGGAGCTGATCTCCAAGCTGCGCGCCGAGGGCAAGCAGACCGCGCTGTATGTAATCGGCCGCAAGGGCATCACGTACTACAGGTTCCGCAATCGGGAGATCGCGGCGTCGTGGAGCGGCTTCTCCGAGCAGCCGCGCTTCACCGACGCGCAGCGGGTGGGCGAGACCCTGATCGAGGCGTTCCTTCGGGAGACCGATGAGCCGCCCGGTCCGGACGGCATCGACGGCGTCGACGAACTGCACATCGTCTACACGCAGTTCGTATCCTTGATGACACAGCGCCCCGACGCGAAGGTGTTCGCACCGTTGCAGGTGGAGGAGCGGACGGCCGAGGAGGCCGACATCATCCTGCCGGCGTACGAGTACGAGCCGGAGGCCGGGGAGCTGATGGACGCGTTGCTGCCCAAGTACATCAACACGCGGATCTACGCGGCGTTGCTGGACGCGGCGGCAAGCGAGTCGGCGGCGCGCCGCCGGGCCATGAAGAGCGCGACCGACAACGCGGAAGACATGATCAAACGGCTGACGCGGGAGATGAACTCGTCCCGCCAGGCCGCGATCACCCAGGAAATCAGTGAGATCGTCGGCGGCGTGAACGCGCTCGCGGCGGCGGGGAGTGAATAACGATGACTGCTACGGCTGAAACCAAGACCGGTGTAGGGCGGGTCGTCCGGGTCATCGGCCCGGTCGTGGACGTGGAGTTCCCGCGCGACGCGATGCCCGCGATCTTCAATGCGCTCAAGGTGGACGTGACCCTCGCCGAGGGTGCCAAGATCCTGACCCTTGAGGTGTCGCAGCACCTTGGCGACAACGTGGTGCGGGCGATCTCGATGCAGCCGACGGACGGCCTGGTCCGCGGCGCGCAGGTGCGCGACACCGGTGAGTCGATCACGGTGCCGGTGGGCGACGCCACCAAGGGCCACGTGTTCAACGTGATCGGCGAGTGCCTCAACCTCAAGCCGGGCGAGAAGCTTGAGGTCAACGAGCGGTGGGGCATCCACCGCAAGCCTCCGGCCTTCGCCGACCTGGAGCCCAAGACCGAGATGCTGGAGACCGGCGTCAAGGTGATCGACCTGCTCGCACCGTACGTCAAGGGTGGCAAGATCGGCCTGTTCGGCGGCGCGGGCGTGGGCAAGACGGTGCTCATCCAGGAGATGATCATCCGTGTGGCCCGGAACTTCGGCGGTACCTCGGTCTTCGCCGGCGTGGGGGAGCGGACCCGTGAGGGCAACGACCTCATCCACGAGATGACCGAGGCCGGCGTTATCCAGGACACCGCGCTGGTCTACGGCCAGATGGACGAGCCGCCCGGCACGCGTCTGCGGGTCGCCCTGTCCGCGCTGACCATGGCCGAGTACTTCCGCGACGTCCAGGGCCAGGAGGTGCTGCTGTTCATCGACAACATCTTCCGGTTCACCCAGGCGGGCTCGGAGGTCTCGACGCTGCTGGGCCGCATGCCCAGCGCCGTGGGATACCAGCCCAACCTCGCCGACGAGATGGGTGAGCTGCAGGAGCGGATCACCTCGGTCCGCGGCCGCGCGATCACCTCGCTCCAGGCGATCTACGTGCCCGCCGACGACTACACCGACCCGGCGCCGGCCACCACCTTCGCCCACCTCGACGCGACCACCAACCTGGAGCGCAAGGTGTCCGACAAGGGCATCTACCCGGCGGTGGACCCGCTGGCGTCGAGCTCCCGGATCCTGGCACCGGAGATCGTGGGTGCCGAGCACTACTTCGTCGCCTCCGAGGTGAAGCGGATCCTGCAGAAGTACAACGACCTGCAGGACATCATCGCGATCCTGGGCATGGACGAGCTGTCCGAAGAGGACAAGCTCACCGTGGCGCGGGCGCGGCGGATCGAGCGCTTCCTGTCGCAGAACACGTACGCCGCCAAGCAGTTCACCGGCGTCGAGGGCTCGACCGTGCCGATCAAGGAGACGGTCGAGGCGTTCAAGAAGATCGCCCAGGGCGAGTATGACTCCTACCCCGAGCAGGCGTTCTTCATGTGCGGTGGGCTCGACGACCTGGAGCGCAACTACCGGGAGTTGACGAAGTAATGGCCGGACGCCTGAAGGTCGAGGTCGTCGCCGTCGAGGAGCGGGTGTGGAGCGGTGACGCGGAGATGCTCATCGCCCGCACCACCGAGGGCGACCTGGGCGTGCTGCCCGGGCACGCCCCGCTGCTCGGCCAGCTCGCCCACCCGGGAGAGGTGCGGATCAAGCTGGAGGACGGCAAAGAACTCGGTTACGAGGTCAACGGCGGCTTCCTCTCCGTGACCAGCGAGGGTGTAACGGTGCTTGCCGAAAGCGCGACCCCGCTGGCCGGCAAGTAAGGAGATCGCAGCGGACGATGAGGCTACTGGAGATCGTTGCGGTTGGTCTCATCGTTCTGCTTGTGCTCATGGCCGCCCTGTTCGGGCGGCGGGAGTTCTTCGCCCGGACCCGGGGCACAGTCGAGCTGTACTTCCGCTTGAACCAGCGGCAGGGCAGGGGCTGGGCACCCGGGTTCGCGCTTTTCCGCGGCGATGAGCTGCGCTGGTACAGGCTGTTCAGCCTCGCCCCCGGCCCGCGCCGTCGCCTGTCGCGCCGCACCCTGACGGTGGAGAGCCGCCGCTCGCCGACGGCCGAGGAGGCTTTGCTGGTACCGGTGGAGTGGCTGGTGCTGCGCTGCAAGGCGGATCAGGACATCGTCGAGGTGGCGATGGCCCGGCATACGGTCACTGGTTTTCTTTCCTGGCTGGAGTCGGTCACCCCGTACTCAACGTGAGGCGGCCTTGCGGTACTTGGCGATCGACAGCGGCACGAAGACGATGAGGATCAGCACGATCCAGCCCACCGCAAGCAGGTAGGGATGTTCGGCGGGGAAGCCGGTGCCGGTCTCCTGGCCCGCGTTGCCGAACAGCAGCCGCAGCGACAGGACCATCGACGAGATCGGGTTCCAGTCCACGATGGTGCGCAGGAACGTGGGCATGTTGTCGGTGGGCACGAACGCGTTCGACAGGAACGTCACCGGGAAAAGCCAGATGAAGCCGGCGCTCTGGGCCACCTCCACCGAACGCACGGAAAGCCCGATGTAGGCGGAGATCCAGCTCATCGCATAGCCGAAGGCGAGCAGTAACAGGTACCCCCAAATGGCCTTCAAAACCCCGTTGTGGATGCGCCATCCCACGATCAGGCCGGTCAGCGACATGACCACGACGACGAAGCCATTATTGATCAAGTCGGAGGTGGTGCGGCCCAGCAGCACCGCCGCGCGGGACATGGGCAGCGAGCGGAACCGGTCGACCATGCCCTTCTGCAGGTCTTCGGCGAGGCCGAGGGCGGTGATGGCGGAGCCGAACGCGACGGTCTGCACGAAGATGCCGGGCATGAGGTATTCGCGGTAACTGACACCCTGGGTCGGGATGGCGTAGCCGAAGACGTACGCGAAGAGCAGCACGAACATTATCGGCTGAATGGTGGAGAAGATCAGCAGGTCGGGGATGCGTTTGATCTTGATGAGGTTGCGCTTGGCAACCACCCAGCCGTCATGGATCGCCGCCGTCATACATGCGCCCCCGTCAAGGTCATGAACACGTCGTCAAGGCTCGCCCGGTGGATGCCGATGTCGACCGGCTCGATCCCGGCCGCGTCGAGGCGCCGCACCGCCTCGATCAGCGCCCACGACGCGCGGGTCACCGGAGCGACAACCCGGTGCGCATCGTCGTCGACGCTCGCCTCCGCGGCGCACACCTCGGTCAGGATCTGCCGTGCCGTCTCGGCCTCGGCCCGGTTGCCCACCACCACCTCCAGGCGCTCGCCGCCGATCTCACGTTTGAGGTCGTCCGGGGTGCCGTGGGCGATGGCACGCCCATGGTCGATGACGACGATGTCGTCGGCAAGCTGGTCCGCCTCCTCCAGGTACTGCGTGGTCAGCAGCAGGGTCGAACCGGCCCGGACGCGCTCGCTGATCACGTCCCACATGCCGAGGCGCCCGCGCGGGTCGAGTCCGGTGGTCGGCTCGTCGAGCACGATCACGGGCGGGGAGATGACAAGCGCGCCGGCCAGGTCGAGGCGGCGGCGCATCCCCCCGGAGTAGGTCTTGACCGGGCGCTTGGCGGCGTCGGTCAGGTCGAAGCGGTCCAGCAGGTCCTCGGCGCGCTCGCGGGCCTTGCGCTTGCCGAGGTGATAGAGCCGGCCGATCATCTCCAGGTTCTCGTAGCCGGTGAGGTACTCGTCGACCGCCGCATACTGCCCGCTCACGCCGATGATGCGGCGCACCGCGTCGGGCTCGCGGAGCACGTCGATGCCGTTGACCTCGCACCGGCCACTGTCGGGGACCAGCAGGGTGGTCAGGATCCGCACGCAGGTCGTCTTGCCGGCGCCGTTGGGGCCGAGGAGCCCGAGCACGGTCCCCTGGGGCACGTTCAGGTCGAGTCCGTCGAGCGCCTTGACGTCGCCGTAGTGCTTGACCAGCCCTTCCGCGATGATCGCCGTCACCCGAATTACGTTATATGAGGCTTTATCGGTTTGCGCCGGGAACCCATTTTACGTCGTTTCGCCCATCCGAGTTCGCCACGCGAGCCAGGATGAACAGCAGATCGGAGAGGCGGTTGAGATATTGTGCCGGAAGCTTGCTCGTGCGCTCCCCATCCGCCTCCAGCAGGGAGAATGCCGCGCGTTCGGCGCGCCGCGCGATCGTGCGCGCCACGTGCAGCAAAGCGGCACCCGGCGTTCCCCCCGGCAGGATAAATGAATCCAGTTTGGACAATCGCGCGTTGAACTCGTCGCAGTGGCCCTCAAGGCGCGTGACGTAGTCATCGGTCACCCGCAAGGGTGCGTATTTGGGGTCAGGGGTGAGGGGATTGCACAGGTCGGCGCCCACATCGAACAGATCGTTCTGCACCGTCGTCAGGACAGAACGCACATCATCGGCTAAGTTGCCAAGCGCGAGCGCGGCGCCGATCGCCGCATTGCACTCATCAACATCGGCGTACGCCGCTATGCGTGGATCCGTTTTGGGTACACGATCACCGTTGCCGAGTGCGGTCGTACCGGCATCGCCGGTCCTGGTGTAGATGCGAGTGAGGTGAACGGCCATGACGAGCAGCCTACTGACAGCGCCTAGCATCACTGACGTGGACGTGATCCGGGTGACGGGTGGAGTGCGGCTCGCCGGTGAGGTGACCGTTGTCGGTGCCAAGAATTCGGCGCTCAAACTGATGGCGGCGGCCCTGCTCGCCACCGGTACATCGACAATCACCAACATCCCGCGCATAACCGACATCGCGCTGATGGGCGAGGTACTGCGGCGGCTCGGTGCCTCCGTGGACTTTGATGATGATTTGGTACGCGTACAGGTCCCCGATCGGCTACACCCTGAAGCCGATTACGACCTGGTCCGCCGGCTGCGCGCCTCCATCTGCGTGCTCGGCCCGCTGCTTGCCCGCTGCGGAGAGGTCCGCGTGGCCCACCCCGGCGGGGACGCCATCGGCTCCCGCGGCCTGGACATGCACGTGGCCGGGCTGGCCAAGTTGGGCGCCACGATCCACAGCGAGCACGGGTTCGTGGTGGCGACCGCCCCCGACGGCCTGCACGGCGGCAAAATCAGCCTCGACTTCCCCAGCGTCGGCGCGACCGAGAACCTGGTGATGGCGGCGGTGCTCGCCCGCGGGACAACGGTCATCGACAACGTGGCGCGCGAGCCCGAGATCGTCGACATCTGCCGCATGCTCATCGCGATGGGCGCCGACATCGAAGGCGCGGGCACGTCAGAGCTGGTGGTGCGCGGCGTTGACGCGCTGCAGCCGGTCACCCACGCCACCATCGGCGACCGCATCGTCGCCGGCACGTGGGCGTTCGGGGCGGCGATGACCCGCGGGGACGTGACCGTGCACGGCGTCGACCCGCGCTGGCTCGAGATCGCCCTCGACAAGGTCGCCCACGCGGGCGGGCAGGTCGACCACGGCGTGGACTCGTTCAGGGTGCGGATGACGGACCGGCCACGGGCGACCGATATCCGGACACTGCCGTTCCCCGGGTTCGCCACCGACCTGCTGCCAATGGCGATCGGCATGGCTTCGATCTCCGACGGCCTGTCACTGATCACCGAGAACATCTTCGACGGGCGCTTCATGTTCGCCGAGGAACTCAAGCGGCTGGGCGCCGACATCCACATCGAGGGGCACCACGCGGCCGTGCGCGGGCGGGACAAGCTCTCCTCGGCCGAGGTCACCGCCTCCGACATCCGCGCCGGGGCCGGGCTCGTCATCGCGGGCCTGTGCGGCGACGGCGTCACCACGATCCGCGCCGTCCACCACATCGACCGCGGCTACCCCAACTTCGTGGGCGACCTGCGCTCGCTGGGCGTGGAAGTCACGCGCGCCGAAGCGCCCGCCGACCCCGTCTACGGCTTCTGAGGCTGTGTCTCTGAGCGCGTGCGAAGCAACGCGCAGGCATTGCCGCCCATGGAGCCGACGATTCGCCAGGATCGATCTTGCAAACGAAGAGCGTGTTTGCAAGATCGACGAGCCGAAACGCCGGCGGCGGCAATGCGTCAGGGTTTCTGGCCGGACCAGCCGACCAGGCGGCGGGCGCGGACAACCTGATCGCCGAAGACCAGTACCTGCACCTGCCCGTCGGCGGTGTTGGCGAGTGTGGAACGGATCCCGGCGCCGCGCAGCTGCTCCTTGACGAGCAGCGCATCGGCGCGGGTACGGGTCACGGCCGCCGGAGCCAGCAGGCCGTAGTCGTCCGGCATCGAGCCGGTGTCGGTGAGATCCCGCGCCCTGGGCTCGACCGGCTCCGTCGCGGCCGGCGCCGGCTCAGGCTCGGGCTCGGAGGCGCGCAAGCTGCGGTGCAGCAGCACGGCCATCACCGCGATCATCACCATTGCGATCAACGGGCCGACGAGTGCCATGGCCACAGTTTGGCATTTAGAAGGGCTTTCGCGAACCCTTTCAATCGTACGTTCGACATTACGAACGGTATGTCCGTTTCGGGGGCTGGGAAGACTGCGAACTTAACGTGCGATTAGCCTGTGCGGTATGGCGAAGAGGCTTTCAGTTGTCGGTGCGGGGCTCATGGGCGCGGGCATCGCCCAGGTCGCGGCGCAGGCCGGGTGGGAGGTCACGCTGCGCGACCTCGACGCCGCGGCGACGGCCCGCGGCATGGCGTCGATCCGCAAGTCGCTGGAGAAGTTCGCGGCGAAGGGGACCATCGACGACCCTGAGCCGATCCTGGGCCGGATCACCCCGACCACCGAGATCGAGGCGGCGGCCGACGCCGACGTCGTCATCGAGGCCGTCTTCGAGAAGCTTGAGGTCAAGCAGGAGGTCTTCCGCCAGCTCGACCGGGTGTGCAAGCCGCAGGCGGTCCTGGGGACAAACACGTCGGCAATACCGATCACGCAGATCGCCGCGGTGACCCAGCGGCCGGAGCAGGTTGTGGGCACACATTTCTTCTCACCGGTACCCATGATGAAGCTCTGTGAATTGGTCAGGGGACACCGCACAAGCGATGAGACGCTTGCCGCGGCAAGGGTGTTCGCCGAAGGGATCGGCAAGACGTGCATCGTGGTGAACCGGGATATAGCCGGGTTCGTCACGACGCGGCTGATCACGGCGCTCGTCGTCGAGGCGGTCAAGCTCGTCGAGTCGGGAGTGGTGAGCCCGGAGGATCTGGACGTCGCGTGCAAGCTCGGCTTCGGGCACGCGATGGGGCCGCTGGCGACGACCGACCTGACCGGGGTCGACATCCTCATGCACGCGGCCCGCAACATCTACACCGACACCGGCGACCCGAAGTTCTTCCCGCCCGAGCTGCTCCAGCGGATGGTGACCGCGGGAGAGCTCGGACGCAAGTCGGGCAAGGGTTTCTACAGTTACTAACCGTCTCGCTTGGTGGTCCAGCGGAAGGTGAGCAGGCACAGGATCAACCCGCCGATGCACCATGCCCCGAGCACGATCGCGGTCTTGCCCAGCTCGAACGAGCCCGCGACCTCGTTGGCGGCGAAGGACTCCGGCAGGAACACCGACCGCAGGCCCTGGGTCACCCACTTGAGCGGGAAGATCGCGGCGAACTGCTGCATCCATTGCGGCAGTTCGTTGTATTCGAAGAACACGCCCGAGGTGAACTGGAGTACCAACGCGATCGGGGTCACCACGGCCGGCGCGGAACGGCCGGTGCGAGCCGCGCTCGACATCGCGACGCCCAGCAGCGCGAACGAGATCAGGCCAAGGATCGAGACCCACGCGAACGTGCCCCACTTCGCGGCCGTGGACGGAAGGTTGATGTCGTAGAACAGCACCGCCACGATCAGCAGCAGGACGGTGGCGACGACGGCGAGTGCCACGACCGAAGTCGCCTTGCCCGCGAAGTAGACCCACTTGGGCATGGGCGTCGCCCTGTACCGCTTGAGGACACCGCGATCCCGCTCGATCGGGATGGTGATGGCCAGGTTCTGGAAGCCGGTCGCCAGGTAGCCGGAGGCGATCATGCCGGTGACGAAGTACTGCGACAGCGTCACGCCCGGGGCGATCGGAACATTCTTGAAGATCGAACCGAAGATGACCATGAGCATGATCGGGAAGAGCAGGGTGAAGACCAGCGACTCGCGGGTCCGGAAAAACTGCTTGAGCTCGATGTTGCCCTGCGCCAGAGCGAGATCCATCAGCGCTCCCCAATCATCTTCAGGTAGATGTCCTCAAGCGTGGGCCGCTTGACGATCAGCTCCGGGACCTCGCCCTTGTAATGCGCCGCAAGGCGTTGCACCACCGCGGTCGGCTCGTCGGTCTCCTCCTTGCCGTCGCGCCACGCCACCGTCGCCCTCGCCTTGTTGCGCCCGCCCAGCTCGGCCGGTGTGGCGATCTCGACAACCTTGCCGTGATTGATGACCGCGACCCGGTCGGCGAGCACCTCGGCCTCCTCCAGGTAGTGCGTGGTCAGCACGATGGTCGTCCCCTTGTGCGCGAGGTCGTTGATGACCTGCCAGAACTCCCGGCGCGCCGCCGGGTCGAAGCCGGTCGTCGGCTCGTCCAGGAACAGCAGCTCGGGCTGGTTGACGATGCCCAGCGCCACGTCCAGGCGGCGCTTCTGCCCGCCGGAGAGCGTGTGCGTGCGGGCACGCACCTTCTCGGTCAGGCCCACCCGGTCGATCACCTCGGTGGGATCGGCGGCGTTGCGGTAGAACCGGGCGAAATGCCGAACCACCTCGCCCACGGTCAACTCGTCGAACTCGCCCGTACCCTGCAGCACGATGCCGATGCGCTGGCGCCAGGCGGCATCGGTGTGCGCCGGGTCCTTCCCGAGCACGGAGACGTTTCCCTTGTCCCGCTTGCGAAATCCTTCAAGGATTTCGACGGTCGTCGTCTTGCCCGCCCCGTTCGGACCGAGAAGCGCGAAGACTTCTCCGTGGCTGACCGCTAGGTCGACCCCGGCCACAGCTTCAGTCGAGCCGTAGCTCTTGTGAAGTCCCTCCACACTGATCGCGAGATCTGTCACGCGTCGGAGTATAGGAGGGGCAGGCGAGTGGGCATTTTCACTGCCGGTGGTGACCTGCCGGTAACTTATCCTCAGGGTATGCAGCCGCGCCTTCCAGAGCGGGACCGGCCGTGGGTCATGCGGACCTACGCGGGGCACTCCAGCGCCACGGCCAGCAACGAGCTTTACCGGCGCAACCTGGCCAAGGGCCAGACCGGGCTGTCGGTCGCCTTCGACCTGCCCACGCAGACCGGGTACGACCCCGACGCGGAGCTGGCCGCCGGAGAGGTGGGCCGGGTGGGCGTGCCCATCGCGCACCTGGGCGACATGCGCAAGCTGTTCGACGGCATCGATCTCGGCAAGGCCAACACCAGCATGACCATCAACGCCACCGCGATGTGGTTGCTTGCCCTCTATGTCACCGTGGCGAAGGAGCACGGGGCGGATTGGGCGCGCCTGGTGGGTACCACCCAAAATGACGTTATAAAAGAATATCTATCGCGTGGGACCTACATCTTCCCGCCGGGGCCGTCGCTGCGACTGACCACCGACGTGATCGCGTGGACGCTGCGCCACTGTCCACAGTGGAACCCGGTCAACATCTGCTCCTATCACCTGCAGGAGGCGGGCGCGACACCCGTGCAGGAGGTGGGTTTCGCGCTGGCGACGGCGGTCGCGGTGCTCGATGGTGTGCGTGATTCGGGGCAGGTGCCGCCCGAGCGGATGGGCGATGTCGTCCAGCGGATCTCGTTTTTTGTTAATTCGGGGGTACGTTTCGTTGAGGAGATGGCAAAAATGCGCGCCTTCTCCCGGCTCTGGGACGAGATCACCCGTGATCGGTACGGTGTCGTCGATCCCAGACAGCGGCGGCTGCGCTATGGCGTGCAGGTCAACTCGCTCGGCCTGACCGAGGCCCAGCCGGAAAACAACGTGCAGCGCATCGTGCTGGAGATGCTGGGCGTGACGCTGTCGCGCGACGCGCGGGCGCGGGCCGTGCAGTTGCCGGCGTGGAACGAGGCGCTGGGTTTGCCGCGGCCGTGGGATCAGCAGTGGTCGCTGCGGTTGCAGCAGGTGCTCGCGTTCGAGAGCGATCTGCTGGAGTACCCGGACCTGTTCGAGGGATCGCATGTGGTGGAGGCGCTTGTCGCGTCCATTGTGGAGGGTGCGCGGCACGAGCTTGACGAGGTGCTGGCGCGCGGCGGTGCGGTGGCGGCGGTGGAATCGGGGTACCTGAAGTCCGCGCTTGTCGCCTCGCTCGCGCAGCGGCGGCTGCGGATGGAGTCCGGCGAGGACACCGTGGTGGGAGTCAACAGGTTCACCGAGACCGAACCGTCCCCGCTCAACGGCGCCAACGCGATCGAGCAGATCGACCCGTTGGTCGAACAGCACGCGACGGACGCCGTGCGGCAGTGGCGATCCGCGCGCAACGCGTCCAAGGTGGATGCTTCATTGGCGCGGCTGCGCTCCGCGGCGTCGAGCGGCGAAAACCTCATGGACGCAACGCTTGCGTGCGTCGCGGTGGGGGTGACGACCGGCGAGTGGGCGGGCGCGCTGCGCGAGG
>DASUXL010000207.1:0-28167 GCA_036377915.1 Candidatus Limnocylindrales bacterium
CACGGCCTGGCCGCCCGCGCGGGCCAGGAAGCCCTCGGTGTGGTCGCCCGGATAGTTCGTCTCCATCCAGCCCCGGACCATCTCCGGCGTGTGCACCCGCCACAGCGGTGTATCGCTCTTGACGGCGGCCGTGGTCACCTCACACCACGCCCGGATGGCCGTGTCGTCGGAGCCCTTGACGGGCGTGATGTCGAGCCGCATACCGCCAGCGTGCCCGAGCGGGCAGCCCCGCGCACCCGAATTTAGCTGATGAGACCGGCCTCCCGGGCAGCCTTGAGGGATGGCTTGATCTGGTGCGTCGGGCCCACCCGGTCCGCCACCGCATCGATGGTCTTCAAACCCTCGCCGGTGTTGAAGATCACCGTCTCGAGGTTGGGGTCCAGCTTGCCGGCGGCGACGAGCTTGCCGGTGACCGCCGCCGTCACCCCGCCGGCCGTCTCGGCGAAGATGCCGGTGGTGCGGGCCAGCAGCGAGATGCCGTCGCGGATCTCGTCGTCGTTCACGTAGTCCATCCACCCGTTGGTGCGCTTAACCGACTCGATGGCGTAAAGGCCGGCCGCCGGGTCGCCGATGTTCAGCGACTTGGCGATGCCCGTCGGTTTCACCGGCTTTATTTCGGGGGTACCGGAATGGAGCGCCGTCGCGATCGGGTTGCAGCCCTGCGACTGGGCTCCGAAGACCCGCCAGCCGCCGTCGGGAGCGCTCGCCAGGCCGATCTCGACCAGCTCCTGGAAAGCCTTGTCAATCTTGGTGAGCAGCTCGCCGGAGGCCATCGGGATGACCACCTGCGCCGGGATGCGCCACCCCAGCTGCTCGGCCACCTCGTAGCCGAGCGTCTTGGAACCCTCGGCGTAGAACGGCCGGACGTTGACGTTGACGAATGCCGTGTCCTCGAACTCGTCGGTCTCGACAAGCTCGGCGCAGAGCCGGTTGACGTCGTCGTAGGAACCCTCGATCGCCACAAGCCCGCCGCCGTAGACCGCCGTCGTGATCACCTTGCCGGGTTCGAGGTCGTACGGGATGAACACGACGCTCGGCGCACCGGCACGGGCGGCGTGGGCGGCCACGGAGTTGGCAAGGTTTCCGGTGGACGCGCAGGCGTAGCGGGTGAAGCCCAGCGCCTTGGCGGCGGTCAGCGCCACCGACACCACCCGATCCTTGAACGAGTGGGTGGGGTTGGCCGAGTCGTCCTTCACCCAGACCGGCGCGTCGATGCCCAGCTCGGCGGCGAGCGCCGGCGACTTGACCAGCGGCGTGAGGCCCGGGTTGAGCGTGACCCGCTGCGCCTCGTCCTGCCCGGCCGGCAGCAGCGCGGCGTAACGCCAGATGTTCTTCGGCCCGGACTCGATCTGCTCCCGCGTGACCTTGCGCAGCTCGCCGGTGTCGTACCAGACCTCTAGCGGGCCGAAACACTCGAAACAGGCATGCTGGGCGGCGAGCGGAAACCTGGCCCCGCAGCCGCGACACTCAAGCCCACGGGCGGGCGAGGCAAGGCCAAGCGGAGACGAAACGGCGAGCGTCATGATGATCCCTCTCATCTTTCCGGACTCTCTGTCCGGTCGGAATTGGCACCAAGCCGTGCTGGCCGGTTGCCGGAGCTTCATCGGGCCGATCCCTCAGCTCCCTCTGGATGAGGCTGTTAAGTTGTTCCCTCACTTTACGGCACTCTAGATCACCATGTGGGGCTGGATCCCAGGGTGTGAGACCAGCCCCACACGGCCCTGTGGGGAGGGAAACGGGCCAGCCGTTCCTATGGGGGCGGCCTTCGGTCGGACTGACCCGGTATAACGACTCGCGCGACGAGACTCGTCCCGGGATGTAAGGCGAGCAAATGGTAAATGTAAGAATCAGGTAAACGTCAGCCAAACATGTCGATCGCTGTCACCGCCCGGACCCGCTCAGCCTCGGTCACCTCGTCCCGCGCACAGACGATGACCTCCGGCTCGACGAGCACATTTGGCAGGACGCGGGCCGCTCTCAACAGCTTCGTCCGCAGCTCCGCGCCGCTGACCTTCTGCTGCCACTTGCACTCGCCCACGGCGATCGCGACCTCATCCGTGTCGAGCATGACCGCGTCGATCTCGACCTGAGCACCCCCGCGAGTCCAATAAGGACCGACACGGTGCCCATCGGTCCGCCGCAGGTAATCCCGGAACGCCTCCTCATACCTCGACCCCATGAAGTCGTCGATCCGCCTATTGATCGCCTTTGCGGCCTCGCCGGACAAGCCGAAGTCGATGTCCTGCAAGTTCCGCTCCACCACCGCCAGCCAGAACGCCAGGAAGTTGTCCGCGATGCGGTAGGTGGTCCGGCCGGTTCGCGCCCGTGGATCGTCAGTGACCGGCAGCACCCGCTCCACCAGGCGCAGCCTCTCCAGGTCATCGAGCACGCGTGCCACCTGACGATCGCCCTTCACCACGTCGACTATCTCGGAGTGCCGGTTCTTTCCCAGCGCTATGGCGCTTAGCACCTGTTTGGTAAGCCCTCCGCCCACCCCGTCGGTCAGCAAAACCTGCCGCGCTTCGTTGTAGAGGAAAGCATCCGGCGTGCAGAGCAAGTCGTGAATGTTTTGCTCGATGCCTGCGCTCTGGTCCCAGTGAGACAGGTACAGCGGCGTGCCATCGCATACACCCCACGCCACAGCCCGTTCGGCCGGCTTGAGATCGCGAAGCATCAAAGCGGCCTCATGTGGCCTGAACGGGTGGACAAGCAGGAAGAAATCGAATCGGCCGTACAGCGGCCTGCGGGCCTCGGTCATCGACCACATGGTGCGCACGGCCGAGCCGGTCAGCAGCACCTTGAGTTTCGCCTCCGCGCTCAGTACCTCTTCCCACACCGCACGCAACCTGGCCTCGATATGAGGATCGCTGGCGAGCAGCTCCGGGAATTCGTCGAGCACCAGCAGGATCGGTTCGCGTTGGGCCGCCTCGGCAATCATCTCGATCGCCTCTTCCCAGTTCACAACGGCCCGGCCTCGCCGGCCGACATGGACGGTCATGACACGGGTCAACCGGGCGAGTTCCTCCTGGAGCGGCACTCCCGTGCCAAGGTGGATGATCGCGCGCTTGTCCCTGGCGAACTCCCTTATCAGCGCGGTTTTACCGACCCGCCTGCGGCCGTAGACCATGCCCATGCCCGGCCCCGGTTTCGCCCACCACTTCTCCAGAACCTCAAGCTCACGCGCCCGGTTGACGAAATTCACTGCACCCCCAGTACACTGCACGTCCACTACAGTGTACTCATACTACAGTGCACTTATCCGGCAGTCTACTACGTTAGCTGGTCACGTCCTTGCGCATGAAGCGCCAGAAGGCGATCCCCCAGAAGATGGCGGCGTAGGCGAGGGCCGAGATGGTGCCCTTGACGATGCCGTCGAACTGGATGGGCGTCGTCAGCAGGCCCAGATAGCTGCGCACGAAGTGGGTCGGCAGGAAGTTGCGCAGCTCCCCCAGCGCCGTGATCTGGTCGAGGATGCTGGAGACGATGAACAGCAGCACCGCCCCGCCGACCGCGCCGAGCGGGGCGTCGGTCATGACCGACAGCAGGAAGGCGATGCCGGCCACCACCAGCAGGGTGATCGACATGTATCCAGCCACGCCGAGCAGGCGCAGCACGCCCTCGCCCTCGGGCACGTCCGCGGAAACCCCGGACTGCAGCGGATGCCAGCCGTAGCGCAGGGTGCCCAGCGCGAGCGCCGTGCCGGTCATGATCGCCACCGACAGCAGCGAGTAGGTCATGGCCACCGACAGTTTGATGCCCAGCAGCCGCGCCCGCGGTACCGGTACCGCCAGCAGGTATCGAAGGCTCCCCCAGCTCGCCTCGGAGGCGATGGTGTCCCCGTGGAACAGCGCGAAGATGACGACGAGCAGGAACGACGAGGAGACGAAGATGGCGAAGAGGGCGAAGTTCAGTCCGCCGGCGATGGCGACGTCGACCAGCGCGGAGAACTGCCCCCGGCCGCCGCCGTCGTCGTCGTCCTCCCCTCCGAACTCGAACGCCACCAACAGGATGACGGGCAGAAGGACCATAAAACCAAGCGCCAGTTGGGTACGGCGCCGGCGCCACTGCCGCACGAACTCGGTGGCGAAGGTCAGAGTCCGGGTCGGGCTGTAGCCCGCCGCGCCGCCGTTGGCCTTGGCCTTGATTTCAGTCTTGGTGTCGACGCTCATCTGTCGCCACTCCCCACCGTCGAAGTGCCCACCAGGGCAAGGAATGCGTCCTCGAGCCGGCGCCGCGGCGCCACCCGGTCGATGCCGACCCCGGCCTGTACCAGTGCGGCGATCGCGCTCGAGCGACTGATCTCGCCCAGCTCCACCACGAGCGTCCGGTTGCCGTCGGGCGCATAGGTCACGCCGGCGAACCGGTCGAGCACCTTCTCCGCCATGTCCACATCGGACACTTCGAAGACGGTGGTCGGTGTGTCACCGACGATGTCGGCGACGGGGCCGGAGGCGACCACGACACCCTTGTGCATCACCACGACGTGGGTACACGTCTGCTCGACCTCGGCGAGCAGGTGGCTGGAGACGAGCACCGCCCGGCCGTCGGTGGCGTAGCGCTGCAGCACCCGCCGCATCTCGGCGATCTGGGGCGGGTCGAGGCCGTCGGTCGGTTCGTCGAGCACCAGCAGTTCGGGCATCCCGAGCATGGACTGGGCGACGGCCAGGCGCTGCTTCATGCCGTGGCTGTAGTCCCTCACCCGCCGCCCGATGGCGTCGCCCAACCCGGCGATCTCCAGCGCCTCCTCGAACCGGGAGTCCTCAAACGGGCGGCCGGTCGCCCGCCAGTACGCGCGCAGGTTCTGCTCGCCGGTGAGGTGGGGCAGGAAGCCTGGCCCTTCGACCAGTGCGCCGATGCGCGACAGCACGGGTGCTCCGGGCGCCAGGCGGTGCCCGAAGATGAGCACGTCGCCGGCGGTCGCCTGGGTCAGCCCCATCAGGACCCGCAAGCTCGTCGTCTTGCCCGCGCCGTTGGGCCCCAGCATGCCCACGACCTGGCCCCGCTCGACGGTGAAGTCGATGCTCTCGACCGCGACGAAACTGCCGTACTCCTTGCGCAGACCCCTTACGAACAAAGGGGTTTCCTCGTGTTCGGCGACGATGGTGCGGTCGAGGCGGCGGTGGCGCATGCGGCCCACCACGATGAAGGCGGCGACGCCGAGCACGAGCAGCGCGACGAGTCCGATCAGCAGGTAGAACCAGAAGATGTCGGCGGTGGCGATCGGGGTGACCGGAAGCAGCGGCAGGGTCACGGCCCCCTCGGCGACGACCGTGTACAGCATCGGCTCGGCCGGGCTCAGGTACGACTGGTCGGCGCTGGCGATGGTGACCCGGAGCCGGTGCCCCTCCTCGATGTTGCGCACGATCGCGGGCAGCGTCACCGTGACCGGCTGCGCCTGGGCTATGTCCGCCGGCAGCCCGGTCAGGTGGATCGGCGCCAGCAGGCCGTTGCTGAGATTGAACTGGCCGTTCTGGTCGACGTCGTAGAGCTTGACGAACAGCGTCGCCTCACCGGTCGGCGACGCCGCGCGGATGCGCACGGTCGGTGAGCCGACGACGTTCAGCGACTGCGTGACCGGTTGGGAGACCCAGTTTCCGTGCTGCCCGGGAAGTTCGGTGGCGACACCGTTGATGAGCGACCCCAGCGATCCGGCGCCGGGCAGCGAGGAGATCGCCGCGGGCGTGCCGTTGGGCGGGTTCGCGATCTGCTGCGGCGGGCCTTGTATCGCCACGTCCAAAGTGGACGACCCGCCCAGCCCGGGGTAGGACTCGTGCTGGAATCCGGTGGCGAGCCGGCCCTGCTCCACCGGGTCGAGACCGGTCATGCGGGAGTAAGTGAAGCTGCCGCCCGGCTTGTCGCCCGTGCCCTTCACATAGTGGTCGAACCATTGCAGCATAAGGAACTTGACCCTGTTCTGGTCCGCCGTCGGGCCGTTGCCGCCGTCGTGGCCACCGGTGAACCACACCATCCGCACCGGGGCGTTGATCCCGCGGGCGTTGGCGTCCGCCTCCGACAGCGGGAACAGCGAGTCGGCCTCGCCCTGGATCAGCAGGGTCGGCGCGGTGATCCGGCTCAGCGTCGTGGCCGGGCTGCGCGCGTCGAGCAGGCGCTTGGCGTCGGCGTCGAGCTGCCCGCCGGCGGCCACCCGCAGGTAGGTCTCGCAGACGTCGCGCGCCCACCGCCCACATTCGGGATTGGCAAGCGCGGCCGCTCCCCGCCGCGGCCCGCCTTGCGCGCCACCGGTTCCGGCACTGTCGCCGCCGCCGCCACCGCTGTCGCTGTCGCCGTCGATGCCGGGGACGGCTCCCATGCCGCCCGCACCGCCACCCACGCCGCTGGCGAAGAAGATGCCGGCCCACGCCTTCTTGAACACACCGCCGTCAAACAGCGACCTGCCCAGGTCGTTCCACGTAATCATGGGGGCGATCGCGTCGACCCGCGCGTCCTGCCCGGCCAGCAGCAGCGCCAGCGCCCCACCGTACGAACCGCCGAGCACACCCACGCGCGGGTCGCCGGCGCCGTCGAGGCGCACGAACGGCTGCGTCGCCAGCCAGTCCAGCAGGCCCTGCGCGTCCTTGACCTCGTGATCCGGGGAGTTCAGATGGATCTCACCGGTGCTTGTGCCATGGCCCCGCGCCGACCACGTCAGGACGGCATAGCCCCGACCGGCTAGCTCTTTGGCATCCGTGGCAACGCTTTGATGGGTACCCCCAAAGCCATGCCCGAAAAGCAAAGCGGGAACCTGATTCGTGGCGGAGGCACCCTCTGGCACATAGAGGCGCGTGTCCAAAGTGACGCCATTGACGGGCAGTCGGGCGTCACGGGTGGTGTAGCCGGGATCCTTGGGCCACACGGCCCAGGTAACCACGCCCGCCACCACCAGGCCCACCACCGCGATCGCGGTCCAGCGCTTACGCATGCCGCCAACAGTACGACCGTCACGGTCAAGCCCCCATAGGGGAATCCCCTGTTTCAGGTGACTTTCAGCGTCCGCGGGCGCGGGCGCGGCTGCCGCGCAGGCGGCGCAACCTCCCCACGAGGACGGGGTCGTGCTCAAGCGCCGCGGGGTTGTCCAGCAGGGCGTTGAGCAGCTGGTAGTAGCGCGTCGCGGACAGTTCGAACCGGTCGCGGATGGCCTGCTCCTTGGCGCCCGCGTGCCGCCACGCCTGGCGCTCGAAGGCGAGGATCTCGCGCTCCCGCTCGGTCAGCCCCTCCTGGACCTCCACCGCGTTTGCGGTGGTGGCGGGGGTGGTGTCCGTGTCGACTTCGTCATCGACTAAGGGAAGATCGACCTCGCGCCGGGGGGAGGGGATCGCCGGAGGCGCCTCCTCGGCCAGCTGCCCGGGCAGCGGCCTGCGAGCTCGTTGCTCCACTTTGTCCACCCTCCGACAAACGTCCTACAAGTTTAGGTCGGTGTCACGGCGGTTAGCGAGACCGTCGAGCAGGCTTTCCAGTGCCGTTGTGAACCGGCTCAGCATCATCTTCTCCGGATCGGTGACGAGCAGGTACTCCTGCAGGTACGCCTCGTAGTCGGGGTACTGCTGGATCGCCTCGCGGATGTAGGCGAGCATCGTGTCGATCTGCTCCCGGGGCATGCTGCGCCAGGCCTGCCAGCTCAGCTCGTTGGTGACGGCGCCGAGGACGTACTGGCCGAGGGCGGCCTGCGCGTTGTCGAGCCTCTCGCCGCTGAACCCGGCGGCGCGCAGCACACTGATCAGTCCGGCGTTGAACCGCAGGGCGTGCGGGCCGAAGCCGGGACGGCTGCCGTAGACCCGGACATACCACGGGTGGCGCAGCATCATTGCGCGCAGGGCACTGAGCAGGCCGATGATCTGTTCGCGCCAGCCCAGCCCGGGTTCGGGGCCGGACAGCTCCCCCATCACCTCGTCGAAGGTGAGGTCGAGCAGCTCCTCCTTGTTGGCGACGTGCCAGTAGAGGGTGGTCGCGCCGCAGTTGAGGTGGCTGCCGAGCTGGCGCATCGACAGCCCCGCCAGCCCATGGGCGTCGAGCAGCTCGACGGCGCCGCGCACGATCGTGGCCCGGTCCAGGCTCGGGCGAGCGCCCCGCGGTCTGCGGGTGCGGGTCCACACCAGGCCCGGCACATAGTCCGACAAGGTGAGATCAACTCCCGGAAAGGCTTGACGCCGCAGCTCACGGCTTTGCTAAGTTTATTTCTCGAACAGTGTACGAGTATCGCACGCCGTACGAGTTGTTCTTCGAAAGGTGAGGAACGCCTCATCCGGTCACATCGGCACCACGGCGGCGGTCAATGCAGCATGACGACAGCTACGACAGCCCAGCAACCGAGGATGAAGAACCCAGCCGTGATCCTTCCCGAAGCCGCGAAGGCGATCCAAGGCCTAGCCAAGGTGGCCCAACAGGGCGGTGTGCCGCAGAGCACACTCGAACTGGTCCACCTGCGCGTCAGCCAGATCAACGGATGCAGCTTCTGCGTCGACTACGGCGTCCGCAGCGCCAAGCAGGCCGGCGAGAGCCTCGAGCGTCTCATCGGGGTCACCGCCTGGCGGGAGATGCCGCACTTCACCGACGCCGAGCGGGCCGCGCTCGCCCTCAGCGAGCAGGTGACCCGGCTGGCCGACAAGTCCGAAGCCGTCCCCGACGAGATCTGGGACGAGGCCGCGAAGCACTTCGACGAAAAACAGCTCGCCGCTCTGGTGCTGTGGATCGCGACCACCAACCTGTTCAACCGGCTCAACGCCAGCGTCCGCCAGCCGGCCGGAGTCCAAACCTGGTAACGCTCACCCTTCCCCCCAAATAGTGGGTGGCGACGGCCCGACGGGCCGCCGCCACCCACGCCTTTCGGGTTCAGTTGGCGATGTCGCGCCTGCGCATGGTGTAGAAGGCGACGGCCAGGATCACCGCCACCACCCCCAGGGCGATCGAGCCGCTGTCTCCCCAGCTCAGGATTCTGATCGGGGCATCGTTGAGGGCCGGGTTGGAGAACGGATCGACCACCTCGACCCGCTTTTCCATCCATGCCTGCATGTGCGTCGGGATCAGGTACATCTCCGGGTACGGCACCTGCGCCATGAACAGCACGATGGTCAACCCGAACTGGCCAAGGATGATGACGCCGAGGGCAACCCCGAGCGCCAGCCCGATGTGCCGCCCGATCGAGGCGAGCCCGAACCCGATGGCGGCAAAGCCAACGATCATGCCCAGGCCGCGCAGCCCGGTCAGCCCATACGACTGCCACGCTCCGTTGGTCATGCCCTCGGTCGTCCCGTGCGCCGTGGCGATGCCGTAAAGCACCCCGGTCCAGAGCGTGAACGTGGCCACGCCGATCACGGTCATCCAGCCCAGCAGCACGATCAGCTTGGTGCCCAGCACCTGCATGCGTTTCGGCCGCCAGGTGAGCAGGTTCATCATGTTGCCGCTGCGCCACTCGGCGCCGACGAACGACGCACCGATGATGAACCCGATCATCGCGAGCAGGATCGCCCACAGGATGAGGAAGTCGTCGGAGTCGGCGCGGAAGTTGAACGACGGCGGCATGTAGCCCTCGGCCTGGAACCACTCCCGCTGCGGCTCGGGCATGCCCTGGCAGCGCTCGCTGGTCGGGGTGTCCTGGCAGCGCTCGTACTCGGCGACCATGCGCTCGTAGTCCCGGTCCGCCTCCGCCTGGGCGGCGGCGCGGGTCTCGGGCGAGACCTTCTCGGTGGTGAAGAAGACGACGCTGCCGATGGCGGCAAGGATGCCAAGGTAGATGACGAGGCACCAGAGGTTCATGCGGCGCTTGCTGAAACGGCGGCGCTCCGCCCGTACGAGGCTCATGCTTCGGTCACCTTCACACTGTCGTCAACTACCTTCACGCTGTCGTCGACGGAACGGTGCTGTCCGGGCACGGGCATCGTGCCGGTCAGCTCAAGGAACACGCTCTCCAGGTCGGCGCTGATCGGGGTCAGCTCCGAGACGTAAAGCTGGCGGTCGGCGAGCAGCCGCGAGATCGAGGCGGGCTTGTCCACCCCGGAGACGATCAGATGGTTGTCCTCCTGCTGCACCGCGATGCCGGCGCTGGTGAGCAGTTGTGCGGCGGTGGCCAGGTCGGCCTCCGCCTCCAGCCCCACCTTTACCTGGCCGGTGGAGTGGGCGGCGAGCACCTCGGACACCGGCCCGGCGGCGACCCTGCGGCCCAGCGAGATGATCGTGACGTTGTCACAGATGATCTGGACTTCGGACAGGATGTGGCTGGAGAGCACGACGGTCATGCCGCCCTCCGAGAGCCGCGCCATCATCTCGCGCATCTCGCGGATGCCGCCCGGGTCGAGGCCGTTGGCGGGTTCGTCGAGGATAAGCAGCTTGGGCTGCTTGAGCAGGGCCGAGGCGACCGCGAGGCGCTGCTTCATGCCCAGCGAGAAGCTCTTTACCTTGTCCCTGGAGCGATCGGTCAGGCCGACCAGCTCCAGCGCCCAGCCCACCCGGGTCTGCTCCACATTGCCCGCGTCGCACAGCAGCGACAGCGTGTCCCGGGCGGTGAAGTTCGGAAAGAACTGGGGGCTCTCCACGATCGCGCCCACCAGTCCGGCCACCTGTGGCAGGGCTTTGGGTACCTCCTGGCCGAGGATGCGCATGCGGCCGCCGTCCGCGCGGATCAGGCCGAGCAGCGTCCGAAGGGTGGTGGTCTTGCCGGAACCGTTGGGTCCAAGGAACCCATGCACCTGACCGGCTTCCACTTGCATGTCGAAGCCGTCCAGGGCGCGGCGGGGGCCACCACGCGCACGGTACGTCTTGCGCAAGCCATTGATCTCGAGCACGGATGTCATGCCCGGCACCATACTGGATGCCTGCCACTTCTAGGGGTAGGCCCTACGCGACGATCACCTTGAGGCCGGCGGCTCGGAAGGCCGCGACCACCTCGGGGTCCGCGTTGGAGTCGGTGACCAGGGTTTCCACCCGCTCGACCGGGCAGATGCGGGCGAAGGCGTGGCTGCCGAGCTTGGACGAGTCGGCGATGATCACGACGCGCTTTGACCGCGCCACCATGAGGGAGTTCATCGCCGCCTCACCTTCATGGTGGGCCGCCGCGCCGAGTTGCACGTCGAGGGCGTCAACGCCAAGCAGGACAAGGTCTAGCGTGACCTCGCGCAGGATGCCGCCGCCGAGCGGGCCGACGAGCTCGAACGACTGGGGGCGCACGACGCCGCCGGTGACCACGACCTTCATCCGGGAGCGGACGAGCATCTCGTTGGCGATGTTGAGAGCGTTGGTGACGACGGTCAGCTGGGCGCCGTCGGAGGTGGAGTTGAGCTCCGGCCGCACGGCAAGGGCCCGGGCCACCTCGGTGGTGGTGGTGCCGCCGTTGAGGCCGACCACCATGCCCGGACTGACCAGGGCCGCGGCGGCGACGCCGATGCGCTGCTTCTCGGCGGAATGCTTGGCTGTCTTGTAGCGCAACGGCAGATCGTAGGAGACACCGTTGGCGACCGCGCCCCCGCGGGTACGGGTGATCATCTGCTGCTGGGCGAGCTGGTCGAAGTCGCGCCGGATGGTGGCCTGGGAGACGTCGAGGCGGGCCGCCGCGCCCTCCACGGTCACGCGGCCGGTCTCGGTGAGGAGTTCCAGCAGCGAGTTCCAGCGGGTATAGCGATCCAATGGACTTACCTGCTCATTCTCTGCTCGGTTGTGTGCACAATAGTGCGCGAAACGGCCGTGTGCAAAACTAAGTCCTGCGCACATGGCCACCCGAGGTTGCCTCGGCCGGAGGCGTCACGCAGAATTACGCGCGAAACCCCGGACTTTCGAACGCATATGCTCAAGGAGCCACCCGATGAGTCACGTCGCCACCGAGATTCAGAGCCAACCCGAGTGCTGGCGGCGGGCCACAACGGTCGACTTCGGCCAGCTTCCCCAACGGGGTGAGCGGGTCGCGGTCATCGGCTGCGGCACCTCCTGGTTCATGGCGATGTCGTATGCGGCCCTGCGCGAGGAGGCCGGGCACGGCGAGACCGACGCGTTCGCCGCGTCGGAGTTCCCGCGCGGCAGGCGTTACGACCGGGTTCTGGCGATCACCCGATCCGGGACCACGACCGAAGTCCTCGACGCGCGGCCGGACACGGTGATCGTGGGCGACCCGTCCAGTCCCATCGTGGAGATCGCCGAGCGGGTGATCGCACTGCCCTGGGCCGACGAGCGGTCGGTGGTGCAAACTCGTTTCGCCACAACGGCTTTGGCGCTGCTGCGGGCATCGCTGGGGGAAGGCGATCTGAGCGCGGAGGCGGAGAAGGCGCTGACGATGCCGCTGCCCCTCTCCCCGGAAGGACTGGAGCAGATCACGTTCGTGGGGCGGGGCTGGACGGTCGGGCTGGCGCACGAGGCCGGGCTCAAGTGCCGGGAGGCGGCGGTCTTCTGGACCGAGGCGTACCCGGCGATGGACTTCAGGCACGGGCCGATCTCGATCAGTGCGCCTCACCGCGCGGTCTGGGCTTTTGGTGGTGTACCGGATGGGCTCGCCGAGGACGTGACATCCACCGGCGCGTCGTTCGTGCACGCCGGATCGCTTGACCCGATGGCGCACCTGATCGTGGCGCAGCGGCTGGCCGTGGCGCTCGCCGAACACCGCGGCCTCGACCCCGACGCGCCCCGCAACCTCACCCGATCGGTGATCCTCAGATGACGGTGGTATCCATCGATGTGGGCGGCACCGGCATGAAGTGCGCCCTCGTCGACGAGAACAACAAGGTCGTGCACACCGAGCGGCACAAGACCGGGCGCGAGCGCGGGCCCGAAGCGGTGGTCGAAACCATCCTGAGCGTCGCGAGTGGACTGTCGAAGCGGGCCGCCGTGCGGGCGGTGGGCGTCGTCGTCCCGGGCGTTGTCGATGAAGTGAACGGGGTGGCCCGGTACTCGGCAAATCTTGGTTTCAAAGATGTCCCGCTGCGCGACATTGTGCAACGGCGCCTTGGCATCCCGGCCGTGCTCGGGCACGATGTCCGCGCCGGTGGGCTCGCCGAGGCGAGGCTCGGCGCGGGGCGCGGCAAGGCGCAGGTACTCGTGATCCCGATCGGCACCGGCATCGCCGCCGCGCACGTCGTCAACGGCGTGGTGAGCGGCGGCGCGCACGGGGCGTACGGGGAGATCGGCCACATCGTCATCCGGCCCGGCGGGGTGAAATGCTCGTGCGGCCTGCACGGATGCCTTGAGGCTTATGCCTCGGCGGCTGCGCTTGAGCGGCAATACTTCGAGCAGACCGGCGAGGTGGCGACGGCCGCGCAGATCGCCGCGGCGGTGCGCACCGACAAGCGGGCAAAGCGGGTCTGGGCCGAGCTGGTCGACGCGTTGAGCGACGGATTGCTGACGGGGCAAGCACTTTACGACCCCGAGCTGGTGGTCATCGGCGGTGGCCTGGCCGAGTCTGGTGAGCTGCTGCTCAACCCGCTGCGGCGGGCCATGAAGAAAAAGGCGACATTTCATCGGGTACCAAGAATCGTGCGGGCCAAATTGGGCGACGAGGCCGGTTGTCTGGGTGCCGCCCTGCTCGCATTGGAGAACGTGTCATGACGGTAACGGGACGGATCGTCACTGCCGAGGGTGTCGTCGAAGGCCGGGTGAGCGTGGAGGGCGACCGGATCGCCTCGGTGGAGCTCGGTCGCGCCGATGACCGGTGGGTGCTGCCGGGGTTTGTGGACATCCACAACCATGGGGGTGGAGGTTTCACCTTCACGACCGGTGACGCGGGTCAGGCGCGGGGCGCGGCAGAATTCCATCTGGCGCACGGGACGACGACCCTGCTGGCCAGTCTGGTGTCGTCGCCGTTCGAGCTGATGCGGGATGCGCTGCTGGCATACCGGCCGCTGGTGGACGAGGGCGTCATCGCCGGTGTCCACTTCGAGGGGCCGTACCTGTCGACGGTCCGGTGCGGGGCCCAGAACCCTTTGTACCTAAGGGATCCTGACCTGTCCGAACTGGCCGAGCTGATCAAGCTGGGTTCACCTTCGCTGCGGATGGTGACGATCGCGCCGGAGCGGACCGGTGCCCTCGAAGCCCTCGCCATGCTGGGCGAACATGGAATTGTCGGTGCCATCGGTCATACTGACGGCACCTTTGAACAGGTGCGTGCGGGCGTCGCGGCGGGAGCAACGGTCGCGACGCACCTGTTCAATGGGATGCGGCCGATGCAGCATCGCGAGCCGGGGCCGATCGTGGCGCTGCTGGGCTCGTCCACGGTGGTGTGCGAGCTGATCGCGGACGGCGTCCACCTGCACGACGGGGTGCTTGAGTTCGCGGCGCGGGCGGCCGGACCGCAGCGTGCGGCGCTGATCACGGATGCGATGGCGGCGGCCGGCATGCCGGATGGAGACTACGACCTGGGCGGGCTGCGGGTGGTGGTGTCCGAGGGGGCGGCCAGGCTCAAAGAGGGCGGCTCGATCGCCGGCAGCACCCTGACGATGGACGCCGCACTGCGCCGGGCCGTCGGGGCCGGGCTGTCCATCGTGGACGCTGCGCACATGGCGGCGACCACGCCCGCGCGGGTGCTCGGGCTTGACAAGCGCATCGCCGCCGGCTGCGACGCCGACCTGGTGGTGCTGGACGGGGACCTGCGAGTCACCGGGGTCATGCGGGCCGGGCAGTGGGTCAAGTGATCCTGACCGTCACGCTCAACCCGGCGATCGATGTGACGTATCATGTTGATGAGCTGAAACCCGGTGCCACGCATAGGGTTTCGCGGGTCGACGAGCGCCTTGGCGGCAAGGGCGTAAACGTCGCGTCGGTACTGGGCCAGCTCGGTGTGCCGGCGGTCGCCACAGGGCTGCTGCATGCGGCTTTGGGTGCAGAGCAGCACGGCCGTCTGGATGCGGCTTTGGGTGCAGAGCGGCACGGCCGTCCGGATGCGGCTTTGGGTGCAGAGCCGCTCTCCACCCAAAGAGGCGACGCGTTCTTTCCGATCGGGGGCGCAACCCGGCGCACGGTGGTGGTGACCGATGGGCGTGAGGCGACCGGCTTCTGGGAGCCCGGCCCGATCGTGACGCCGGACGAATGGGAAGGCTTCAAGCGGCACTTTGACTTGCTGCTCAAGCGGTCCCGGGTGGTCGTGCTGTCCGGCTCACTGCCGCGCGGGCTGCCGGAGTCGGCGTACGCCACGCTGATAACGATGTGCCGGGAAGCCCGTGTGGCATCCATATTGGACACCTCTGGGGCGGCGTTGCCGTTGGGTACCGCCGCCGGTCCAAGTGTCGTGAAGCCCAACGCCGACGAGCTTGCCGAACTTGCCGAACTGGGCGCGGTGCCTGAGGGGACCATCGTGGTGGCGTCGAATGGCTACGACGGGTTGACGGGTTTGACGTGGAGGGCACGGCCCCCGCGCCGCATCGACGGCAACCCGACCGGAGCCGGGGACGCCTGCGTGGCCGCTTTGGCCAGAGGACTGCTGCACGGTACGGACTGGCCGTCGCTGCTGCGCGAAGCGGTGGCGCTTTCGGCCGCAGCCGTCGCCTCACCCGTCGCCGGGCTCGCCGACCTTGAGCTGTATCAGGAATTGCTGCCACAGATAGTTGTTGAGGAGATTTGACATGGCGCTCGTGCCCACCAGCACCCTGGTCCGACCCGGCCAGGGCATCTGCGCCTTCAACGTGATCACGCTTGAGCACGCCGAGGCGATCGTCGCCGGGGCGGAGGCGGCCGGGCTGCCCGTCGTCCTGCAGATCAGCGAGAACGCGGTGAAGTTCCACGGCGGCCGGCTCGCACCGATCGCCGCCGCGACGGCCGCGGTGGCGCGGTCGTCGACCGCGGACTGCTCGCTTCACCTGGATCACGTGGAAGCCTGGGATCTGCTGGAACAGGCGCCCGGCAACCACTTCTCCTCGGCGATGTTCGACGCGTCCAAACTGGACTACGCCGCCAACGTGGCGGTGACCGGGCGGGCCGCGGAGTTCGCCCACCGGCACGGGCTGTGGCTGGAGAGCGAGCTGGGCGAGGTCGGCGGCAAGGACGGCGCGCACGCCCCCGGGGCACGGACGGATCCAGCCGAGGCGGCGGCCTATGTCGCCGCGACCGGCGTCGACGCCCTTGCCGTCGCGGTCGGCTCCTCACACGCGATGACCAGCCGCGACGCGCGCCTCGACCATGGGCTCATCGGGGAATTGCGGGAGGCTGTCCCGGTACCCCTTGTGCTGCATGGTTCTTCCGGAGTCGACGATGACGAGCTACACCGTGCCGTGGCCGGCGGGATCGTGAAGGTGAACGTGGGCACGGCTTTGAACCTCGCGTTCACGGGCAGGGTGCGTGAGCTGCTCGACGCCTCAAGCTCCCTGGTCGACCCGCGCAAGTATCTGGGCCCCGCGCGCGATGCCATGGCGGAGACCGTCGCCCGCTTCCTCAAGGTCGTGTCTCATGTGGACACCCATCACTCCCATGAACCTAGGTCGCGGCGAAGCAAATCCTGAGAGGTCAACGCAACCCTCATACGACTGTGAGTCCGGAGCGTGTTGAGATACAGGTCAACCGTTTCAGGGCTGACCGCACCCCGGGCAAGGAGTTCGGCAAGCACGCCGACAGTCGAAGACGCTCGCACCTTGTGCTGGTACCGGGCGACCGCACGGGCACCGTGGTCGTCGCTGATCAAGCGCCCTGTGCCGGTGGCTGCCAGCAAGTGGATGCTCGATGCCTCGCCAAGGTGATCGAGGTTGTCGTCCTCGCCGCCAAACGCGATCTGGGTTTGGATCACAGCGACGGCTGCTTGTTCCCCGGAGTCGACGATCTCAATGGGCGGCGGCAGCCAACTCACGGCCCAGTTGCAGGCGCGGCCCGCCTGTGGATGCGGCGGCTTTCTCGACCGCTGTCGGGTTAACTCCACTTGCACCGCGCGGGTCCATCCGACCCGCCCTGCGTAGCGGGTCTTGAACAGGCTTGCGATCGGCGAACAGTACGACAGGTTGATGAGCGCGCATGTATCGAGCAACAGATCTGGTAGTGCTGGCGTCACAGGTCCGCCAGGTCGTCGTGTATGGCGGGAGGCCTGATGCCCTCTCCGGCCAGACGCTCGTACAGCGGTTCCGCGTCCTCGTCGAGCAAGGCGGCGAGAATGCCCAGCCCCACACGGCCTTTCTGATAACCCTGCTGGGCGGCCGCAAGCAGTCTCGGCGGAACACGCCGCGACTCGTCCGGGCGAGTGAGCTCGGCCGGAGCGGGATCGCCGGCGGCTGACAGCACGCTGGTCGGTGCTCGCCGCAGCCAGCTGTCACGAGCGGTCGCGCCCATGAGGCGGACGGCACGATCCGAGAGGCGGTAGAGCAGTGCTGCGTAACTGACGCCGAACTCTCTCATCAGCTCGGCCAGCACCACTTCGTCAACCGGTCTGCTACCTGCTACCTCGCGCAGCCCGTCCGCCGGCATCAGGAGCGCTGCGGCGAAAGCATTCGCACGCCGCTCCGAAGGGGTGTTGGCCGTAAAGAGATCGCTTTCGATAATCACCTCGCGCGGATCACCAAGCAGGTGGTGAGCGAGTTCGTGCGCGGCCGTGAACCGCTGGTGCCCCACGGGGAAGGAGGAACTCACCAGCATCATCGCGACGTCCGCGCCGTGTGCGCAAAGACCGCTGACGGCCTTGCCAATGGGCCAGGCGACGGCGCCAAGCCCGAAGTGCCGCTCGATGAGGGCGGGCAAATCGCTTATCGGCGCACGACCCAAGCCAAGTTTCTCTCTGACGATCTCAGCGAGGCGGGCGCCACTATCGACTGTCGTGGTGGGGACGAGCCCTTCCACACGAACCAGTTCCAGGACTGCCTTGCCGGCAGCCGACGGCTGGGGTGGCAGCAGGCCAACAGCATCTCCCAGTGCAGCCTCGGCCTCGAGGACTTGACGGGCACGGCGGCGAGCCGCGACGGTCTCGTCCTGCCCCGGCGCTGCCATGACGCGCGCGGCAAGCGCCAGGCCGCCTTTGCGCTCCACACCAAGGACTTCGGCCAGCGTCACGCCAAGCGCATCGGCCACAAGCGCCACTTCGCTGACGTCGAGCTTTCGAGTGCCGTTCTCGATCTTTGACACTTGTGACTTCGTCAATCCGAGGGCCTGACCGAGCTGCTCCCCGGTCAGACCTCGGACTGCGCGGAGAGCCGCGATGCGCTCGCCAACCAACCTGTCGCTCATGTGACCATGATGTCGCGTGGTTTCGATTTTGGCAACCAATATTGCGGGAGGTGCTGTGAGGGCGGTGGCGGCAGCGACGAAGGCGGTGAGGGCCGGAAAGCGTCAGCGGGAGGGGAAGAACCCGGAGGCGGCAGCGACGAAGGCGGTGAGGGCCGGAAAGCGTCAGCGGGAGGGGGCGGAGCGGAGGCGGCGCAGGGCGTAGAAGGCGCAGCCGGCGAGCAGGACGGCGAGTCCGGAAAGGACGCTGGGCAGCGGGAGGGTGGCGGCGAGCAGGAGGCAGCCGGCCAGGCCCGCGGCGGCGACGGCGCGCAGATGCCAACGGCCGCCGAGGGTCCAGGCGGACAGGTTGGTTACGGCGTAATAGGTGAGCACCGTCAAGGACGAGAAGCCGATGGCGTCGCGGACGTCGGCGAGCGACACGACGGCGATGACGATGGCGGCGATGACAAGCTCGGCGATCCACGGGGTCTGCCAGCGGGCGTGAATACCGGCCAGCGGCGCGGGCAGGTCACGGCGGCGGGCCATGGCCAGCGCGGTGCGGCTTACGCCGGCGAGAAGGCTCAAAAGTACGCCGCAGACAGCGATCCCGGCCCCGACACGCACCAAAGTGGACAGTTCGCTGAAGCCGGAGGCGGTCAGGACGTCGGCCAGCGGAGCGGACGAGGCTGCGAGGGCGGGGATGCCGAGGACGCGGATGCAGGCTACGGCGATGAGGAGGTACGTGAGGAAGACGGCGCCGAGCGCGATGGGGATCGCCCGGGGAATGGTCCGGTCGGGGCGCGTCACCTCCTCCCCCAGGGTGGCGATGCGGGCATAGCCGGCGAAGGCGAAGAAGATCAAGCCCGCGGCGGCGAGAGGCGTCCCGATTCCTTCAGGAGAGGCTTTGTGGGTACCCGAAGAAAAGGAAAGCAGCGAAAAAGAGAGGAGTGTCAGCAGGGTGACGCCGACCAGAAACCTGGTGGCGAGGGCGGTTTTGGTGATGCCGCGCAGGTTGACGGCGGTCAAGGCGATCACGGCCACGACCGCGACGGGCCGGGCGGCGGCGGGCCAAAGATAGAAACCGATGGTGAGCGCCATCGCGGCGCAGCTGGCCGTCTTGCCGACGACGAACCCCCAACCGGCGACGAACCCGGCGAAGGGGCCGAGGCGCTCCCGCCCGTAAACGTAGGTGCCGCCGGATTCGGGGTAGCGGGCGGCGAGGCGGGCCGAGCTGGCGGCGTTGCAGGCCGCGACGGCGGCGGCGAGCAGGAGGGCGATCATCAGACCGGTGGCCGTCCCGGCGGCGGCCGCGGCGGGAGCCCAGACCACGAAGACGCCGGCGCCAAGCATGGCACCGAGACCGATCACGACGGCGTCAAGCAACCCTAACCGCCGCGCCAGTTGGGTCATCGATAAAGCCTATGGACTATCCGATAGATGAACAGCCCGATGGCGATCGCGGCGAGGTTGTCGGTGAGCCAGTGGAAGTTCAGATAGATGGTGGTGCAGAAGACGATGATGGGCGGGGCCCAGCGCATCAACCTCGCCGGAACAGGGCGGATCTTCAAGGCGAGCAGGACGATCACACCCCACCACGCGATGGCGTTCACGACGTGGCCGCCCGGATAGCTTCGGGTGTACTCGGCGGCGTGGTTGAAGAACTCGACCGCGTTGGGCAGGTCGGAGCCCGGGGCATCACGCATCGACCACAGCTTGAGCGGACCGGTGATGAGATACGTCATGGCAAAGGTCGTCGCCCACGGTAGGAAGATCTTCCAGTCGCGGGACCGCCAGTACAGGTAGGCGGACAGGACGAAGGCGATGGCCCAGGTGAGAATGGAACCCTGGCCAAGATAATTGAGGACGCGAGCGGTCCAGTACAGCACCGGTGTCCGGATCTCGAACATGGCGTCGCGCACGGCCAGATCCAGGCCGGCTGTCCAGCCCACCGCCGCGGCAAGCGTAATCAGGGCAAGGATGGCGACCAGAGCCGCCTCCGGCCACCATCCCTTGATCCTGTTCACGCCGCCAAGATTAGATGAGTCCCTGGATCTGTTGGTAGATGCGGTCCATCCGCACACCCGAGTTGGGGCAGCCGCCGAAGTGGTGCAGCGCCACCACCTTGTCAGTGTCCCGGGAGAGCACCGGCGATCCTGACGAGCCGCCCGCGGTGTCGCAGTAGTAGGAGATGTCCGTGTCCGGGGCGTAACCCTCGTACGCGTTGTCCTCCACGGCACAGTTGGTCATGGCGATTTTTGACGGTTCGCCACTGGGGTGCTGCGGTACATATAGCCGCTCGCCGACAGCCGGCCGGCGCACGTCCAGCTCCATGTACCCGTACTTGGAAACCTGGTCGAAGTCCGTCACGCTGAACACGGTGTAGTCCAGTGTCCGGTCGGTGGCGATGATCTGGCTCAGCCACACTTTTGTCGTGCGGAACACGGCATAGCCGCCGCACTCGGCGCACTGGTAGTTGAACCACACCTCGGTGTCGGCTGCCTCGGATGACGTGCTGACACAGTGGTGGTTGGTGAGCATGCGGTTGGACGGGCCGACGCGGAATCCGGTGCAAAGTTCGGTGCCCTTGATGAGCATGCGCGCCACCGCTTTGCTGCGCCGGTACGGCACAGGGTCGGAGGTTTTGTAGCAGACCGCATCGGTCTTGTCGTCGTTGGCGCACACGGACTCTTCCCGCTGGGAGGAGTGTGACTCGGCCGGAGTGAACCCGCGGGCGGTCTTGTCGATGGTTGCGCCCAGGAGGCTTCCTACGACACCGGTGGCCAGCGAGTGCAGCGTGACCTTGACGGCGTCGCCGGTGACCGACATCGCCCAGCCTGGCCGGGTGACGGTGTGGGACTCGGTGCCGTCGGGGCTGGCGACGGTCACATAGTCGCCGGGTAGGAGGAGCAAACGGGAGAAGTGGACCTTGATGTACTCGGCTCCGGGGTGCCGCAGGGTCGTCTCGGACATGCTGCCGTACCCCAAAAGGGCATTGACCTGCTCGACCAAGCCGGCGCGGCTCGGCAGGGGCGGTGGTTCGCTGACGGTCGCGCTTGCGGCGCCTGCCAGGGCAAACGCGGTAACGATGGTGGAGATCCAGGTAATTGTCCGTCGCACGCATGTGTAACGAACCACCGGATAATGCAGTGGTTGGGCCGAACGGTCATGCTAGATCAGTGTGCCGCTATCCTGCTCCGCGACGTCAACGCCGGCTCCTCGGCCACCCTCCCGAAAAGGCCACCCTCCCGAAAAGGCCACCCTCCTGAAAAGATCGGGTGACGAACGATGCGCATAACCTCAGCCCTAATCGACCCGGCGCTGATCGACCTGCCGTGGGCCGTCCCGTTGGAAGAGTGGCCCGCCGATCAGCTTGTCGCGCTGCCGCAGGGAATCTCCCGGCATGTCGTGCGCTTCGTCCGGCTCGCGGGCACGGTCTACGCGGTGAAGGAGACCCGCGAACGCATCGCCGAACGCGAATACGATCTGTTGCGGGCGCTGGAGCGGCTTGGTGCGCCGTCGGTCGAGGCGGTGGCGATCGTCGCCGACCGGGTGGGTGACCTCGAACCGGTACTGGTCACCAGGCATCTTCAGTTCTCGCTGCCGTACCGGGCGCTGTTCTCGCACACGCTGCGCCCGCAGACCCTCGACCGGCTGCTCGACGCGCTCGCCGCGCTGCTGGTCCGGCTGCATCTGCTCGGCTTCTTCTGGGGCGACTGTTCGCTGTCGAACACGCTGTTCCGCCGGGACGCCGGTGCGTTCGCCGCCTACCTGGTCGACGCCGAGACCGGGGCGCTGCACCCGACGCTGTCCAGCGGCCAGCGCAACGAGGATCTGGAGATCGCTCGGGTCAACATCTTCGGCGAGGCGCTCGACCTGCAGGCCGCCGGGGTGCTGCACGAAAGTGTCGACCCGGAGCAGGTCTCCGACGAGGTGGTCCGGCGCTACGACACGCTGTGGCACGAGCTCACCTTCGAGCAGGAGGTCGAGACCGACACCCGCCGCCAGATCGACAAACGTATCCGCCGCCTCAACGAGATGGGCTTCAGCGTGGAGGAGGTCGCCATGTCCATCGTCGAGGACGGCGGCCGGCGGCGGGTCACCTTGCGCCCCAAGGTGGTCGACGCCGGCCATCACACCCGGCGGCTGCTGCGGCTGACCGGCTTGGATGCCGAGGAGAACCAGGCGCGGGCGCTGCTCAACGATCTTGACGCGTACCGGGCCGAGTCCGACGAGCTTCGCGACGAGGCGCAGGCGGCGCACCGCTGGCTGATCGAGGTATTTGAGCCTGTCATCCGGGCCGTCCCGCCGCACCTGCGCGGCAAGCTCGAACCTCCGGAGCTGTTTGTGCAGGTCATCGAGCACCGGTATGCGCTGAGCGAGCGGGCCGGACGTGACGTCGGTCTCGCCCCGGCCGTACAGTCGTTTCTCTCCGACGTCCTGGTGCATCGCCCCGACGAACAGGCGATTCTGGGCTTTGATCCAGATTTTTAGGGGGTACCATCGGCGGCACTCCTATGCCCCCCGGAGGTCGCAAAGATGCGATGCCTGCCACGGGTGGCCGTGCTCGTCCTGGGCATCGCCACCGCGTTGACCGTCGCGGCGCCCCCGATCAGCGCCGGTCCGCCGACACCGGCGTCCGACGTCGCCGCCACCATCGGCAACCTCGCCGACGGCAAGCGCGCGCTTGAGTACCTCCCGGCGGACTTCACCCAGATCATGGGGTACTACCCGGCGCTCGGCGCCCTTGCCGACGGTTCGGTGCGGCTGGTCAACCCGCAGGGGTCGTGCTCGGTACCGGGAGAGGGCTACCCGTTCGACTTCGAGGTGGCGTGCAAGGCGCACGACTTCGGCTACGACATGCTGCGCTATGCGGCGCGCACGCAGACGCAGCTGCCCGCTACCGCCCGTGAGGACATCGACAACCAGCTCAACGCCGACCTGCACGCTCAGTGCATGGCGGACCGCATGCGCACCACTCGGGCCACGTGCGACGCCACCGTCACGATCTTCCGGGCGGGGGTGGGCTTCAACACCTGGCGTCAGGTCTACGAGCCGCCCGCGGACGAGTCCGGCCTGCCGCGGACGGCGGGTGTGCTGCTGCTGACCTTGATCGGCCTGTTCACGCTCATACCGGGACTGCGTCGGCGGCTGCTTGCCTCAATAGGCGGGTCAGGCCGTCGCGGGTACAGACTGCGGTCACCTGGTCACGCACCTGGATGGGGCGGGTCGCGGGCGGGTTCCAAAGCGGGCGCGGCTCTCCCAGCCCGCTGACCGCCAGCACCTTCACGGCTCCAGGCTCGTCCACACCGTCCACAGTGGACCCTGCCAGGCGCGACCCGGACGCGATGCTCACCTGGGCGATCAGCAGGACACGCCGCCCGACCGAGATGGTGCCGATGACTTCGCGGTCCATCAGCGCCTCGGCGAAGGCCGGCGCGGCGACGTAGGACACGCTGCTGGACAGGCGGAGGTCGAGCGTCTTGCGGGCGCGCCCGGCCAGGTCGGCGTCGAACAGGCGGACGAGCACCCGCAGTCCCGGCTGGAGGTTGCGGCCGTGCAGGGCGGCCTCGAGGTTGATGACGTCGGTGCTCGCGACCGCCATCAGCGCGCGGCACCGCTCCACCCCCGCGGCCCGCAGCGTCGTCTCCCGGCTCGCGTCGCCGATGATGACCGGGATGCCGAGTTCGTTGGCGAGGGCTATGCCGCGCGCGTGGTCGTTGGTGTCGATGGCGATCATGCTGTGGCCGCGGTCATGCAGGAGGCGCATCACACGGGTACCCACCCCGCCCAGCCCCACCACGACAACGTGCCCTTCGTGCGGCCGTGCCAGCCTGCCTTGCGCGACCGCGATGCGTGCGTTGACCATGCCCTCGACGATCAGCGCGGTGACGAGCGGGATGAGTGCCAGCCCGGCGATCCCGATGATCAGCTGGATGAACTGTTCGGGGCGGGAGAGGGCCTGGTTCTCCTGCAGTCCACCGAGTGCCGTCACGACGGTCTGGTAGAACCCCTCCCAGCTGTCGGTTGTCTTGTCCCGCAAGGCAAGGGTCATGCCCGCCAGGACGAGGACGGCCGCGACCGATAGGAAGGCGACGCCCAGCTTGCGGGAGAAGAGCGCCCGCAGGAACGTCCACCCGGCCCGGAACAACCACCGGCGGCGCCTCCGCTCACCCAGGTTGACCGTGTTGATCAGTTCGGCGGCGGCGACGCTGCGCGCCTCGGCGAGCACCAGGTTGGCCCGCGCCGCGTCCTCGGGCAGCATCGCCGGGTCGCCCAGCGCGTTGGTGTCGGCCAGCCCGCAGACGATGTCGCGCTGCGGGATGTCCTCGCGCCGGGCCACGATGAGGGTCCGTCCCGAGACCTCCACCGGGTTGGCGGCGACCTCGCCCAGCGCCGTCGCCACCATTGCCGGCGCGGCGATCTCGGCGTCGGAGAGGACCTTGCACTCCTCGAGCAGCTTCTCGATCGCCTTGCCCAGGTGGGTGTTGTACATCCGGACGACGACGCGAAGCCTGGGCGCGAGATCGCGGGCCTGCAAGGCGACGTGGATGTTGTTGACGTCGTCCTGGACGGTCAGCGCGAGACCGGCCGCGGTGGCGACGCTGGCCTTGATGAGTGCCCGCTCGTCCACCCGCTCGACCACCTCGAGCCGTACCCGCGGGATCTCGGTGAAGTCCCGTGCCTCGCGGTACTGCTGCTTTGTCATCAGGACGACGACCTCGGCGCCGTAGCGGTGGGCAAGCTCCCAGGCGAGCCGGTACGCCAAGCCGTCGAAGCCGTTGATGACGAAGTGGCCACCGCGTGAGCGACGGCCCAAAGCATTCAGGGGTGAGGGCACTACCGGATGGTAATGGCGATATGCCAGCGCACGCCGCCTCTCGTCGCAACAAGTGTGAAAGCGCGACGATTTGCCCTATTTCGTCGTTGGACCCTCGAACGCGGTCAGCAATCGAATGGATGGACATGAACAAGTGGTTGTACCGCGCCGTTGGTGCCGTGGGCGTGGCAAGTGGCGCCTTGCTTCTGAGCAACGGTGTTGCCCATGCACAGGCGGCCAATGACGCTAAACCAGATGTCGACCCCCAAGCCATGCGCGGGCTTGTCGCCGATCTCTTCACCCCGATGGGTGGACAGCACCGTGAAGAGTTCGTCGGCGGCCTGCTCGGCGGCGGTGGGGGCGGTGGCCCGCTCGGGAGCCTGACCGGCTCGCTCACCGGGGGCGGGGGCAGCAGCCTCATCGGCGGTTTGACCGGCGGGCTGGCCGGCAACGGCGGCGGCGAGGGCAGCGGCTTGCTCAGCGGCCTCACCGGAGGCGACGGCCCCGTAGGCAACCTGACCAACGGGTTGACCGGGAGCCTGACCGGAGGTGGCGAAGGCCCGCTCGGCGGCCTGACGGGCGGCGGCCGTGGCGGCAGCCCGCTCAGCGGCCTGACCAGCGGGTTGACCGGCAGCGGCGGTGACAGCAGCCCGCTCAGCGGCCTGACCAGCGGATTGACCGGCAGCGGCGGTGACAGCGGCCCGCTTGGTGGCCTTACCGGCGGCCTGACCGGGGGTCAGGGTCTGCGCGGCCTCACCGGATCGCTCACCGGCCGCGGCGACGGCGGCGGCCCGCTCGACGGGATCACGGGCGGCAAAGGCCTGTCCGGCCTGACCGGATCACTGACCGGTCGCGGAGACGGCGGCGGCCCGCTCGGTGGGCTGACGGGTGGCGACGGCCTGCCCGGACTCGCCGGGAGCCTTACCGGCCGCGGCGACCTGGAGGTCCCCGGGATCGACCCGGCCGCCGCGCTGCAGGACATCGTCGACGCCCAGGACATGATCGGTACCGACGGTCCGGCCAGCACCGACATCGTCTCGCCGTCGCTGCGCGGCACCGGCCTTGACACGTCGCTCGACCGCCCGATCCAGCTCAACCCGGACGTGGCGCGGCAGGTCAACGACGCGACCTCGCCCATGGTGCAGGCACTTATCGCCGACGCCGTCGCCAAGCGGATGGGCGTGGCGATGGACGAGCCCGATTCGGCCGCGCACGCTGGGCAAGAGGAGAATCTGCCGGTCGTCGACGGCCTGCCGGTCGTGGGGACGCTCGTCGGCCCCGGCGGGGCGCTCAAGGACTTCCTCGTCGTCGGCAACTTCGCCAACGGCATCCCGGTCGTCGGTGACGTGCTCTCCGGCAACCTCGACCCGGGAAGCGTGACCAAGCTGCCGGTCGTCCGCCAGCTGCTCGACAAGGGTCTGCTGCAGTCCAGCGACACACCCGGCCTGCCCGTCATCGGCGGTATCCCGATCGTCGGCCAGGCGCTCAGCGGCGTCACCAATCAGGCGATGGGCGCCACCGGGGCGGTCACGCAGCAGAACCCGCTCGGTGGCCTGCTCGGCGGTGCGGACATGCGGGCGACCGGTCCGGCCGTCGCGCAGCGTCCCGCGCCGCGCCCGGCGACCGCGGCCCAGCCCACGGCACCGGTCCAGTTCAGCCAGCTCGCCCAGCCCGCACCGGTCGCACCCGGCCAGGCCGGCCAGCCCGGTCAGGTCGGCCAGCCGGGCGCACTCGGTCAGCTCGGCGCACTCGGCCAGCTCGGCCAGGTTGGCCAGCCCGGCCAGGTTGGCCAGCCCGGACAGGTCGGGCAGGTTGGCCAGCAGGGCGCGGCGGCGGCGCGGCCGCAAGCCCAGTCGCAGCCGCAGGCCCAGTCGCCGATCCACGTCGGCCGGCACCGCGCCACCGACCGCCCCGAGGTCGCAGACCCGGACCTCGAGACCGGACAGCTATCGCAGCTGCCGCTGGTCGGCTCGCTCACCGGCATCACCGGTATGGCCGGCTCCAACGGCACCGCCGGGCTGGCCCCCGCGGGCCGGGGTGCCGCCCCCGCGCCGGGGGTCGGGACGCTCCCGCTGAGCACGCTCATGCGCAACGTGCCACTGGTCAACGATGTGCCGTTCGTAGGCGAACTGGGTACCCCCTTGAAGGTTTTGAAAGCCCTTCCTTTGGTGGGTACCCTCACCGGACTCGTCCCCGTGGAGAGCGACACCGCTGCCTAGTCGCTGTCCCGAAAAGAAAAAGTGGGGGCCTCTCGGCCCCCACTTTTCTTGTCCCACAATCTATTTAGATGCGCACACCGCTCGTGGCGTGGAACGCGTGGTGGTGGTCGGTACGCGGCTTGACGAACACCGTGTCGCCAAGGTTGGGCATGGTGCGACGCTCGGTGGAGACGACGAACCGCTCGGAGGCGTCACCGATCGCGGTGTGCCCGTAGACGTTGGCGCCGGAACCCAGGTCCTCGACCAGGTCCACGACGACCGGCATGCCGCCCTCGGTCGCCGAGACCAGCTGGCAGTCCTCGGGCCGGAAGCCGACGGTCACCTTGCCGTCGCCGCCGTCGGCACGGGCCTTGGCCATCTGCTCGCGGCTCAGCGGCAGCACCATCTGGCCGAAGATCGCACCGTCGTCGGTGAGGGACACCGTCTTGATGTTCATCGCCGGTGAGCCGATGAAGCCCGCGACGAAGACGTTGGCCGGCGTGTCGTAGAGCGCTCGCGGGGTGTCAACCTGCTGCAGCACACCGTCGAGCAGCACCGCCACGCGGTGGCCCATGGTCATGGCCTCGATCTGGTCGTGCGTGACATAGACGGTCGTGATGCCCAGCTGGGACTGGAGGGTGGCGATCTGCGACCGCGTCTGGACACGAAGCTTCGCGTCAAGGTTGGACAGCGGCTCGTCCATGAGGAACACCTGCGGCTCACGCACGATCGCGCGGCCCATGGCCACCCGCTGGCGCTGACCACCGGAGAGCGCCTTGGGCTTGCGGTTGAGGTATTCGCCCAGCTGCAGCATGTCGGCGGCCTTCTTGACCCGCACGTCGATCTCCGACTTGGGCGTCTTGCGCAGCTTGAGCGCGAAGGCCATGTTCTCGTACACCGTCATGTGCGGGTAAAGCGCGTAGTTCTGGAAAACCATGGCGATATCGCGCGACTTGGGCGGCAGGTTGGTGACATCCTTGTCATTGATGTAGATCGCGCCGTTGTCGACGTCCTCCAGGCCGGCGAGCATGCGCAGGCTGGTTGACTTGCCGCAACCGGAGGGGCCGACCA
>DASUXL010000208.1:0-3288 GCA_036377915.1 Candidatus Limnocylindrales bacterium
GATCGATACGCCGACGCTGTTGTTGCCGGCTCCGAAGCCCAGGGCATTGTCAGGAGGGCGTCGCTCCCACGCCCGCCCGTCGGGTGAGTGCCAGACCATGGGCGCCTCGCGGCCCGTCCGCTCGTCGACTCCGGCGGCAACCAGTCCCGTCCGCGACATGGCCACCGACGTGAACCGCTGGTCGCCCGGGCCGCTGCCGGTCGCCGCCAACGGGACGCTCTGCCAGCCGACGCCGTCGGCTGAGAACCAGATGGCGCCGTCCTCGGTGTCAGCGCCGACGGCGCCGACGGCCACCATCCCATCCGCACCGACCGCCAGCGCCGTGATCGTGGCCGTGGGCCCGAAGGCGGAGGCCGGACCGGTGTCGACAGCTCGCCAGGCGATGCCGTCGAGGGAGGTAAACAGCAACGGGGCGACGACGTCGGCCAGGTGGCTCGTGCCTGCGACAGCGAAACCTCGGGCGCCGGCGGCCGTCAGCGACAGCGCCTGATCGCCTGGCGGCACATCGAGTGCGACGCGCTGCCACTCGGCGCCATCGGAGGAGGACCACAGGACCGGCTCCCTGTCGGAACGCCCCAGTTCGGTGCCGACGGCGATGCTGCGATCGCGCCGGCGCGCCACGGCGGCGGCGCTGCCCTCCGCCGATGTCGTGGGCAGGTTGGCGCGGTGCCAGCGCTCGGCGTCTCCCGACGACCACAGGACGGGCGTCCGCCGGCCGGCGGCATAGTCGGTGACCGTGCCGACCCCTAGCCAGCCGGTGACGCCGCCGCCGGGCCCCGACAAGCCTTCCATTTCGGCGACGGGCTCGGCCGGCGCGAAGTCGGGCTGGCGAACCCGCTGCCAAGGGGCGGGGCCGTCCTTGGCATTCGGCTGCGCGGTGGGTGCGTCGCTGGACTGGGTTTCACGGACCGCGGCGACGACGCCCGCTGCGAGGACCGCCACGACGAGCACACCGACGATTCCCGCTCCCATCGGTCGCCGCCTTCCGCCGCTCACCGGCATAGCATATGATCAGCTGACTCCAAACTCAACGAAGAGAGTTGAAGTGACGGCGTCGGGGAGTGCGGGCGGGCCAGTGATCCGACTCTCGATGGCTGTGCGCCTCGGGTCACCGCAGCCGCCGAAACGCATCGCCCGGTCAGAGGCTTCGAGAGCCCGAGGTCGGACTCGAACCGACGAGCTGCTCATTACGAGCAATCTGGGACTGTGCGATGTACATACGTGCGTCGATGCTGGTCAAGCCGCGAGCGCTGTGCGCCGAATGAGTAGGCCTAGCCAAGCCCGGATGCAACGTCAGATCGGGGCAACTCGGACGTGGGGCTGGCCAACCGCAAGGAAGTCAAGATCGTCCGGATCGTGGGTGACAATGAGTCCGCCGCCGAACCGAACAGCGGTGGCCACGACGAGTGCATCAACCGCCATCTCACTGCCCCGGCGGGCCCTCGCCAGGAGGTGTCCGGCGATGCGCGCGATGCGCGCCCCTGTGGTCACCACCCCTGCGAAACCGCGACCCAGGATTAGATCGATGGGTTCGTCGGTTCCGGCCCCTCGATAGAGCTCCAACAGCACCGCCGCCGGTACTCGGACGGGCACATTGCGTCTCTCCGCCGAGCGCAGAGCAGCGCGGACGCGTTCATGCCGAGGGCGATCTCGTTCCGGGCGCGCAAGCGCCGAGAGCGCCTCGGCATCGAGGATTAGGACGGCCAAAGCCGGTCGAAATCCTCGATGAGCAGCTCCGGGACCTTCCCGTACTCGTCGTCGAGCTCGTCGAGGAAGGCACCGAGAGCATCACGCTCCAGCTCATGCTCGACGGCTCGTGCGACGAACCCGCTAAGCCCTCGGTCGCCAACGTGACCCTCGACCCGGGAGGCCAGTTCCTCCTCCACGCTCACGGACCACTTGCGAACGGCCATCGCCAAATCCTACCTCAGTAGGAATTGGAGGCGGGTCCTTCGCTTCTGCGGATCGGGAGCCCGAGGTCGTGTCTGATTTCAGGACATCCTGGATCCCTGTCGCGAGACATAGCGGACACCAACCTGGAGTGGTGTGCGCATGGACCTTGCTGGCTACGTCGTCAACGCAGTGCTGGTGGAGAACCGGAGTGTCGCCGAGGTCGCCGAGGCCCACGGCGTATCCCGGTCGTGGCTCTACGAGCTCCTGGCCCGCTACCGGGAGGGCGGAGAGGAGGGGCTGAAGCCGCGGTCGCGACGGCCGCTCGCCTCGCCGACCCGGGTCACCGCGACCATGGAGTCCGAGATCGTCGAGCTGCGCAAGTGGCTGACCGAGGAGGGACTCGACGCCGGGGCGCAGACGATCCACTACCACCTGCTGTGCCGACACCGACGAGGGAAGAGGTCGGTTCCGTCGGTGGCGACCATCTGGCGGGTGCTCAAGGCGAGGGGGTTCGTCACCCCCCAGCCGCACAAGCGCCCCCGCAGCTCCTGGAAGCGGTTCCAGGCCGAGCTGCCCAACGAGATGTGGCAGGCCGACACCACCCACTGGGCCCTGGCCGACGGGTCTGACGTGGAGGTCCTGAACGTCTTGGACGACCACTCCCGAGTACTGGTGGCGTCCCGGGCGTTCCTGACGACCAAGTCCGCCGACGTGGTCGAGACGTTCCACCAGGCCGCTGCCACCTGGGGTTTTCCGGCGTCGATGCTGACGGACAACGGTGCCATCTTCACCGCCGAGAGCCGCTTCGGGCGCTGCGCCATGGAGAACGCGCTGGCCGCCCTGGGCGTCGCCTACAAGCACTCGAGGCCCTACCACCCCCAGACCTGCGGGAAGGTGGAGCGTTTCCACCAGACGCTCAAGCGCCACCTCGCCCGCCAGCGCAAGCCCGCCACGGTGGCGGAGTTGCAGAGCCAGCTCGACCGGTTCGCCGTCTACTACAACGATGTCCGGCCCCACCGTGCCCTGGGGCGCCGGACGCCGGCAAAAGCATTCGCCGCCCGCACCAAGGCCACGCCGAAGAACCCGCCGGCCCAGGCCGGGGGCCACCATCGCGTCCGAAGGGACCGCATCGACAAGAGCGGCTGCGTCACCCTCCGCTACCGGTCGAAGCTCTTGCACATCGGCGTCGGCCGGGTCCATGCCGGCGTGAGGGTCCTTCTGCTGGTCCACGACCTCGACGTGCGGGTCGTCACCGAGGACGGCGAGCTGCTCCGGCGACTGACGCTCGACCCGACCAAGACCTACCAACCCACCGGCCGGCCTAAGGGCCCGGCTCGGCCCTAACTTGTCCGCCATGTCTCGCGACAACTGTCCGGGATGTCTCGCGACACAACA
>DASUXL010000209.1:0-2466 GCA_036377915.1 Candidatus Limnocylindrales bacterium
ACCAAAGTACGGATCTGCTTGACGCCGAGCTCGGCGAGCATCGCCATCCAGCGGTCTGTCTGGCCGTACATCGGGTCCTTGGCCCAGCTCGCATGGACGACGACGCCGTAGGCGCCGACCAACTGTTGCTGGGTGGCGGCGGTTGCGGGGGAGTGCAGGCCCGAGATGACACCGGTCGTACCGACGGCCGCGGTGGCGGCACCGGTTGCGGCCAGGAAGCCGCGTCTGGTGAGGGGCATGGAAGAGAACTCCTGATCGGGGGCGGGGGTCGGGCCCACAGGTCACGAATCGGTAACGACCGGGGGGCCAGCGCGCGACTATGCCATCAGAACCAGCCAGAAGCAAGCAGAGAAGCTGCGCAATGCCGTTGCCCCGGGTCGCCCGGCGACGATGAGCTCACGTCGAGTGATGGTCATGGCCATGCTCCTTGAGGGGGGATGAGACCTGGCCGGCCGGAGGGCGGCCCGGTGACAAGGCGCTGGCCTCGTACCCACAAAGAACCATCGCAAACAGACAAAACTGGCCAATCCATGGATATCTCTGGGATACATTCCAGAGGTAGGTTTGATTCGGATGGTTTGTGGGTATGCGGGTGGACCGGGATCGGGACCGAGGAATAAGGGGACGTCATGCGGGGTGACGCGGCTACGTTGGGTGGGTCCGCGCGAGGGCTCGGGGTGAGGCGGCGGCGGCTGGGCCTGGGCATCAAGAGCGTGCGGGAGTTCGCCGAGCGCTCCGGGGTGAGCCGGGAGGCGGTGACCGCGGCGGAGAACGGGACGGCCTCGAACCGCACTTACGGCCGCTTGGAGGCGTGGCTGAACCGCGCCGAGCACGCTGACTCGGCCGGGGCCGCCGACCAAGGGCAGGTGGAGTTCCGCGTGTCCGGCGGGCTCGGAGTGGATGTCGTGGTCCGTGGTCCGGTCGCGGACCTGGCCGAGCTTGAGGCGTCCGTCACCCGGCTGATCCGTGAGGTGCGACAACGCGCCTCGACGGACGGCGGGTGACCGGGCTGGTCACCGACCGTGGAGGACCCTCCGCACCGCGCGGAACTCGGGCTTGCGCGACCAGTCCGTGCGGATCAGGCCGTAGTGAGCACCCGGGCTTCCACTGCCGTGGCTGGGGTTGTCGATCAGCTCGTAACGGAACGCCTTCTGCACCCTCGGGTGGTCGGCGATCTTCGGGATCCCCTGGTAGGCCAGCCTCGCGGCGCGCTTCTCGGTGGTCGGGTTCTGGCCTGATCCGCCGGTGTAGTTGGTCCATCCGAACTCGGTGATCCACACGGGCTTGCCCTTGTAGGCGATGTCGACCAGCTTGAGCCGGTCTCCGAGGGCGAAGGTGATCCGCCTCCCCTTGGGGTAGGAGTGCAGCCCGACGACGTCGCACAGGTCGGCGATGCCCTGGCGCTTGAGCGCGCGGTAGCCCGCGCCGTCGCTCCTGTCCTCGTCGACGTCGTGCAGGGACGGGGAGACCACCTTGACTCCCTTGAGCGCACGGCTGTTGTTGGTCGCTTCCCAGATCGCGCGCTGGATCGCGACCGTGTGCTTCGCCCAGCCGTCCTTGCTCGTGTCGGGCTCGTTGACGCCCTCGATGCCGAGCACGACGTCCGCGTAGTCGTCGGCGATCTGGCGCACCCGTTGCCTGGTCTCGCGCGGGGTGAGGCGCCCGTCCGTGGTGACCGTCATCAGCCACTTGATGCCATACCGGCGGCACAGCCGAGCGGTGCGCCGGCACTCGTCCTGGTGGGGTACGACGAGACCGCGGATCTGCTTCACGCCCAGATCTGCGAGGTGTCCCATCCAGCGGTCGGTCTTGCCCCAGCGGGGGTCCTCGGCCCAGCTCGGGTGCACGACGACACCGTAGGTACGGCGCAGCTGGCGCCGGGTGGCGGCGGCTGCCGGGGAGTCCAGGCCCGAGATGACTCCGGTCGTACCGGCGGCCGTGGCGGCGCCGGTGGCGGCAAGGAAGCCGCGTCGGGTGGTGGCCATGAAGACGACTCCTGGCGGGGGGTTGGGGGTCGAGCCCGCAGGTCACGATTCGGTAACTGCGGCGGGCAGCGCGTGAGTATGCCAGCCGACCCAGCCGCGACGCAAGCAGGCCGGCTCCACTGCCGGGGCCCTAACCTTGGGGGCCTATCCCCGGTTGGTCTGCCGGTAGGGCCCGCCTGACTTTGAATCAGGACTAGCGACGTAGGTTCGACTCCTACCCGGGGAGCAAGGCGCCGCGCCCGCTCAGCGCTTGACGCAGACGTACTCGTAGGCGTCCGGGGCGACGACCGGGATGATCAGCCGGTTGAGGAAGTGGATGCGCCGGAAGAAGGCGTCCCGAACCCCGGTGCTGAGGTGGGAGAGCAGCACGAACAGGAGCCGCTCGACGCTCGCGTGCGGCCGGTCCCGCCGCCGGGCGACGAGGTCGAAGCCCGCCTCGTCGAGGAGTCGGCGCAGGGTGGGGTCGTGGTGGATCTGGCTC
>DASUXL010000210.1:0-11063 GCA_036377915.1 Candidatus Limnocylindrales bacterium
CCAAGACTCGTTCCTGCCCAACGGCCACACCGCCGGCACCGCCGAAGACGCCCTCGACTGCGCCTGCGGCCTCTACCTGGGCGACCCCACCGCCTGGCTACCCCAGCAACCCCCGACGAATTAACGCCGAGGGGCACTTAGCCGGAAGGGTTCACCCTCGCTTGTGGCAAGCGTTTTCAAGGGCTATTGGGTACCGGTGGGAGCGTTGCTGGGCGTTTCGGTGATGCTGTCGTTCGTGATGGAGACTCAGAACACCGTCCACAACTATTGGCGCTACACGCATTTTCCCGGCCCGGAGGTGACAATCTCGCGCGTGGAGGCGTCGGTCTTCGCCGCCTGGCCGATGCAGTATGTTGTCTTCCTGCTGATGGCGAGTGTGCTTGTGCCCGCGCTGGCGCCGGTATTCTGGGACCGCCAAGAGTCATGATCCCCTGGCGATGAGCCCCTTCCCGTTGGGACTGCGCAATTCCAGCACATCGCTGTCGATTTTGAAGGTGACCTCTCCGGCGAGCGTGGCGAGGACCGCCGCCGACAGCGCCGCGAGGTCGTCCGCGCATGCCTTCCTGGTCGTCGCGATCTCGGAGAAGGCGATCGTGCTCGGGCCCTGAATCGCCTTGCCGCTCAACTGGTTGCAGCCGTCGCTGCCGGTGAACGTGTCACCGTCGAACCGCAGGAATGCCTGCGTGCCCTGCGGTACGGAGCCGGCGGTCTGGCCGTCGAGCAGCGACTCCACCACCCAGCGCGTGCCCTGCAACGGCTTGTCCGGCCGGGCCACCTTGCGGTCGACGAACTTGATTGTCTCCTTGTCGCCGGTGAGCACCAGCTCGTCGCCGTTGAGCGCGAACCTGGGACCCGCCTTCAGGAACGCCATCAGCCACTCGTCCTGCTCGTGCCGGGCCTTGTCACAGCCAAGGTTGGTGCTGCTCAACTCTGAGACCTTCAGACGATCGACATCGAAGCCGGCATCGCCGGCAAGGCGGTTGCAGCCACCGTGCAAGCTGAGCTTGCCGCCTTCCGGAAAGGCAAGCTGGAGCTGGGTGCCGGCGGCCAGGGTGCGGCCGGTGACCTCGCTCGACAGGAACGTCCGTCCGGCCAGCCGCGACCCCTCACCGCCGCCACCACCGGGGCCGGCGCACGCGGACAGCAGCAACAGCAGCAACAGGATCACGGCCGGCGCGGAACGGATTCTCATGACTGCCAGCCTATGCGGGAGAAGCGGTCTCGGCCGAGTTGACCAGGGCCTGCGCATCACCGTCGAGGTACGGTCCGAAGGTCGGGCCGCCGGTGTCGAGGATGTACGACAGGACGCTGACGATCCAGCCCAGGCGCGGGAAGGACGTGTCATAGTCGCGGAACATCGGGCCACCGCTGGCGCCGCCGCTCCACGCGCACGGGATCTTCTGATCGGAGTTGAAAATGTTACGGCGTGACAGCTGCCCCTGGCAGACAAGCTGAGCCTCGCCGCCCTGGATGGCGACCGGGTAACCGAACGAGGTCGCGAACGGGCGGCCGGCGTTGTAGACGATCCCGTTGCCTCCCACCGCGTTCACCACCTTCTGCCCGAACTGGCTGTTGTTGGTGATCGCGATACCGTAGTCATAGTGCCTGTCGGCGTTGTTGATCCAGCCGTTCTTCGTCCACAGCTGCCATGCCGTGAAGCGGCCGGCCGTGCTCTCACCGAAGTTGTAGCCGGGGAAGAACACCCAGTTCGACGCCCAGGTCCCGCCGGGGCCGTGGTGCACGCAGTGTCCGGCGGTGAAGACCAGGCGCGCCTTGCCCGTGTTGAGCGTCGACGCCGAGCAGACGAAGTTGCCGAAGCCGGGGTCGGTGAAGAACACCTTGCCGACGGCCAAGGTGAAGTTCACGGCGGTCCCGACGTCGCCGGTGGGTTTGACCGCCGGCTCGACCGGGTTGGCACCGATCACCGGGGCCTGCCGCGAGTCGGGCCGGTGGGTGCTCCTGCTTTGCTTGGCCGGGACGCTGTCGATCGGCTGCGCTGCCGCGCGGCGCTCCGGGGTCCAGTACTCGGCGATGACGCGGTCGGCCTCGGCCGCATCCGTCGTGAAGTACGTCCGCTTGGTGGTGGGGTCGTAGAGGGATACACCGTTGGATCCGGCCGATCCGCCGTCGTTGGCGGCGGCGAAGACGGGGGTCGCTGGCGACGCCACCGCGACGCAGGTTGCCGCGAGGGCGGCGAGGAGTGATTTCTTCATCACGGATTTCTTCATCACGGCGGCGATTGAAACAGTTGGTGCCATTGGGTCTTGGGAATGTCGGACATCGATGGACAGCGCCGGACGGCCGCGTCACCCTTGCGGGTAAACAGCGGGTTAAGGGTTTCCAGGAACCGCCTGGTCTACTGTGGAGATGATGTCGCGTTCTAGTGGGAGTGATCAGCGATGACCACCGAGACCAGCTCTCCCGCCGAAGCCCTGGCCACAAAGGTGCTTCTCGCCGGAGTCGGCGCCTCCGAAGCCTCCAATGTCTATCTCGGACACAAGCTTGGCCTCTACCGCGCGCTGGCCGAGGTCGGACCTGCGTCGAGCGCCAGGCTCGCTGAGGCGGCGGGCTGCGACGAGCGGTACGTCCGTGAATGGCTTCAAGCCCAAGCGGTCACCGGGTTCGTCACGGTTGACGGCACCGACCCGGCGACGGCCGCATTCGCCCTTGCCGAAGGCGGCCGCGAGGTCTTCGTCGATGAGCTGTCGCCCTTCTACCTTGCCCCACTCGGGCAGGCGATCGCCGGAGTCGGAGCCATGCTCGAACGGCTGGTCGCGGCATTTCGGTCAGGGGAAGGCGTGCCCTACGCCGCCTATCCGGGAGGGGTATCCGCGCAAGCGGCGCTCAACCGGCCCGCCTTCGCCAACGACCTCGTCTCGACCTGGCTGCCGGCCATCCCAGGGCTCGCCGGCCGGCTTGCCACCGGCGCCCGCGTCGCCGACTTCGGCTGCGGATCCGGCTGGTCGTCGGTGGAGCTGGCCAAGGCCTATCCACGTAGCACTGTCGACGGCTACGACGCCGATGCGGAGTCGATCGCGGCCGCGCGGGCCAACGCCGAAGCGGCCGGAGTCTCCGACCGGGTCACCTTCCACCAGCACGACCTTGCCCAGCCGGTGCAGGACCGCTACGACGTGATCTTTCTGTTCGAGTGCCTCCACGACTTCGGCTACCCGCAGAAGGTGTTGACCACCGTGCGGGGTGCGCTCGCCGGCGACGGCACGGTCGTCATCATGGACGAAGCGGTCGACGAGACGCTGGTATCGCCGACCGATGACCCGATTCAGCGATTCTTCGCCAACGTCAGCCCGCTGTGGTGCCTGCCGCAGGGACGCGACACCTCCGACATGGACCCGGTCGGCACGGTGATGCGTCCGGCGCGGCTGGACGCGCTGGCCGCCGCGAGCGGCTTCGGCCCCAGCCAGATCCTCGGCATCGAGCACCCGTTCTTCCGGTTTTATCAGCTCAGCGCGGCCTGATTCCTAGGGGATCTTCAAGGGGATCTTCAGGCGGAAGGCCTCCGCGTGGAAACATGGCTCCATGACCGATGCTGCCCCCACCGCCCTGTCCGTCTGGGACGGCCACAACGACCTGCCCTGGAGGTTGCGCAACGACCTCGACGGTGAGGTCGCCGGGCTCGACACGCCCGGAGCGGGAATCGCCAGGCACACCGACATTCCGCGGCTGCGGGCGGGCCGCGTGGGTGCGCAGTTCTGGTCGGTGTGGGTACCGCCGTCGCTGTCCGAACCCGAAGCGGTAATGGCCACGCTCCAGCAGGTCGACCTGGTCTGCCGGATGGCGGGAGCGTATGAGCGCGATCTGTGCCTCGCCACCTCCGCCGACGACGTGACGCGAGCAATGCGGGAAGGGCGGATCGCGTCCCTGATCGGTGCCGAAGGCGGGCACAGCATCGGCTCGTCGCTGAGCGTGCTGCGCACGCTTCACACGCTTGGCGTGCGTTACATGACGCTCACCCACAACGACAACGTGCCGTGGGCCGACTCGGCCACCGACACTCCCGCGGTCGGCGGCCTGTCGCCGTTCGGGGTGGAGGTGGTGCGCGAGATGAACCGGCTCGGGATGATTATCGACCTGTCCCACGTGCACGACCTGACCATGTGGGCAGCCCTGGAGGCCAGCACGGCGCCGGTGATGTTCAGCCATTCGTCGGCGCGGGCGGTGTGCGACGTACCCCGCAATGTGCCCGACGATGTGCTGGCAAAGACGCGCGACAACGGTGGCGTGTGCATGGTGACCTTCGTTGCCGAGTTCGTCTCGCCCGGTCGCATGGCGGTCTGGGAGCGGGAGCCGGGTGCGGCGATGGGTGACTGGATCACCGCACCGGGCGGGCCTGAGCAGCCGCCACCGGCCACCATCGACGACGTTGTGCGGCACATCGAACATGTGCGCGAGGTCGCGGGCGTCGACCACGTCGGCATCGGCGGTGACTACGACGGCTCCACGAACATGCCGGTCGGCCTCGACGACGTGAGCGGCTATCCGCGCCTGTTCGACGCGCTGCGCGAGCGGGGCTGGTCGCCCGGGGATCTGGCCAAGCTCGCCCACGGCAACATGCTTCGCGTGATGCGCGCGGTCGAGGATGCCGCTACCACTGCCCATTAGTAGAGGCCGCCCCGGCTACCCGTCGAGCCCGCCGATGCCTTGCGGGCCGGGCGTTGGCCGGTGCTCGCGCTGGTCGTCGGGCCGGCGGCCGAAGATGCGCCGCTCGGACTCCGCGATGGCGAGGTCGTTGATGCTGGCCTCGCGCCGCCGCATGAGCCCTTCGCCGGTGAACTCCCACAGCTCGTTGCCGTAGCTGCGCCACCATTGTCCGGCCGAGTCGTGGCTCTCGTACTGGAACCGGACCGCGATGCGGTCTCCGTCGAATGACCACAACTCCTTGCGCAGCGCGTAATCCAGCTCGCGCGCCCACTTGGCGCGCAGGAACTCGATGATTTCGGCCCGCCCGTTGATGAACTGATCGCGGTTGCGCCACACCGAATCCTCGGTGTAGGCCATCGCGACCCGCTCCGGTTCGCGTGTGTTCCAGGCATCCTCGGCCGCCTGCACCTTTGCCAGCGCTGTCGCCAGCGTGAACGGCGGGAACGGGGGTCGTTGAGTCATGCTTCGATGCTATCCACCGTGGGTATCCGGTACGAATGGCGATCATCTACAGAGGGGCAGAAACCTTGACACAGCTACAGACATGCGGCAAAGGACTGGCCGACACCGCGGCATTGCCGGCCCGGATGGCCGAGGTGACCGGACTGCTCGCCGACATCCTCGAGTTGCACCTGCCGTCGCTCGATCTGACCGACCCGCTTTCGCAGCGCGAACATGACGTTTATCAAGAGCTTTTCCGGGGGTACCGGGAAATAGCGGCCCGGATGTCGGAAACCGCCCAACGCATGGCGGGATACCGGGATCTGCCGATGGGCAGGCACGACCTGCAGGCGGCGGCGAGCCCGGCGATGGCCGCGACGTTCGAAAAGTTCGTGCAGCGCAAGCGGGATCTGCTTGCGCTGCTGCAGGAGTTGGACGTCGAGGACGGTCAGCTCCTCGAGGCGATGCGCGGCGCGCAGCAGCCGTGATCAGCTTTCGGGCATCGGCGCGTCAAGGAACTTGAGCACGACGTCCAGGACCAGCTCGGTCCGGGCGAGGCCGAAGAAGTGCGTGGTCCCCGGAAAAACGGCCAGCTGTGAGGACGGGACACCGACGAAGTCGCCGTTGACGTCCCCGCCGCGCAGCCGGAGGAACTTGATGGCGTGCTCGAGCTTGACCGCGTCGCAGTCGCCGACCGTGATGAGCGTCGGTGCCGGGATCCCCGCGATGTCGGCATCGGACCAGCCCGGGAAACCCTTGTCGTAGGTGCCGAGCTTGGTGAGCAGGTCCTGCAGCTTGTCTTTGGTGGGATGCGGTGACTTGGCCAGATACGCCTCCTCCATCGGCGTACCCGCGATCATGTCGACGGTCATCCCTTCGAGCGCCTCGCTGTTTTCCTCCCTGTCCCCGGAGGGGTGGAAGGTGACGGACGAAACGATCAGCTTGCGAATCAGCTGCGGGTTTTTGACGGCCAGGTCGAGTGCGACCGCCCCGCCCACGCTGAACCCGAAGACGTCAACCCGCTCAAGGCCCAGGTGCTGGAGCAGCCCGACCACATCGGAGGCAAGGCCGGCACTCCCGAGTGGCCGGTCGATGTCGTTTGTCCGCCCGTGGGCCTGGAAGTCGGCGGCGACCACCTGCCGGTTCGCGGCCAGTCCGGGGATCAGCGCGCTGAACTGGAGGTCGATGTCGAACAGCCCGCCGTGCAGGAGCAGGAGGGGCACTCCGCCCGAGCCGTGGATTTCGTAGTACATCTGCAGGCCGTTGACCGGGGCATAGCCAGTCTGGGGCGATTTCTCCGCTGAAGACACCGTTGGGAGTCTTCACGCCCACCCGCCGCACGTCAAGAACTAGGATCGGGGAGAGGAGGTGTGTCGATGACGACCGATGTTTCGGCTCCCTCGCCACCGGTCGCGGGCGAAGGCGAACCCCACCTGCGTCGCGTGATCACCCGGCCCATGCTCATCTTCTTCATCCTCGGCGACATTCTCGGCGCCGGCATCTACTCGCTGACCGGGCAGGTCGGCCAGGACGCCGGGGGTGCGATCTGGGCGTCGTTCGTCATCGCGTTCCTGCTGGCCTTCCTTACCGCGTTCGCCTACATGGAACTGGTGACCAAGTACCCGCAGGCGGCCGGTGGCGCGCTGTACTGCGACCGGGCGTACAAGATCAAGTTCCTGAGCTTCCTCGTCACCTTCGCCATCATGGCGTCGGGGGTCACGTCCGCGACGTTCGCCGCCACCCGGGTCGGCGGGCGCTATTTCACCGGGCTCACCGGCGTCGAGCAACCACCCATGGTGCTGATCGGCGCGCTGGCGATCCTGCTGGTGGCCGCGGTCAACTACTGGGGCGTGGCCGAATCGATAAAGGTCAACATCGCGATCACCCTCGTCGAGCTGTCCGGCCTGCTGTTCATCATCGGCATCGGGGCCTGGGTGCTCGCCCGCGGCGACGGGGATCCGGCCGCGGCCTTCGACTTCCGCGGGGAAGGTTTCGCTGTCGCCACGGGATTGCTGGCCGGCGCGGCGACCGCCTTCTACGCGTTCCTCGGGTTTGAGGACTCGGTGAACATGGCCGAGGAGACCCGCGAGCCGTCGCGGACCTTCCCGCCCGCGATGATTACCGGGCTGGCCGTGGCGGCCATCATCTACCTGCTCGTCGCTTTCACCGCCGCCATGACGGTCCCGCTGGACGTGCTGACGGAGTCCAGCGGGCCGCTGCTGGAGGTGGTCCGGATCGGCGCACCGGACCTGCCGGCGTCCCAGATCTTCTCGGCCGTTTCGATGATCGCGGTGTCGAACACCATGCTCATCAACATGCTGATGGCCTCACGGCTGCTGTATGGCATGGCCCGCCGCGATGTGCTGCCCAAGCCGCTGTCCGTGCTGTCGCCCCGGCACACCCCCTGGGTGGCCATCCTGCTCACCACGGCGCTGTCGATCCTGTTGCTGGTGACCGTCGACGACCTGACCGGGCTGTCGGATACCACCGTGCTGCTGCTGACCGCCGTGTTCCTTCTGGTCAACATCGCCGTGCTGGTGTTGCGCCGCGATCGGGTACAGCACAGCCACTTCCACGCACCGACCATCGCACCGATCCTCGGTGCGCTCGTGTCGGCGGTGTTCCTGTTCCCGTTCGCCCGCGAAACCTCGATCTATCTGCTCGCGATGTGGCTGTTGCTCGGCGGTGTGGTCCTGTGGGCAATCAACCGCCTTTTTGCCAGTCGGCAAAGGGCACGTTGAGTTCGGTGTAGAGCTCGGCGGCTCGTTGGCCGTGCTGGCGGGCTTGGGCAAGTTCGCCCAGGGCGAGGTAGGCCCGGCCGAGGCCGTCGTGGGCGCGGGCCTGCTGATCGCGGGCCGTGCTGCCGACGGCCAATGCCGCCGTGTGGTGGGTTACGGCATCGGCGGGATCGCCGCCTGCCTGGGCGGCCTCGCCCATCCCGTTGAGTGCCGACGCCTCGCCGTCCCGGTCGCCGATCCCGCGCAGCAGCGCGCGGGCGCGGAGGTGGTGCCCGAGCGCCTCGTCCGGCTGTCCCTGGAGGGTGCAGGCGATACCGAGGTTGTCGAGTGTGTAGCCTTCGCCGCGCGGGCTGCCGAGCTGGGCGAACATCTCCAGCGCCTGTCGCAGATGGCGCAGGGCGGGCTCGAATTGGTGCAGCCTCGCCTCCACCAGGCCGAGGTTGCTAAGCGCCTCAGGCTCTCCGGTCCGGTCACCGGCCTCGCGGAACAGCGCCAACGCCCGCCGCACATGCTCGGCCGCGCTGTCGTAGTGGCCAAGCCGCTCCTCGACACTGGCGAGGTTGCCAAGCGCACGTGCCTCACCGATCCGGTCTCCCATCTGGCGGCAGAGAGCCAACGACCGGCTGTAACGCTCACCTGCCGCCGCGTACTGACCCTGCCACCAGAGGACCGTGCCGAGGTTGGTCAACGCGTGCTGCTCGCCGGTCCGGTCGCCGGACCGGCCGAACAGGGCCACCGCTTGCTCGAAGTGCCACCCGCCCATCACATACCGGCCGAGCTGCACGTGGGCGACACCGAGGCCGAGCGCGGCCTGGGCTTCGCCGGCCACGTCACCGGTCAGCTGAGCGGCTTGGCGCGCATAGCCGTGCACGGCCAGCGCTTCGGTTGCGTAACCGCCGTAGAGGTAACGGAACAGGATGGACGAGAGCCGGACCGCGTGCTCGGGCAGGTCGTGGTCGGCCGTGTGCGCGGCGCACGCGGCAAGGCACGCACGTTCGGCTTCCAGCCAGCCGCGGGCGGACTGTGGATCGGTGATGGCGGGCACGGGGGTCCGCGCCGGGCCAACCCGTGGACGGCGGTGTACCTCCGCCGGGTAGAGCAGGTCGACAGCTGCCGCGGCCGTCGCCAGGTAATAGTCGAACAGCCTGCGCAGCGCTGCTTTCAGGTCATCGGCCGCCAGGTCCGCGCCCGCGAGCTCGACGGCGTACGCACGGAGCAAGTCGTGCATCCCGAACCGGCCGTGGCCCGTTTGAGTGACGAGGCACGCACGGGCGAGCCGGTCCAGTGCCTGCCGGGCCGAGTCCAGGCCGGTGTCGGCCAAAGCGGCGGCGGCATGGGCATCCGCGTCGGGGCCGGGATGCAGGCCGAGAAGCCGGAACATGCGGGCGGCCGGTGGCTCCAGATGCCGTACCGACCAAGAAAACACGGCGCTCACCGCGATCCTCGGGTCGCCACCGCCGTCCAGCAGGTCCAAGCGCCGGTGCAGGTCGGAGAATTCTGCCACGAGGTCCGCCAGCGGAGTCGTTGCGCGGGTGACGACGAGCTCGGCGGCGATGCGCAGCGCCAGGGGCAGCCGGGCACACTGACCGGCCAGAGCCGCCGCGGCGGTCGGCTCGGCATCGACGCGGGTGCCGACCAGCCGGCGCAGCAGTGCGACCGCGTCGCCGAGCGGCAACAGGTCAAGGTCGAGGCGGACGGCGCCATGCACCGCAACCAAACCGGCAAGGCTGTCCCGGCTGGTTACCAGGACCATGCAGGATGGCGTTCCGGGCAGCAGTGGCCGGACCTGCTCCACCGTTGCGGCATTGTCAAGGACGATCAGTACTCGCCGGTCTGCGATCTCGCTGCGGTAGCGGGCCGCCCGCTCATCCAGTCCGATCGGGACGTCCTGTCCGGACACGCCGAGCGCGGCAAGAAACCCGGCCAGCGCATCGGCCGGCGACACCGGTTGGTCGGGATCGTAGCCACGCAGATTCACATACAGCTGCCCGTCCGGAAAACGCTCCCGGACTCGGTGCGCCCAGTGGATGGCCAGAGCCGTCTTTCCCACTCCCGCCGTACCCGATACCGCCGAGATCAGCACCGCAGTGTCCCCGCCCGCGCCGACCTGGGACAGAAGCTCATCGATCCGATTCAGCTCGGAGTCGCGGCCGGTAAAGGCTGAGACGTCGGCCGGAAGCTGCGCCGGCACCACCGGCACCACCGGCGTGGCCGTTGCCTTGGCGTCTTGCCCATCCAGCTCGCCTCGCAGCACCGCCCGGTGTACCGCCTGCAGCTCCGGCCCGGGCTCCGCACCCAGCTCGGCAACCAGCTTGGCCCGCAGGTTCGCATAGCGCTCAAGAGCTTCGGCGGGCCGGCCCGCGGCGGCCAGCGCCCGCATCAGCATCGCCGCGAGCGACTCGACCAGGGGATGCCGCTCGGCCAACTCGTGAAGCGGGCCGAGTACCGCCTCGGGGTTGTCACCGCGCAGCTCCGCCCGCGCCCACGCCAGCACGAGCTCCACCCGCTCGCGCTCCCACGCGAGCCGCATGCGGTTAACCCAGTCGCCGTCAAGGCCGGTCAACGGTTCCCCTTGCCACAATCGGATCGCCTCGCGCAACAGGCCCAACCGCCGTTCGTCGCGGCAGCCGTCCTCACGGCTGGCGCGCAGCAGGCGACGGGCGCGATGCAGGTCTATCCGATCCGGATCGAGATCCAGCACGTAGCCACCCGCGCGGTGGATGAGTTGCAGCGGCTCGTCTCCGAGTGCGCTTGCCCGCTCCAGGACCCGCCGGATCCGGGCGATGTGTGCGCGCAGCGTGCCAAGCACATTGCCGGGCAACGCATCGCCCCACACGCGGTCGATGAGCACATGCGTCGGCACCACGCGGCCGGCGTCGACGAGCAGCGCCGAAAGCACCATCCGCTGGCGTGGCCGTCCAGCGTCCACCACCGTGCCCCCGGCTCGCACCTCCACCAGGCCCAGCAGACGAAACTCCACCGCACCACACCAGCACGCGGCACAGGTCAACTCAAGGGGCACAAGCACATCAGGCACATGGAATGCATCGCCGGGCGGAGCCCCGCCCGGCGATGCACGCGGTGCTAAGCAGGTCGCGTGATGTTGTGCGCGTAATCAGGGGTGGCGCGGGGAGCCGGCATCTTGCCTGTGGTCTCAAAATCGTCGCACAATTTCCTGCACCTCACAGCGCCGGTCGGGTGCCTGAGCTGGCCCGATTTTCGCGA
>DASUXL010000211.1:0-8576 GCA_036377915.1 Candidatus Limnocylindrales bacterium
GCCGCCGACCGGCTCCCCGAATTCGTCCCACCGACCTACATCGACCCGCTGCAACGCCCACGCCGCAACCGATACCACCGGCGCACATAGCATTTTAGCCGGGTTGGAGGACCTTGCCGTCCAGGCGGGGGCGGCGGACGCCGTCGACGGTGATGCAGATGCCGTAGATGCGGGCACGTGTTGTCCAGCCGTTGACCCGTCCGCGGTTGTTGCTGATCTGCACGCGGCCCGTCGCGGGATCGGTCGCGGAGACCAGGTGGAGGTAGACCGTGCCCGCGACTTTGGCCAGGACGATGTCGCCCGGCTCCACCTTGGACGGGTCGACCGGGGCGACGCTGACAAGCTGGCGGCTGCGAATCAGCGGCGCCATCGAGGACCCGGTCGGCCGGAACTCGACGGTTGCCCCGGCGGAAACCCTGGCGGCCATCGAGTCAAGCAGTCCCACGGCCGCCAGAGTAGTGCAACTAGTTCATCGCGGCGGTCTCAATTTTGGGAAGGGACCGCTGAAGTTCGGCGCGCAGGGCGGGTGTCAAATATTCACCGGCCTGCTTGGTGAGCTTGGCCATCTCATAGCCGACCATCCCGATGTCGGCCTCGCGGCTGGCGAGCGCGGCAAGGCTCGAACCGTCGCGAATGGACATCACCAGCAGGTACCCGCGGCCCATCTCTACCACCGTCTGGCGCATCTCGTCGTCGTCGAACATGCGTGCCGCGCTCTTGACGACACTGACCAGGCTGGACGTGACGGCGGCGAAATGGTCGGCGCTGTCGCGCGGCAGGTGATCGGAGGCCGCGACGAGCAGGCCATCGGAGGATACGACGACAGCGTGAACGACCCCGGCCACACGCTCGGCGAATCCGTTGAGCAGCCAGTTGAAGTCGCTTGCCGCCTTGCTGGTTGTCACTTCTTTTTCATCCTTCCGATGCTTCGGTGTCTGCGCGCCGGACACCACTTAGGAGGCTGGTCAGCATGCTGCCGGTCGCTTCCGGATCGACCTCCACGGTCGTTGCCGCCGTGCTCGGGTGATAGACAGGTTCAATCACCTCGATGGTGACACGCTTGTCGGTGCGGGTGCGCTTGGGTAGTCCCGAGGAGGTGAGCGGCGGCGTTGCCGTCTCCTGCGCCGGGCGGGTCGCCACTGTGCCCTCGTTGGGCTTGGCGTCCTTGGACCACCAGACGCTGCCGCGGTCGTTGAGGCGCGGGCGCAGCACATCCTCCGCGCGCGGCCGCAGCCCGTCCTCGGCACGCAGCCAGCGGGCCGGCTCGATGACCGGTGTCTCGTCGTCGGCGGGAGGCGGGGACACCAGCTTGGCCGGGACGCTCACCAGAACCTTGGTGCCCGGGTAGGCGGCCTTGACCCGCACCCCGATGTCGTGGCGCTTTGCCAGGTGGGCGACCACGACCAGACCCATGCGTTCGGCGGCGGAGACGTCGATGCTCGGCGGGGCGGCCAGCTGCTCGTTGGCCTCGGCGATCGCCTCCCGCGACATGCCGATGCCCTCGTCGGCGATGAGCAGTTCGGCGCCGCCGTCCGGGGTGGTCTCGGCCTTGATGGTGACGTGGGTGTTGGGCGGGGAGAACATCGTCGCGTTCTCCAGCAGCTCGGCGACGAGGTGCACCAGGTCGGTGACGGCGTACCCGATGATGTGGGCGGTCTCGGTGATCTCGTTGCGGATCCGGGTGTAGTGCTCGATCTCGGCGGTGGCCGCCATGACGACCGTGTTGAGCTCGACCGGCTGGTCCCAGCGGCGGGTGGTGTCGCCGTCGGCGAGCACGAGCAGGTTCTCGTCGTTGCGGCGCAGGCGGGTGGCGAGGTGGTCGAGTCGGAACAGGTCCGCCAGCTGGCTCGGGTCGGTCTCCTTGGACTCCATGGTGTCAAGCAGTTTGAGCTGCCGTTCGACCAGGGCCTGGCTGCGGCGGGCAAGCTTGATGAAGATCTCGTTGACGTTGCGGCGCATGGTGGCCTGCTCGGCGGCGAGCCTTACGGCGCTGCGGTGTACCGCGGTGAAGGCGACCGCGACCTCGCCGACCTCGTCGCGCGAGTTGACCACGACCGGGTCGACGCGCAGCGGCGGTGCGGTGGTGGGGGAGACGCGCAGCTGCTCGATGATTTTGGGCAGGCTCTGCTGGGCGATGTGCATGGCCTGCTCACGCAGGGAGCGCAGCGCCGCCGCCATGAACCGTCCAATCACGATGGAGGTGAACACGGCGACGGCCAGAAGGGCAAGCACCCCAAGCGAACCGAGCAGGGTGGAGCGCCACTGCCGGCCGCTGGCCGCGGCGACGCCGGAACTGGCCGAGGTCAGCAGGCCCTGCTCCACGGTGCGCATCAGCTCCAGCTGGGTCGAGCTGGCCAGCCACCACTGCTGGGCGTCGACGCCAAGCTCGGCGGCGCGGGCGTTGCCGATAATGGTCTGCAGCAGCCGGCTGGCGTTGCTCACCGCCTGCCCGGTCACATTCTCGTCGAGGACCGCGACCTGGGCGGCGTCGGCGTCGGCACGGAACCGGTCCAGCGCCGACTGCGCCTGGGCCCGCACATCGGCGACCTTGTCGAACTCGCCGGGGCCGAACGCCTCGGCGCTGCACACGATGTAGAGGTGGCCGCGGATCTGCGCGGCCAGCTCCTTGGCCTGCGCGAGGTTGGCGAAGCCGCGCACCGACCGGGCGACCGCGCTGTCCCCGCCCACCTCCAGCGGTGCCGGAAGCAGCGCCAGCAGGCTCGCGATCGCCCGCGTGTAGGTGTCGAACGCGGCCTGCGTGCGCAGCCAGCCCTGGGTGGCACCCTCGCGGATCTGGCCTATCTGGCCGAGCAGTGCATCGGCCTTGGCATAGCCTTCGGACAGTATCGCGTCGCCGTCGAGCAGCGGAGATACGGAAGTGCGGAACTCCTGCACCGCGCGGTCGACGGCGGTCCAGTCCGGAGCCAGGGCGCCGATGTCGCGTGCCGGGGCCGACCGGGCACCGAGTGAGGCAAGCATGCCGGCGGTGCGGTCGCGCTCCCGCTGGATCTCATGCACCAGACCGGTGATCTGGTTGCCCAGGGCGACCCGATTGGCAAAGCTGTCCAGGTTGGATGCCGTCGCGATCGAGCCGCCGACCTGTACGCCGGCGATGACCAGGAAGCTGACCAGCGGGACGGCCAGGACGGCGGCTAGCTTGAAGCCGACGCGCCAGTCGCGCACCCGTGCGGCGGATGGGCGCCTGTGCGACGCCACCACCAGGCGCTGACGGCTTCTGGTCGCCATCCTCTAACCCACCTCACGATCGCCGCCCCGCCGCAAGTTGACTCAAAAACCGGCCGGGTCCATCTAACCCGTGGAGGAATGTTGCAGCAAGTCTGATCGTGGTACCAAATTCGCTGAACAATCCACAAAAGACGCCTGGGGTTGAAACTCCTAGCCGGGCACGAAAAGATACTCCGGTGCACGAGCCAGGGAACGTCGCCCATAAATCTAGATATTGGGTTTTGTCCCAGATGGTGAGCAGTCTTGCCGCGGTGTTCCTGATCGCCGCAGGCTGCACCGCCGACGACCCGACCCCACCGTCCATTGTGGTCGGTGTACTTTCGGCGACGACCGGGACCGGCGCCAACCCCAATGACGACGCTGCCAGGGGCGCGCAACTAGCGATCGATGTTGTTAATGATAGCCATCCCTCACTGCCGATCCCACTGGCCCCCGGCATCGGCCTGCCCGGCCTGCGCGGGGCAAGGCTCACGCTGGTCAGCGGCGACACGCAGGGCAAGACCGACCTTGCCACCAGGCAGGCCAACGAGTTCGTGACGGTCCGCAAGGCCGTGGGGGTGGTGCTTGCCGACTCGGCCGAGGTGGCGATGACCGCCGCGAGCGAGATGCAGCGCCTGCGGGCGCCGCTGCTGGATGCTTGCAACACCGCCGACTACCTGACCGAGCTGGGCATGGACTGGTACTTCCGGGCCGCGCCGGGTGACCGGTCCATGGTGGAGGACGCGTTCACCCTGCTTCGCCGTCAGGGTGTGACAAAGATCGCTGTGCTGACCGAGCCGGCGGGTGACAGTGCGGCCGGGCTTTCCCACGTCCAGGCGGTCGCGGGGGGCGGTGGCACGCAGATCCTTTCCCAGCACGAGCTGGGCGCTGCGGAGGTCGCCGAGCGCCTTTCCGGCGGCGGCGCGCAGGCGCTCGTGGCGTGGGCGCACACCGCCGAAGGCGCCGCGAACGTGCGCAAGCTCGCGGCGCAGGTACGCTCGGCGCCGCCAATCTTGGGACTGGGCAAGGGTTTCCGCGATCTGACAGAGCCGCCCGGGAGCACTCCCATGGTGCTGCGAACGGTGCTGTGGTCGGCGGACCTGGCCGGGCGCAGCCCCGCGGCCAAGGCCGTGGGCGAGCTGTTCGAGAAGCGTTTCGGGCACAGGATGAGCGGCGTCGCCGCCGCCACCTTCACCTCCGTGATCGCCCTCGCCGTGGCGATCGACGCCGGTAGTTCGGCCGACCCGGCGGCGATCCGCGCCGCGCTGCGCCAGACGGCCCTGCCCGCGACACAGATGATCATGCCGTGGGACGGGGTGCGCTTTGCCACCGACGGGCACAACAGCCTTGCCGCCTCGGCGCTGGAGGCGTGGGACGGCGGCGGCTTCCGCATGGTCTACCCGATAGAACTCGCCTCGCAACAGCTGCGATGGCCGGCCAGACCCGAAGTACAGACCGGGGCGCGGCAGTGATCCTGCGCCACCTCACCCTGCCCGACGGGAGCCGCTGCGACATGCGGCTCGGGGATGGTCTCATCGAGTCGACCGGACAGGCCGGATCCTTTGAGGATGGCGAGGATTTTCAGGGGTACCTGATCCTGCCCGCTCCCGTCGAACCACACGCGCATCTGGACAAGGCCTTTTCCGCAGATCAAGTCCCAAACCCCGGGGGTGACCTGCTCGGTGCGGTGCGGGGCTGGCTTGCTCACCGCCCCACGATGTCCGAGGAGGATATCGCGCTGCGAGCCGAGAAGGCCCTGTGGATGTACAGGGCGCACGGGGCCACGATGGTGCGCACCCACGTGGACATCGGCAGCGACATCGACGACATCGGACTGCGCGCGCTGCACGCGATCCGCAAGCTCGACGGGATCCAGGTGGTCGCGTTCGGGGCCAACCCACTGTCGGGAGTGGAGGGTGCGCGGAACAGGGCACTGCTGCGCGCCGCGATCGACGCCGGGGCGGATGCGATCGGGGCCTGCCCGGCCCTCGACCCCGATCCGCTTGGATGCATCGAAGCCGTCTTGCGAATCGCGGCTGATAGGGTACCCCTTGATATGCATGTTGATGAATCTCTTGATCCGGATCTGTGCACCCTTTCGTTGCTCGCCGAGGTGTCCGCCGGCTTCGCCCGTCAGGTGGTGGCCAGTCATTGCGTCAGCCTCGGCATGATGCCGCCGGATCGGGTGCGCGAGATCGCCGGGCGCGTCGCCGCGGCCGGCATCGCGGTGGTGTGCCTGCCGCAGACCAACCTTTACCTGCAAGGGCGCGACCACGTGACGTCGCCGCCGCGTGGCCTGACCGCCGTGCGGATCCTGCGGGACGCGGGTGTGACCGTCGCGGCCGGCGGCGACAACCTCCAGGACCCGTTCAACCTCATGGGCCGCGCCGATCCCCTTGAGACGGCGGCACTTCTCATCCTCGCCGGGCACGACACGCCCGAGAATGCGTACGCGGCGGTGAGCGACGACGCGCGGCGGGCGATGGGCCTGCCCGAGGTGTCGTTGCGTCCGGGGTCGCCCGCCGACCTGCTTGCCATCCGCGCGACCTCCCCGCGCGAGGCCATCGCCACGGCCCATCCGGAGCGAGTGGTGATCCGCGGCGGGCGGATCGTGGCCAGAACCACCCTGAAGACAGATTGGCCGACGAGTTGACGTGTTGACGATCGAAGACTTACGCCTCCAGTATCCGAACGGGACACTGGCCATCGACTCCATCTCCTTACATCTCAAGGCCGGAGAGTTCGTGGCCGTGGTCGGGCCGTCCGGCTGCGGCAAGAGCACGTTGCTGCGGGCGGCGGCGGGCTTGCTCCAGCCCACCTCCGGCACGATCTCCCGTAAAACCGACGATGTCGGGTTCGTGTTCCAGGACCCGACGCTGCTGCCGTGGCGCAGCGTGCTGCGCAACGTCGAACTCGTCGCCGAGCTGCGCGGGGTGTCCAAAGCGGACAGGCGCGGCATGGCCCTGGCGGCGCTTGAAAAAGTGGGGCTGGCCGAGGTGGCAAAGCACAAGCCCCGCACCCTGTCCGGCGGCATGCGCATGCGCGTGTCGCTGGCGCGCACGCTGGCGACCCAGCCCTCGCTGATGCTCTTCGACGAGCCGTTCAGCGCGGTCGACGAGCTGACCCGCGGCCGGCTCTGCGACGATCTCATGGCCCTGTTCGCCGCCGAGCACTTCGCCGGGCTGCTGGTCACTCACTCCATCGCCGAGGCCGTGTACCTGGGCGGGCGGGTGCTCGTCATGTCCGGGCGGCCCGGGCGCCTGCTCGGCGAGATTGAGGTACCGCTGGACTACCCGCGCAAGCCCTCGATAAGGTTCGATCCCGCCTTCGCGGAGCTGACCTCCCGCGTGTACGCGCTGTTGGAGGGTTCGTGAAGCGCCTGTTCCCGGCGAGCGTCGTGTTCGCCATCGTCATCGGCATCTGGTACCTGGCAAGCACAGTCTTCGTCGACGAGGGCTTGCGGTTCCTGCTGCCCACCCCGGATGCCGTGGTGCGGACGGCATTCCTCAACCAGTCCAATTTGGAAGAACTTCTGGCCGGGCTGGCCCTCTCGGCGCGGGTGGCGCTGACCGGGCTGGTGCTCGCCACCGTGATCGGTCTCGTCTGGGCGATCGTGATGAGCCAGGCCCGCTGGCTCGAACACTCCCTCTACCCGTATGCGGTCATGCTGCAGACGGTCCCGATCCTGGCGCTGGTACCGCTTATCGGCTACTGGTTCGGCTTCGGTTTCTCCAGCCGGGTGCTCACCTGCGTGCTGATCGCGCTGTTCCCGATCGTGGCCAACACCCTGTTCGGCCTGCGGTCGGTGGATCCGGCGCTGCGCGATCTGTTCGCTTTGCACGGCGCCGGGCGGCTGACGCTGCTTGTCAAGCTTCAGCTGCCCGCGGCGCTTCCGGCAATCCTCACGGGGTTGCGTATCTCCGCAGGTGCGGCCGTCATCGGGGCGGTCGTCGGAGACTTCTTCTTCCAGCAGGGGCAGGCCGGGATAGGTAACCTTATCTACATCTATCCCCGACGCCTGCAATCCGAAATGCTTTTCGGTGCGGTAATCCTGGCGTCGCTCCTGGGCCTCGCCGTCTTCTGGTTGTTCGGCTTCGTGGCACGCCTGGCAACAGGGTGGCATGAAAGTCAACTTAACCCCCAACCCACTGGAGGAACTAAGTGATAACCCCTCGGCCGCACGTTACGGCCGTCGCTTTGTCCGCCGCATTGCTGTCCGCCACGTTGCTGTTGACAGCGGGCTGCCAAGGTACCGGCGAATTGGAGAACGCCGGTCCCAGCCTGACCCCGGGCAGCGGTGCCCTGGATCTGGCCGCGGTCTGCCCCGCCACCGTCGTGGTCCAGGCCGCCTGGACCCCGGAGGCCGAGCACGGCGCCCTGTACCACCTGCTCGGCGAGACCTACGCGATCGACGCCAACGCCAAGAAGGTCTCCGGACCGCTTGTGGCGCAAGGCAAAGACACTGGCGTCAAGATAGAGGTCCGGGCCGGCGGGCCGGCGATCGGTTTCCAGAACGCGGGCGCCCAGATGTACGCCGACCCGTCGATCATGCTGGGCCAGGTCGCCACCGACGACGCGATCGGCCTGTCGGCAAAGCAGCCGGTGGTCGGCGTGGTGGCGCCGTTCGACATCGCCCCCTACATGATCATGTGGGACCCGGCGGCCAACCCCGGCTTCAACTCCGTGGTCGACATCGGCAAGACCAACACCAAGGTCCTGTACTTCAACGGCGCCACCTACATGGACTACCTGACCGGTTCGGGCATTCTGAAGAAGGGCCAGACCGACGGGTCGTACGACGGCAGCCCGACACGCTTCCTCGCCGAGCAGGGCAAGATCGCGCAGCAGGGCTTCGCGACCAACGAGCCGTTCATCTACGAGAAAGCCCTGCCGAACTGGAAGAAGCCGGTCAAGTTCCAGCTCGTCCACGACACCGGGTACCCGATCTACCCCGAGTCGATCGTCGTGCGCGCCGACAAGAAAGACTCCCACGCGGCGTGCCTGAAGAAGCTGGTGCCGATCATCCAGCGGTCGCAGGTCGAGTACGTGAAGAACTCCAGCGCCACCAACGACCTGATCGTCAAGCTGAACACGGAGTACAAGGGCTTCCCGTACCCCAAGGAGCAGGCCGCGTTCAGCGTCGAGCAGCAGGTGAAGCTGAAGATCGTCGGCAACGGTTCGAACACGACCCTGGGCGACTTCGACGTCGAGCGCGTCCGCAAGGTCATCACCATCGTCACGCCGATCTACAGCACGCAGCGCAAGGAGGTCAAGACCGGTCTGGTACCCCAGGACCTGGTGACCAACGAGTACATCGACCCGTCGATCGGGCTGTGATCCCGCCCCTGACG
>DASUXL010000212.1:0-15859 GCA_036377915.1 Candidatus Limnocylindrales bacterium
GCTGTGCCTTCACCCCCGTGCGGCGCAAAGTGTTGTCGGCGTTGAACTCCAGGCCACGCACGGAGCATGGCACCTGTTTGACCAGGACCACGATCCTCATGCGCGCCGCCTTTGCCACGTCAGAAGGTTGACGCCCAAGAGTCTAGGACCGGTCAAGCCCTCACCAACAGGGTCGGACTCGATAGGGATGGATTCACCCGGCGTTGATGCTCACCCGGTCAGCCAGGCACGCAACAGCCGCTCCCAGTCCTGTTTTTCGGCCTGCTCGTGGGTGAGTTCGACACTGCCGGCGAGCCTGTCTCGCCCGTAAAGCGCCACTGTCAGGCGGCGCCGCTGGACCTTCCACTCCAGACTGCGCGGCCGACGTTGCGCCGCAGGCATTTGCGGATCGTCCACGGCGAGGGCGAACGATTGCCACAACTTGTCCCCGGCGTAGTTGGTTTCCAGGCGCAGACCGACGCGCGAACAAGCGTCGAACAACCGTTGCTGCCAGGGAAGCGGTTCAACCTGGAGGAAGGCCGTGGTGTCACCGGTGGGCGCCTGGGCCTCGGCCCACAGCGAAAACAGCATCGAGACGCCTCGCAGCTCGGTGCGGCCGGACAAGGTCACCGGGGCGTGCCAGGCGACCGGCAACCTCAGCGGGATCGTGACCGGTTGGTCGGCGGCGAGCTCGATCCCTTCGCCGACGGTGCTGCGGAGAAGCTCGACCCCGCGGGCTCCGGTGTCGTCATCGAAGTCACTGTATACGCGAGCTTTCAGCTGCGCCAATAGCTTTTCGATGAGTACGGGTTGATCACCGCCACGCAACAGGAGCTCCCCGGAGACCCGGCCACCCGGCCGGATGCGCGTGTCGTCGAGGTCGAGACGCATTTGCGGATGCCGGCGCCGGGCGGTGTGAACGGTCGGCCCCATAGGCCGCGATGCTACGTCAAGTGCGGTCGTGGCTCGAACAGCGGGCCGATTGACCGCGCGCCACCGGATTGGTAGCTTGATTGGCGGGGCCGAGAGGCGCTGCGACGGAACATGTTTCCGCCACGCTCGGCCCGCGCAAGATTCGCAAGGGCGCCTCCGACAACAGGAGGTGTCTCCTCCATGTATCTGTTGAAGGATCTCTCCCTCGCCGAGCAGGGCCGACTCAAGGTCGAGTTCGCCGGCCGGCGCATGCCCGTGCTGAGCCTCATCCGCGAGGACTTCGAGCGCCGCCGCCCGCTTGACGGCGTGCGGATCGCGGCGTGCCTGCACGTGACGACCGAGACCGCCAACCTGTGCCGGACACTCATCGCCGGTGGGGCGCAGATCGCGCTGTGCGGCTCAAACCCGCTGTCCACAAAGGACGATGTGGCGGCCGCGATCCACACCGAGTATGGCGCCAACGTCTACGCCATCCACGGCTGCGACCGGGACACGTATTATCGCCAGGTCGCGGGCGCGCTGTCGCACCGCCCCACGTTCATTGTCGACGACGGGGCCGACCTGACCGCCACCATCCACAGTGAACGGCCCGAGCTGCTCGACGGCATCACCGGCGGCACAGAGGTCACGAGCACGGGCGTGTTCCGCATCCGCAACATGGCCCGCGACGGTGTGCTGCGCTACCCGATGATTCCGCTCAACGACGCGCTCACCAAGCACCTGTTCGACAACCGTTACGGGACCGGTCAGAACACCATCGACGGGATCCTGCGCGCGGCCAACGTGCTGCTCGCCGGTTCGGTCCTGGTGGTTTCCGGGTACGGCTGGTGCGGTCGCGGGGTGGCGATGCGCGCTCACGGCATGGGCGCGAGGGTCGTGGTCGTCGAGGTCGACCCGATCCGGGCCCTGGAGGCGGTGATGGACGGCCACCAGGTGATGCCGATGCGTGAGGCGGCTCGGGTCGGCGACATCTTCGTCACGGTCACCGGCAACCGCGACGCCATCACGGTGGAGCATATGCGCGCCATGCGCTCCGGCGCGATCGTCTGCAACTCGGGCCACTTCGACGTCGAGATCGATGTCGCCGGGCTGAAGGCGAATGCCACGCAGGTGCGGCAGGTGCGGCCCGACGCGGCTGAGTACACCCTGCCGGAGGGCAACACCGTCGTGCTGCTCGCCGAAGGCAGGCTGGTCGGGCAGGCGGCCGCCGAGGCGCATCCGGCCGAGGTGATGGACATGACCTTTGCCACGCAGGCGCTCATTGTCGAACACCTTGTGCGGCACGGGCGGGAGCTTCCCGCCGGCGTCCACCCTGTACCCATTGAAATAGATGAACGGGTGGCACACGAGAAGCTCCGCGCCCTTGGCATAGAGGCTGAACGCCTCACCGAGGCCCAGCTTGCCTACATGGGTAGCTGGCAAACCGGCACCTGATAGCGAAAACCTTACCGGACAACCCCCACAACCCACTGCTGGGGGTTGTCCGCGTCACAGGCCGACTGGACCACGCCGGCCCCGTCGGCTTTGGACGATTCCAGAACCTCAAGGCACATGCCGGAGTTCACCTGCGTGATGATGACGGTGGCGCCGTCGGTCAGATCCGGGCTGACCCGCCAGTCCTGGAGCAGGCTATGACATTGCTGCTGCCAGATCAGGGCGCCCTCGGCGATGGGGCTGGTCGAGACGGTCAGGCACTGTCCGGAGTGGACGGCGGTGAAGGTCAGGCCGCGCGGGTCGTAGGTGAACTGCTGGTTGGCGGCGCCGGTGCAGGTCTGCTGCTGCGCGGCGGCGAATTCGTCGAGCGAGGCTTCGGAGATGCCCAGACACAGTCCGGAGTGCAGCGCCGTCAGCGTCACCGTTGTCGGCTCTGACGCGTGGGAGGGTGTCGCCATCGCGAGAACGATGACCGGCACCGCCAGCAACCTGGTAAAAGTAGCGATCACGGTCGAACCGTAGACCGCCGCGGCCCGCGATCGGTAGATGAATCCAACTAACCTATTCGGAGACCTCGCCCGCGCGGATTGGTCATTGCGGGAAAGTTCACATCGGGCAATCGGGCTTGGGCGAAGGCCCGAATGCGAGGTATGAGAAAACCGACAGCCATCGCGCTTGCCACCCTCGTGGCGGCCTCGGCGGGCCTTTACTGGCTCGGCCCGGGTTCGGCAGGGGCGTCAAGTCACCGGGAAGCGCCCATGATCGCTTCCGATCCGGCGGCGGACAACACTGACCTGTACGCGTTCGTCAGCCCGGACCGGCCCGGTTTCGTCACCTTCATCGCCAACTGGGTTCCGTTCGAGGAGCCCGACGGTGGGCCGAACTTCTACCCGTTCGCCACCGACGCGGCGTACTACATCAACATCGACAGCGATGGTGACGCGAAGGCCGACACCAGATTCCGGTTCAAGTTCCAGAATATCGACAAGCGGGGCAACAACACGTTCCTTTACAACAACGGCCCCGTGACGACGCTCGACGACGAGAACCTGCTGTTCCGCCAGACCTACACGGTGGAGGTCCAGACCGGGACGGGTGCCTTCACGAGCAAGGCGAACAACCTGCCGGTCGCGCCCTCGCGGGTGGGCAAGGCGAGCATGCCGGACTACGCGAAGCTGCGCAACGACGCCACCGTCACCATGCAGGGTGGCTGGCGGGTCTTCGCCGGCCAGGCGGACGACCCGTTCTTCCTCGACCTTCGGGTCTTCGACCTGCTTTACGGCGGCGACCTGAGCGAGGTCGGGGTGGACACCCTCGCCGGTTTCAACGTCAACACCATCGCCATCGAGGTCCCGACCAAGGACGTCGCCCTCAAGAACGACGCGACCCGCAACCCGGTCATCGGCGTGTGGAGCACGACCGAGCGGCCGCGGGTCAAGATGGCGGGCAAGGCCGGCAACGTCGACAACGGCAACGACACGGTGCAGGTTTCGCGCCTGGGCCAGCCGCTGGTCAACGAGGTCGTGGTCCCGTCGGGTCTCAAGGACGCGTTCAACTCCATCTCGCCCGACAAGGACGCCGGCATCCAGGCCGTCGTCGACCGGGTCACCAACCCGGAGCTGCCCAAGCTGATCGAGGCCATCTACAAGGTCCCCGCGCCGGCGACGCCGCGCAACGACCTTGTGGAGATCTTCCTTACGGGTATCACGACCAAGGCCAATGGTCCGATCAAGGCGGATCTGAACTCGCAGCTGAACAACGCCGACGTGGACGCGAACAAGTTCCGGCCGTCGGAGATGCTGCGGCTCAACATGTCCACGCCACCCGCGCAAGCCCCCAACCGCCTCGGTGTGCTCGCCGGTGACCTGCAAGGGTTCCCGAACGGCCGCCGCCTGTCCGACGACGCCGTCGACATCGCCATCCAGGCGGTCGAGGGTGCGGCTCAGGCCGGCAAGCTGGTGGACGCTCTGGCGGCCGGGGACAAGGTCGACGCCAACGACAACGCGTTCAACAACACGTTCCCGTACGTCGCCCTGCCCAACTCCACCCGCGGTGTGCCCAGCGGCAACCCGGCTCCGGGTGCGACGCCGTCGACCGCTCCCGCTGCCTCGCAGGGGATGGCCGACATGATGAACCCCGCGGTGATCGGTTCGATCACCGGCGGTATGGGTCTGCTGTTCTTCCTGGGCTGGTGGATGCGCCGCCAGGCCAAGCACCGGGCAAGGCGCTGACCATGCGACTGCGATGGACCCTTGTGGTACCGGTCGCCGTCGTGCTGACGGTTGCGGGAGGCGTGCTTGTCGCGCCGCCCGCACCCGAGCAGCCCACGCCCGTGACCGAGGTGGCGGTGGTCGATCCGCTGGTGCAGCGGATCGAGCGGGGGCAGCAGCGGCTGCGCGACGTGCCGGGTGACTGGCAGGCCTGGGCCGGTCTGGGAGCGGCCTACGTGGAGCGGGCAAGGGTCACCGGTGATCCGACGCTCTACCCGCGCGCCGAGAGCGCGCTGAACGAGTCAATCAAACTTCGGCCGTCCAATCCGGACGCTCTGGTCGGGATGGGCATGCTCGCCAACGCCAGGCACGACTTCAACGCGGCGGCGAAACTCGCCGGCGACGCGGTCTCTTTAAACCCATTCAGCTCCCGGGGGTACCTGGTCCTCGCCGACGCGCACACCCAGTTGGGCAACGCCGAGGCGGCGACCGCGGCGGTCGAGCGGGCACTGGACCTCGATCCGGGGCTGCCGGCGCTCTCCCGCGCCGCGTACGACCTGGAATTGAAGGGCAAGCTGGACGAGTCGCGCGAGATGTGGCAGCGCGCCCTGCGCCAGGCTTTCGCACCTTCCGACGTGGCGTACGTGCACCAGCAGCTGGGCGACCTGGCCGTGGTCGCCGGCGACCGGGTCGCGGCGCGCAACGAGTACAACCTTGCCGGCTACAGGTACGGGCTGGCCAAATTGGACGGTGACCTGAAGGCTTACGCCGAACTCGTTGCCGCCCAGCCGAACCCGAGCCTGCTCGCCGAGTACGCGATCCTGCTGCGCGGCGCGGGCCGCGACGCCGAGGCGGCCGAGGCGCTGAAGCTGGCCGACGCCGCGCTTGCGTTGTTGGAAGCCAACGGCGCCAGCGACGACCTGGCCGCCGCCGAGGTGGCGCTGGCCAAGCGGGACTGCGCCGCGGCCCGCGGGTTTGCCCAGCGCGAACTGGATCGCCGCAAGCACAGGGACGTTGTCCGGATGCACCAGCGGGCCGTGGAGTGTACCCAATGATCTCAAATCTGCTGATCGCCGCGGCCCTCGCCGCACATCCGCTGGGCAGTGTCTCGGTCAACCAGCTCGTCGAGCTGACCGTGCGGCCCGACCGGATCGACGCCGTCGCCGTGCTCGACCTCGCCGAACTGCCGACGCTGCAGATCAAGCCGGCGTGCGAGGAGTTCGCGGCGGCGCTGACCGTCCGGGTCGACGGCGCTCCGGTGAAGTGGACCGTCCAATCGCGACAGAGCGAGCTTGCCGACGGCGCGGCGGGTTTGAAGACCTTCCGGCTCACCTGCGAGCTGACCGCACCGGCCGACCTGCGGGGGCAGGCCCGCGTGGCCGTGGACAACCGCTTCCTGCCCGACCGCGTCGGCTGGCACGAGATCGCGGCGACCGGTGACGGCGTGTCCCTGCAGACCGGCCTGCCCAGCCGCAGTACCACCGACCGGCTGCGCAACTACCCGTCGGACCCGCTCAGCTCGCCGGCGGACGTCCGCTCGGCCGAGTTCACCACCAAGCCGGGCACCGACACCACCCGGGAGGCCGCCGCGGTCACCGAGGACCGGTCGTTCATCAAGCGGGCCGAAACCTGGCTCACCGGCGCGGTCGGCGACCTGACCCCGATCGTCGGCCTGCTCGCCGTGCTCCTCGCCCTGATGCTCGGCGCCGCCCACGCCGCCCTGCCCGGCCACGGCAAGACGGTCATCGCGGTGTACATGGCCGGGCGGCAGGGCCGCAAGCGCGATGCCTTCATCGTCGGCGCGACCGTCACTCTGACCCACACCGCCGGGGTACTGATTTTGGGGCTGGGCCTGACCACCGTGGCGAGCCTCGCCGCCGAGTCAGTGCTTTCCTGGCTCGGAGTCATAAGCGGCACCATCGTTTTCGCGGTCGGGGTCGGCCTGCTCGCCGGTGCCCTGCGCGGGCGCAAGTCGCTCGGCCACCACCACCATCACCACGATCATGACCATTCTCACGGTGACCACGACCACGACCACGGGCACCACCATCACCATCACGACCACGGGACCGTGCAGACGCGGGGAAGCCTTGCGGCGCTTGGTGTCGCGGGTGGTCTCGTGCCCAGCCCCACCGCCCTGGTCGTGCTGCTCGGCGCGGTCGCGCTGGGCAAGACCTGGTTCGGGGTACTGCTGATCGTGTTCTACGGGCTGGGGATGGCCGGCACCCTGACCGCCGCCGGTCTCCTGCTGCTCAAACTGCGCGACCGGTGGGCGTGGCTTGCCAAACTGAGCATCCCGCCCGCCGCCACGAGCTCGCTCATCATCGCGCTCGGACTTGGCCTGGCCGCCCGGGCCGCCTTCAACTTCTGAGGTTAGCGGAGCCAGGGGACGGGGTGACGTCCCTTGGCAGCAGGCTGGCCGCCCAGAGCCCGGCCAGTGCGACCACGGCCAGCACGGCCATCGCGAGTGCATACGATCGCTGTGGGGTCGCGGTGATACCGGCGACGATGATCGTTCCGGCGACCGCGGTCCCCAGCGACGAGCCGAGGTTGGACACGCTGCGGGACAGGCCGGATATCTCGCCCTGCAGCTCCTGGCCGAAACTTGACTGCACGACGTTGACCGAGGGGGTCAGCATCAAGCCGAGCCCCAGGCCGATGAGGAGCAGGCCGGGGGCGAAGGCCCACACGCCGGGGGAGCCGGCGACCATCGCCAGCAGCGCGGCGACCCCGGCGGCGGTGAGCACGAAACCGGCCTGGATCAGAGTGCGCTGCGGGCGCCGCTTGGCCAGCCTTTCGGCGGCAAGTGACGTGGTCAGCAGGCCCGCCGTGGCGAGCGTGAAGATCACACCGGTCTCGATGGCGTTGTAGCCGCGGACGACTTGAAGGTATGCGGCGACGGTGAACGAGGTGCCCATGAGGACCAGCCACTGCGCGTTCTGGGTGACCAGCCCGAGGTTGGACGTGCGGTTGCGGAACAGGGCGGTGGACAGCAGCGGCTCGCCGCCCGCCCGCTCCTTGGAGCGCACCGAACCGAAGAACAGCACGAGAAAGAGGATGCCGGCGGCGATCAGCGCGAGCATGAGCCAGGCGTTGTCGTCGGCGGCGAGGATGCCCGATACGAGGAGCACGAGACCGGTCGCGGACAGCACCGCGCCTCGGGTGTCGAACGGCATTGTGGGGTCAGGTGGCAGCGGGTCCGGTACCCGCCGGCCCAGCACGACGATCACCGCGACGACGGCGGCCTGGAAGACGAACGCCCAGCGCCAGCTCAGCGCCGAGGTGATCATGCCGCCGATCAAAGGCCCGGCCGCGGCACCGACACCGCCCATCGCGCTGATCGCACCGAAGGCACGGGCTCGGGCCGTGACGCTGGTGAACAGCAACGTGGTGAGGATGTAAACCGGCGGTATCAGCAACGCCGTGCCGACGCCCTCCAGGATCGAGTTGCCGAGGATCAGCACACCCAGCCCGGGTGACACCGCGCTGAGCAGGGCGCCGATGCCGTAGATGATCAGCCCCGCGGTGAAGCAGCGCTTGCGGCCGTAGCGATCGGTCAGCTTGCCGCCGGGGATCATCAGCGCCGCCATCACCAGCAGGAAAATCGTGATCGCGACCTGGACACCCTGGACCGTGGTGTTCAGGTCCCGGCTGATGTCGTTGATCATCACGTTCATGTTGGATCCGGCGAAGCTGCAGATGAACTGCGCCAGCGCCAGCGGCACCAGCGCCCGGCGCATCTCCGCGGGTTTAGTCAAGGTGGCTATGAGCGATCAGCGTACTATCGACGCCCGTTTCGTGGGCTTTCATTGAGATTTGGGGGTACCGGATCAGCCTCCACCCGCGGCCGCCTGCTGCTGGCGCAGTGCCTCCTGCCTGCGCACCTCGTCCGCGGCGTCCTGCGCCCGGTCCTTGAGGTTCTGGGCCGCCTTGCCCGCCTCCTGCCGCAGGTTCCCCTTCAGCCCGGCCACCACCGACTCGCCGATGGACTGGGCGGCCGAACGCACGGGCGTGCCCCCGGCGACGACCCCCCATGCCGCGCCGAACTTGGAACCCGCGCCGGCTCCGTCCGAGATCCCGCTGCCCAAGACCTGGGTCACGGCTGTGCCCCTGACGCTGTCGTACGCCTCCCGGATCTGCTTCATCAGCGTGCCGCCGTCCTCCACCAGCCCGAGCAGCCGGCGTACCGTCCTGACCAGCCGTTCCAGCACGTTGAGGATCTTGTTGGTGACCTTGGCTATGAGCAGCGCGATCTCGGCCAGCGCCTTGGGCGCGAGGATCACCGTGGCGGCCTGGATGGCCTTGGAGATGATCGCACCGATGATGTCGGCGATGATGTCCCGGATCGTGTTGCGGACCAAGGCGATCACACCGGCCAGGATGGCGACGCCCTTCTCGCCCACGGCGGCCATCAGCGACAGGCTTTGCATGGCCTCGATGTGGGTGCGTGCCTCGTTCTGGAACGCCCGGCCGGCACGGGACTGCCACATGGCCATGTTCTGGTCGAGCGCCTCGGCATACTGCCGGGCCGCCTCGTTGACCCGGACCCGGATGTTCGCCCAGGTCTTGGAGTTGTTCTGGATGGCGTCAACGTTGCCGGCCAACCAGTCGAGCGGTTCCTTCAGGGGCCGGCAGTATTCGATCAGCCAGCCGACACCCGCGGAGATCACGGTCTGCAGCGGATCGGTGATCGCGCCGACGAGGTCAAAGGCGAAAGCGAACGCGTTGCCGCCCGCGTCCAACCAGTCGCCCTGCGACAGGCCGTCATAGATGCCTTGCGCCGACTCGAAAATCCCCGCCCCGTTGAAGAAGGGTTTGTCGTCGATCTCGTGGTCCGCGACGATCGGCACGGCCACCTGCGGCTGGGTCATCACTTGTCCCCGCGGATCTGGCGGATCTTGGCGGCGATCTCGCGGTCGGTCTCCTCGTAGCCGGTGGCGGCCTCCGAAACCCCCTGCGCGAGTCTGCGGGTCATGTCGCGGGCGCCGGCAAGCACCTCGTTCGCACGCTCCTCGAACCAGCCGACGATCGGCTCGATCATCGGGCCGCAAAGTTTGCCGTAGATTTCCGGCTGGCTGGACATGTGACGGACGCCGTCCACACCCAGCTGCACCGTGTCGGACACGGCGTTGAGCCGATCGGAGCACTGCCTCAGGCCCTCGATGTCGGCGTAGATGTCCGGCGTCGTCATCGTGGTGTCCTCACCGGCTCGTCCTCGTCGGGCGGCATGGGGAACTTCTCCGCGTAGGTCGAGGAGATGAAGTCGGCGGCGGCGGAGTCGGCACCCAGCTTCTCCTGCGCCAGCCGCGCCACCTGTTGCGCCATCAAGCCTTGCGCCTTGCGGCTGGTCTCCATAATCAGCTGCGCCAGCGCGCGCCGGTCGAGCCGCATCGCCGGGTCCCGGAGGTCAAGCTCGGCAAGGCTGCCGGTCGAGTCGACGGTCACCCGGACCTCGCCCTTCGGCGAATCCGCCGAGGCCCGGCTCGCCTCGATCTGCTCATTGAGTTCGGTGGCCCGCCGTACCTGCGCGTCCACGCTGTTGCCCCACTCGCGGACCATGCCTTCCGGATCCCCAAACACCGCCACCCCTCCCGTCAGAGATTTCTCGTCTTAGACTCCGCGGCAAAGGTATTGGCTCGTAGGCTGGCCAGACACGGCAGTATTGCCCATACGTAACCGGCAATAGTGACGATACTTCGAGCACGGTCACGAGACACCATGGCAAGGTGTCGAACCCTTGGGGCCCTAAGGAAGCCGCAGCAGAGGTTTCCCTGCCCGGATACCGAGACTTCGTCCAGGTCGCCAGCAGCTCCGGCAGCCGGGTCTACCGTGCCCGCCAGGAGGCACTCGACCGGCCGGTGGCGGTCAAGGTGCTGCTGCTCGACGACCCGGAGGCGGCGGCCCGGTTCCAGCGCGAGATTGAGATAACGGTCCGGCTGGGCCGCCAGCACCCCCACATCGTCAAGGTGATCGACACCGGGCTCACGCCCGAGGGCCGGCCGTGCATCGTCATGGAGTTCTACGACCGCGGTTCGCTGCGCGACAGGCTGCGCACGCACGGGCCGCTGTCGGTCAGCGAGGTGGTGGAGGCGGGCGCGATCGTCGCGGACGCGCTGTCGTTCGCGCACGGCCAGGGAGTGCTGCACCGAGACATCAAGCCACAGAACATTCTTGTGCTGCCGACGTCCTATGTGGTTGCCGACTTCGGCATCGCCAGGCCCTTGGACGCCTCGCACCGGACCTCGTCGGTGGACTGGTTCACCTTCCAGCACGCCTCACCGCAGATCCTCGACGGCGAGCAGCCGTCGGTTGCCGACGACGTCTGGTCGCTCGGCTCGACAATGTTCATGCTGCTCGACGGCGAACCCCCGTTCGCCTCGGACAATCCCGCGGAGAACACGGCTCTGGCCTACATGAAGCGGGTCCGGACCGGCCAGATGCGGCCGCTGCGCCGGGCCGGTGTGCCCGACGGGCTGTTCCAGGTGATCCTGCGCTGCCTGCGGTCGGCTCCCGAGGAGAGGTACCCGGACGCGGAAAGCCTGCGCGACGCCCTGCGCGCGGTCGCGGTCGAACAGAAGTCGTGGGCGCCGCCCGGGTCGGCGCCGATGCCGCCCGGATCCCCGATGCCGCCCGGATCCCCGATGCCGACCGGTCCAACCGGAGCGCGGCAGCCAAGCGAGTCAACTGGCGCGCGGCATTCAACCGAATCAACCGGTGGGCGGCATTCGACCGGCCCGACCGGCGCGCGGGCGGCGCAGGGCATGGCGGCGCAAGGCATGGCGGCGCAAGGCATGGCGGCGCAGGGCATGGCGGCGCAGGGCATGGCGGCACCGGGCCAGGCCACGCCCGGGCGCGCATATCCGGGACAGGCCTATCCCGGACAGGCGTATCCCGGACAGGCGTATCCGGGGCAGGCCCCGCCGATGGGCCCCGGGAGTTCACCGCCACCCGCGGAGCAGACCTCCGCGACGTCATGGACCCGGTCGCGCGACATGTCTCCGGCCGCGCTGGCAAACCTGGTCTCGGCAGCGGCGGCGGCCGGGCGCGCGAGCGTGGAGGAAACCGGCTACACCGCACCGCCGAAGCCCCCGAAGCCCGCCCGCTCGGGGCGGGTGCGGGTGGTGGTGGGCACGGCGATCGCGGTGGTGCTCGCCGGGTCGCTCGGGGTCGCCGCGGTGGCGCTTGCCCGTTCGGCGCGCGACGACCAGGCCGGTCCGCCGGCGGTCTCGCCCACCACCAACACGACGCCGTCCCCGGCCGCGCAGCAGCGCTCGCAGGCGGCGAGCCCCGCGCCCAACCCGGGCGTGTCGAAGTCCAATCTGTACGATCCCGCGCTCGCCCCCCGCATCACCGCCGTGGAACCGTTGGGCGGCAAGACGTTCAACATTCGCTGGAGTGATCCGAGCAAGGGCCGGGCCCAGTTCGCCGTGGTGCGGGTGATAGTGCAGGAAGGCGACGACAAGGGCGAGGGGATTCGTAACGTGGCCAACGGTGTGACCGAGGCGAAGGTCACCCTGGCCGCCAACGATCCCGGTGCGCCGTACTGCTTCCTGATCCTGGCGGTCTTTGACTTCGAGACCAGGATCCCGTCGCAGACCCAGTGCGTACCAGCAACATGATGCCTGAAACGTGAATCAGTCGACGCGGCGGAGCCCGACGTGGACGTGGTCGTCGTGATCGATGTTCTTGCCCCACAGGATCTGCGCGCTGTAACGATGTCCGTCGATCTCAATCGTGTGCCGCTGGGTGTCGTTGGGCTTCCAGTTGGTGATTCCCAAGGACTCGGCGAGCCTGCGCGCGGCGCCTTCGCCGTCCCGGGTCGGATAGTCGGTGGCGTAGGAGTGGGTGTTGGTGTCCAGGTGGTCGGAGGTCTTGGCGCCCTTCACCCGCGTGTTGGTCGCCTCGTCGCGCAGCTGTGAACCGGCGTTGAGCCCTTCGTCCTGCATCTTCGGCGTGATGAACTGCTCGAAAATGGACTGTGTGCCCTGACGCCGGTCGTCGGGTTTGATGTCGTCGACGGTGTTGGCCCGGCCGGCCGGGGCGGCCGGTGCCACCTCCGCGCCGGTGACCAGTTTTGTCGCGAGGTCGTTGTACAGCTTGCCCAGATCCCCTTTGACGGCCTCCGCCTCGGTGACCGCGACCCGGAAGAGTTCACCGGCCCGCTGCTGCAGAGCGCTGATCTCCACCGGCTGCTTGAGAAATGACGAACTGACGTTCTCGGCGGCCTTCATGAGACTCGCGGCGCCGGCGTCGAAGCGGGTAAGTACTTGGTTGAAGCGCTCCTGCGCCCGCTGCTGGCCGTCGGCGGCGGCGGAGAGCGCGTTGGCCTGGTTGGACAGATCCTTCCGGGCGGCGGCGAGTTTCGGGTCCAGCCGGGCGATCGCCTTGTCGCAGGCGCGCGCCGCCTGTCCCCGCCAGATCCGCTTGACCTGCTGCCGCGACCGGTCCAGCGCGGCATCCGCCTGCGCCACACGCTTTGCCAGCGCCTGGCGCCCGTCCACCCCGGGCTTGAGCGCCTGCGGCTCACCGGCCAGGATCGGCTGGTACCTAACCAGCTGGGCGCGGTAGTGGTCGAGCAGCTGGCGGATCCTGCCCGGGACGAGCCAGCCGATGACCGTCGTCGCGAGTTTCAAGGGGATCGTCACCGGCGCCAGGATGGGGTTGTAGGTTATCCCGGCCTCCAGTACGTCCCACCGATCCACGGGCGCAACTGTATGCGCTGCCCGCGAGGTCCTAAACGGGAGAAGTGCCCATGCCGGAACCGGTATTAGTTCCGATGAACCGCCGGATCCCGCCGGACTATCGTGGCGCCGTGACCTCGTTCTACGTTCTGCCCAACCGGCTGACGGCCGCCGCCGGACCCCTTGGCGGCGTGGCCGACGGGCTGTGGTCGGCGGCGAACGATGCCGGGCGGGTGCCGGTGCCGGTGACGGCTTTCGCGCGGATCCCGGAGGCGGTGGCGTTGCACCGCGCACTGGAGACGGCCGCCTCGCGCAGCTCCGGCCGCCTCGACGAACTCGGGCATGCGGTGCAGGACGCCGGCTCCTGCCTGACCGACATCGGCAGGGGCTATGCCGCCGCCGATGTGAGCGTCGCCCAGTCGTACCGCAAAGCGTTCGCGCGTCCACATTGACAGATAGGGTTGCGGCTACGCCGGTCGACGTGATCGAGGACGCTCTTGCGTTGCTCTGCACCAAGTACATCTTTCCCGAGAAGGCCGCCGCCGCGGCGAAGGTGATCCGGACCCGGCGGGATGCCGGCGACTACCGGGATCTGGGAGACGAGGCGCTGGCCGAGCGGCTCACCTCCGTGCTGCACGAGGTGTGCGCGGACAAGCACCTCTCAGTGCGGCTGCGCGACGCCGAACTGCGGGCGGCGCCGAGTGAGCAGGAGATGTCGGCCCTCATGCTGGAGTGGTCGCGACTGACCAACCACGGCATCACCAAGGTGGAGCGTCTCGACGGCAACATCGGCTACCTCGCCCTGCGCTACGTCGACGATCCCCGCGCCGGCGGCCGAGCCATCGCGGCCGCGATGAAACCCGGCAGTACTGGACGCTGCCCTTCGTGCCCGGCGAGCGTTACCTCGACCGCCCGGTCTATGTGCTGATCAGCGAGAAGACCTTCTCCGGCGGCGAGGAGTTCTGCTACAACCTCAAGGCACTGGGCCGTGCCACCCTGATCGGGCAGACCACCCGCGGTGGGGCGCATCCCACCGAGGCCATCCCCCTCACCGAGACCCTGGAGATAACGCTCCCGTTCGCGCGCGCCATCAACCCGGTCACCGGCACGAACTGGGAAGGCACCGGTGTCGAACCCGACATCACCGTACCGTCGGAACAAGCCCTCACCGTGGCGTACCACAAAGCCTTGCAACACTGCCTGACGACCGCGACCTCACCGATGGTCCTGGACGAGATCCGCGGGGTCCTGGGGAGTTCAGAAACTCCACTGGCTTGAGGGTGGCGCGGCCGCGACCGGTTCCTCGCCGATCACCGAGATCACGGCCTGCAGCGGGACTCCAAACACGACATCCGGCTCGGGCTCGGTGAGCCACACGGGTACGGCACGATCGCTGCCGAAGCCGTCACCACCGGCGCCCGCCGCCCCGGCACCGCCGAACGGCATCATCGGCGGGAAGAAGCCACCGGCCGCACCCGCGCCGGCCGGCCCGCCGGGGGTGACGGGCACGCCCGGCGTGGTGGGCGGGGGAGTGGACTGGTCGATCAGACCGGCGTCGCTGAACGACACCGGGCTCATGCCCGATCCGCCGAAGCCGGACGGGACCGAGCCCAGGGAGCCCGGCGGCAGGGGTGTGACGGTTTCCGGGGCCGGGGACGACGACCCGGGGTCGCCGCCGCCGGGCAGCGGGTTGCCCGGCGCGGGGACGGGCGGTCCGCCGGGGCCGACGATTCGCTGTACCGCGTCGGAGAAGCGGCCGCCCAACGCCGCCGACGCGGAGGCGAGCCCGTTGCCGTAGACGCCGGAGAACAGCAGCGCCGGGTCGGGCCGGTACTGCCCGGTGAGCACCTCGGTCGCCGACGGTACCCCGGCCACCCTGGGTACCGGCGGGATCGTCGCCTCCAGCGCGGCGTAAATCCGGGCCAGCTCCGGCAGCGCCTGCCGCGGGTAACGCTTGGCCGCGGCGAGCGCCTCGCCGGCGCGGTAGACGTTTTCGGCGACAAGCCGTGCCACGTCTGCTGTCTGGCGCATACCTTCGATCAGGTTGCGGACCATCTGCTTGTACTGTTCGGCCGCCGTCCCGGTCCAATATGGACCGAAGGACCGCAGCTGCTGCTCCAGGTCGCCCACGCGGGAGTACAGGGAACCGGCCACATCGGACCACAGGTCCCCGCAGGCGCGCACGGCCGCCGGATCCCCCTTGGCAAGCATCTCCGCCTGCTGCAAGGGGGTGAACCGGGAGAAGTCAGTTGGCATTTGGCTGATCCGGTGTCCGCGAGGGTCGGTACTGGGACGAGTAGTAGACGCCGCCGCCTCCGGCCACGGGGGGCGGCGGCAGGACAGGAGGAGGTACCGAAGGGACCGGAGCGACGATGGACTGGCCCGGCGTGAGCGGCACGCCGATGCCGGCGCCCTGGCGCAGCATCGCCGCGGCCTGCTCGTCGTATTCGGCGTAGCTTGTGGCGACGGCACGGGTGATACCCGCGGCGAAGCCCAGCGCCTCCTGCACCGATTCCATCAGCACCGCCATATCCTGTGCCGTGCGCCGGTGCCGGCCACCCAGCGAGAAGGCTTCTGGAAACTCACCCAGTGGTGCCGCCTTCTCGCCCAGCGCCGACAACC
>DASUXL010000213.1:0-12242 GCA_036377915.1 Candidatus Limnocylindrales bacterium
ATCTCCAGAATTGGTATGAGTTGGATGTCTCCGCCACCGAGTGCTTGTACAAGATTCTGGTAGGCGAGATCCAGTTAGCGCCATTCCAAAGCTTTTTTGGAGGTGCTGGACATAGCATTGGCCGTTTCGGGAGTGCCTGACTTCGGGCATGGAGTAGGAATGTCTGTTACGCCTCCTGTGGTGATGGACTTCGCCACGCGAATCACGCACTGATGCGTTACGCTGCCATGCCATGTCCGACTCGGTGGCGCCGCAATGGATTGACGACCTCTTCCCGTTCCCCACTCCGCCTGCGCTTCGCACGCTGATGGACATCGCCTGGCAACACGCATACGACTTCTACCTGGAAAATGAAATCTATGACTACGTCCTGCTGAAGACCCACTATGGCTTCATGTTCGACCTGACAATGATTCCCCGGCCCCCCGATGGCTGCGAGTGCTACCCCGAGTTCAGCGAACAGATCCGGCAACCACCTATGCCGATGTTTGCCACGCCGGAGTTCGTGCCCTTCGGTGCATTGGGCACCGGCGCCTACGTCGGATGGCTGGTACCCGCGCCGGAACTCGAACGGCCGGACCACCCGGTTGCCCTCGGCGACGGTCATGACTATGGCGTAACGCTGATCGGGGCGGACACCCGTGCCGGTCTGGAGTTCATGCTGTCGTGGGCTTTGCGGCGGTTCCGCGAACACCCGGAGCGGGATCCTGAATCCTACCGGGGCGAAGTCCGCAGACTCATCGATCGGCTCGCCGCCGAGCTTTTCGTACGCCCGGACCCGGACAAGGCCTACACAGGGTCAACCTGGCACGGCTCAGCGGTCGCCGCGGACACGGAGTTCGACATCGTGTTCGACGTACCAGAGGGATGGCGACACGAGCCCGGCTACGACGGCATCGGGGTGCTCGCCCCAGCCAACGCGTTCGCCGATCGGGAGCCCGTTGTCGCGGACGTCTACCTGCGCAACGAGCCGCTGGAACCGGTGCTGACCGATGCTGCACGCGCGCTTGACGCCGGGCACCCAGCCACCACGTTGCTCGGGCTCAAGGACACCTTCGTCAACTCACCCACCTGCTACTTCGCTGGCCTCAAGCCGTTGTGGGCGCAGGCGTATCGGGATCTCGGCCGGCCCCAACTCGCCGAACGCCTCGACCTGATGACGTCCATGTATCAGGATCTACCCTGCTACTGCGACAGCCCGCATCCATCAGCGCTCATCGCATGAATAACGCTCTTAGGCGACGGGGATCCGTTCGGTGAGTGTGTCGACGAGGCGGTCGAGCATGCTGCCGTCGTTGTCACCGGCGTTGGCCATCAGGACCGTCGCCCGCTGCTGGGCCGGCCGGATGGATAGTAAGGCGTAGAAGGTGCCGGCACTGCCGGCGAAGACGATCTGCGGGACCGTGGTCGGGTCGAGCTCGAAGGCGTGGTGCAGCGACCCGAACACATTGGCTGGCAAGGCGGCGTCTGTCCCGGCGAGACCGTTGAGGTAGGCGCGGGCGAAGGTGGCCAAGTCCGCCACGGTCATGTGCATGTCGCCGGCGGCAGCGAGCAGCGGTTGCGGTGGCGTGCCCATCTCTTGCTCGTGGATCTCGAAGCTGCCTGCGACGTTGATGTGCCCAACCGGTGCGGCGGCATTGACGTGGGCCGGCCACCCGAAACCGGCGCTGTGCATGCCCAGCGGCGTCAGCAGACCGCCGCGAAACAGTTCCTCCCACGGCTGGCCGGTGACCCGCTCCGCCATCGCCGCCGCCACGGTGTAGCCCGCGTTCGAGTAGAGCCACTCGCCCGGTACGGCCGCAGGTGGCGCGGCGAGCATCCGATGGGCGAACCGCTCACGCCGGCGGGCCGGTTCGTCGGTCCAGTCGACGAACGGCGCCAACTCCTCGTAGGTGCTAAACCGAGCTATGCCCGAGCGGTGGGACAGCAGCGAGGCAACCGTCGTCTGGCGCATCTGCGGGTGCATCTGGCCGGCCGCATCCGGGAACACCTCGGCAGCCGTGGTCGTCCACTCCAACCGGCCCTGCTCGATCAGTGCCGCGATCACCGTCGCGGACATGGCCTTGGTTATGGAACCTATGTGGAACGGGTCCGCCGTGGTGACCGGTGCCGCACGGTCAATCCGGCGTACGCCGGTCGCGCCGACGGCTCGCAGGCGATGCTGATCGGTCAGGCCGCCGACCAGGCCAGGCCGCCGGTAATCTCGGTTGAACTCGGCCAGCATCGGGCCGAGGTCGATCGTCGCATCGTCGTCTGGCACAGGATCAGCTCCCTCCGTTGACCCTGCCCGTACGGGGACCGTGCCGACTCTATCGCCCTGCGACGCCCGGTTTCGGGTGTAGAGACTGACTGTCAGCGACATTATGGACAGGCATCAAACCTTCTTCCATCGGTGTAATGCGTTGACGCTGGACCGCGACACTCGACCGATGGAGGCGCGAAGGTGACTGACCCCGCGAGAGAGTCGCTTGCGAGTTTTGCCCTACGACTGCGGGAGTTCAGGTCGACGGCCGGGTCGCCCTCGCTGAACAAGCTGGTCGAGTTGACGGCGGCACTGGAACGGCCGCTGGCACGCTCGACGATCAGCGACAAGGTCAACGCAAAATCGTTGCCTGAGTGGGACTTCGTCATCTCGTTCATCACCGGCTGTGCGGCGTTCGCCCGCGAGGCTGGCGTCGTACTACCGCCCGAGTTGACAGACCTGGCCCGCTGGGATGCCGAACACCGGCGCATGCTGTGCGTCGTCGACCGGTCCCATGCCGATGACCGGCTCGCCGATGCGGCGCGCGCCGATCTCAGCCGCCGGTCCAGTTTGCCGGTGCCTGCCGCGGCCCGACTCGGGGCCGGGCGGGCGACCTCGTCGCCGGCCGTGATGCCGCGACAGTTACCCGCCGCTGCACGGCATTTCGTCGGCCGGACGGCCGAGTTGCAGTCGCTGGACGAACTGGCCGAAGAAGCGGCGCGGGTCAGCGACACGGCCGTGATCGCGGCGATCGATGGTACCGCCGGTGTCGGCAAGACCGCTCTCGCGGTGCACTGGGCACACCTCGCCGCCGACCAGTTCCCGGACGGCCAGCTGTACCTGAACCTGCGGGGCTTTGATCCGGTCGGGCCGGCTATCGCTCCGGCTCAGGCGGTCCGGGCCTTCCTCGACGCCTTGAGCGTTCCGGCCGAGCAGATTCCGGTCGGTCTGGAGGCACAGGCTGCCTTGTACCGCAGCGTTCTCGCCGGGCGGCGGGTCCTGGTCGTACTCGACAACGCCCGGGATTCGGCGCACGTCCGGCCGCTGCTGCCCGGTTCACCCGGCTGCCTGGCGGTGGTGACCAGCCGTCGCAGGCTCACCGGTGTGATCACCGCCGAGGGAGCCCAGCCGCTCACCTTGCGCCTGTTCAGCAATGCCGAGTCGCGGGAGCTTCTGATCCGTCGGCTTGGCCCGCAGCGCCCGGCCGCTGAGCCCGAAGCGACAAGCGAGATCATCGCATCGTGCGCGCGGCTGCCACTGGCGCTGAGTATCGTCGGCGCCCGCGCCGGCGCGTATCCTCAGTTCCCATTGTCTGCGCTGGCCGGCGAACTGCGCAGTACCCGTGGCGGGTTGGAGGCGTTCAACGACGGTGATCCGAGCCTGGATGTGCGCTCGGTCTTCTCCTGGTCCTACGGCCAGCTCGACCAGGAGACGGCCCGGTTGTTCCGGTTGCTCGGGTTGCACCCTGGCCCGGATATCAGCGTGGCGGCCGCGGCCAGCCTGGCCGCCGTCCCGGCCGAACAGGCCCGTGCTGCGATGCGGGAGTTGGCCCGGGCGCATTTGGTGGCCGAGCACCTTCCGAACCGGTTCACGTTCCACGACCTGCTGCGTGCCTACTCCGCCGAACTGGCCCACAGCCAGCAAGGCGATGCCGAACGGCGGGCCCGGCTCCGCTCGCTCGATCATTACCTGCACAGTGCGTATGCGGCGGACCGGATGCTCGACCCGCACCGCCAACCGATCACGCCGGCCGCACCCGAAGCCGGGGTGTGCCCAGAGAGCTTCACTGACCGGCGGCGGGCGATGGAGTGGTTCACGGTCGAACGCCCAATACTGATCAGGGCGGTCGGACAGGCCGCCGCCACCGGTTTTGACGCTCACGCCGGGCAACTGGCCTGGGCACTCACCACATTCTTCGACCGCAGAGGGCACTGGCCCGACTGGGCCGCTACCCAGTGCACCGCGCTGGCGGCCGCCGAGCGCCTCGGCGACGGGATCGGACAGGCGCGTGCCCGCCGCGACCTCGCCCGCGCGTACGCGCAGATGGGCCGCTACGACGACGCGCACGCGCATCTTCAGCGCGCCCTCGATCTCTTCGGCGCGGGCGGCGACCTGACCGGACAGGCGCACATCCTGCTCGGCGTCGGATGGATTTACGACCGGCAGGGCCGGTACGGCGAAGCGCTCTCGTCCGCCCGCCGTGCGCTCGAGCTGTTCCGGGCGGCCGGAAACCCGTCCGGACAAGCCAACGCGCTCAACAACGTTGGCTCCCATCACGTGCGTCTCGGTAACCACCGGGAGGCGCTGATCACCTGCCGGCAGGCGCTTGCCATCCATCATGAGACCGGCGACCTGCGCGGACAGGCCGATGCCTGGCACAGCCTTGGCAACGCTTATCACCATCTGGGCGAGTCCACCCGGGCGGCTGGATGCTACCGCGAGTCCCTCGACCTGTTCTGCGACCTCGGCGACAGGTACCAGGAAGCCGTCGTGCTCACGCATCTCGGCGACACCTTGCGCGCCGCCGCCGACCATGACGCGGCGCGGCGCGCCTGGCACGACGCGATGGTCATTCTCGAAGAGCTCGGACATGAGGACGCCTTTGAGGTACGGATCCGGCTCGCCACAGACCCGCTCCGCCCGTTGGGGCGGCGCGGGTCGGCGGTGACAGCGGGTCTAGCGGGTGAGGTCGATCGATCGCATGCTGAACCCGAAGCCCAGCCCCTGATCGTGGCTGAAAGCGAAGGTGCTGAACGTCGGCGCGACGAAGTTCGGGTTGGCGTGCAGCCTGGCCGAGCAGCCGCTCAATGAGAAAGCACGGTTCATGGCGGGCACGGTCAGCGCGTCGGCGAAGTAGTCCATCCGGACGCCGTTGGTCTGCCCAACCCTGAGATTACAGATCGCGGGGTCACGCAGGACGATGAAGACCGAGCGGACCCGCCACGTGGAGCCGCCGCCGTCGTCCTTGCGGGAAACGCCGTCGAGTCCGGCCCGGATCCGGGTGTTGAGGTTGGTGCCAAGGGTTACCTGCGAACCGTCGAAGTTGCCTCCGTTGAAGATCTGGAAGGTGCACGGTCCGGACGTGGAGCGGATGAACGAACTCGCCGTGACGTTGGCGAACGTCTGCCACGTCGGGCCGTTGGGGGTATTGAGGTTTGCCACCAGCGTCGAGCTCGCGCCGTCGTCACCCAGGACGATCCGGCACTGCACGTCGGCCGCTTGCGCGGGCGCCGCGGTCGCGACCACCCCGACCCCGGCGGCACTCGCGGTGAACGCCAATACCGCGAACATCCGCCCGGTGCGTACCGAAAAATCTTTCAACCACATGTGTTTGCCTCCTACGCGCAATGGGCTGTTCATTCCACGGCCACTCTGGTGGAGTAATTGATTTGTAGCCCTCGATCTCGGACGCATCCGGGGCGACCGGTCGCCGCACCGCAGGCCCGCGGCGCGGTGGCTGTCCGGTGTTCCGGACCGCGCCGGACAGGCCGGAAGGCGGCAGGCTCGCCTGTATGGAAACCGATGTGCCGGATCTGCTGCTTCAGGAACTGTGCGCCGACCTTCGGCTGCTGTGGGGCGAGGCCGGCGGACCGACGCTGCGGGTCCTCAGCGGTGCGCTGCGGCTGGGTAAGACCCAGGTGGGCGCGATCCTGACCGGTCAGATCCGGCGCCCACCACACTGGCGCGTCGTGCACGGAATGGTCGCCGGCTTCGTCCGTCATGCGCACGTGCATGGCCGCGTCGGGTACCTGTCGCGCCCCACCGGCCTTGAAGAGTTCTGGCGACCGCGGCATGCGTTGCTGGAGCACGTATTCAGCGACGCCCGCCACAATCGGACCGGGCCGGCCGGGGAGCACCGAAAGCGCGGCGGCGGGGTGGACGCCGAAGCGCACGGACCACGACCCACTCCCCGCCAGTTGCCGGCCGCGGCGCGGCAGTACACCGCCCGTACCAAGGAACTGAGCATGCTGACCAAGCTGCTTGACCAGACCGGCGAGGCGGTGGTGATCGCGGCGATCGACGGTGCCGCCGGGATCGGCAAGACCGCCCTGGCCGTGCAGTGGGCCCACCAGGTGGCCGACCGCTTCCCGGACGGGCAGCTCTACGCCGACCTGCGTGGCTTCACCGTGGAAGCGGCGTCGGTGCCCGCAGGGAGCGCGGTCCGCGGCTTCCTGGATGCGCTGGGGGTACCGCCGGAGTCGATACCATCCACTTTGGACGGCCAAGCCGCGCTATACCGGAGCCTGCTCGCAGGCAAGCGCATCCTCGTGGTTCTCGATAACGCTTACGATGCCGCGCAGGTCCGCCCGGCGCTGCCCGGCACGCCCGGCTGCCTGGCCGTGGTCACCAGCCGTACCCAACTGACCGGCCTTGTCGCGGCTGAAGGCGCCAACCCGATCACCCTCAGCCCGCTGGCCCACGCCGACGCGCGCGAGCTGCTGGCCTGCCACCTCGGTCCCGAGCGGTTGGCGGCCGAGCCGGCCGCCACGGACGAACTCATCGCTTGGTGCGCCGGCCTGCCGCTGGCTCTTACCGTCATGGCCGCGCGCGCGGCGACCAAGCCCGAGCATCGACTCGCCGACCTGGCCGGCCAGCTGCGGGCACCGGAAACCCGCCTCGATGCGCTGGACGGCGGCGATCCACACACGGATGTACGGACTGCGCTCGCGTCGTCCTACCGTCGGCTCAGCGCTCCCGCGGCCCGGCTTTTCCGGCTGCTGGGGCAGAATCCCGACACCGCCGTCGACCTGGTCGCCGCTACCCAACTCGGCGGACTACCGGCCGGCCGTACCCGCCAGATCTTGACCGAACTGATCCGCGCCAACGTCGTGGGCGAACCCTCACCCGGCCAATACACCGTTCATGACTTGATGCGGACCTACGCCGCGGAACTCCCGCGAGAATGATTGCGTTCGCGTAGCGCCGCCTGAACTCCGGCCTGGAAACGGGTGTGCGTCCCCATCTCGGCCATCAGCGCGGCAACGTGGCGCTGCACGGTGCGGTAGCTGAGTCCGAGCTGGCGGGCGATGGCCGCGTCGGTGACACCGGACAGCAGCAGGGTGACGAGGCGCTGCGCGTCCGCGGTTGAACGTTCGGAGCTGGCCGACAGGTCGACCGGGGAGCGCAGCGGCACAGCGCGCTGCCAGAACCCCTCGAACAGGGTGATCAGCGCATCCAGCAGGGCCGAGGGGCGCACCACGAGTGCGGTCGTCTCGGTCACGGGCAGCACCGCGAGCCGGTCGTCGGCGAGGTGGAGCGTCAACGCCAGCTGCGGCAGGATGCGGGCCTGCTCGCCGGTCCGGATCCGCCGCTCCACCGCCACCAGGGCACCGGGATGGTTCAGCGAAGACCGGTCGTAGACGGTCCGCTGGACCAGGTCCCGATCGGGCCTGCCCTCGCCACCGGCGTCACCGCTGGCGTCCAGGTGCGGGTACCGGTCGAGACTGCGCACCTGGTGCCTGGCCCAGCGGTGCAGCTGGATCAGGCGTTGCCTCACGGCCCGTGCTCCGGTGACCACCTCGACCGGCGTGGACTCCTCGTGTCCGACGGGCCGGGCGCGGTACGCCGCTTCGAGCACGCTTACGTGCCTTCGGGTCGCCTCCAGGCGCTCCATGTTGTCCAGCAGCAGCGATCGCAGTGCCATGGTGGGGGCGATGGCGGCGTACCGGACGTCCTTGCCCGGTGGCCGGGATGCCGCGCTTACCATCCCGAGCTCCTCCAATGTGGACAGTACGAGCGGGAGGTCCTCCGATCGCGTCCACACCTCGGCCAGCTCTCGAAGGTGCGCCGGTGAGCGCTCGACGAGCAGCTCATAGGCTGCCTGCTCGGCGGGGCCCAGACCGAGTACGGCCAGAGCCGCCGAATCATCCTTTGTGGACATGGTCACCCGCCCAACCAGCCCCGGGCGACCGACTGGTAACCGGCCTGGAACCGGGTGGCGGCGTCAAGCCTCGCGGTCATCGCCCGCACCCGGCTGCGTACCGTCCGGTCGCTCAGCTTCAGGTGGGCGGCGATCTCCTGGTCGGTCAGGCCGGCCACGAGCAGCGGCAGCAGGTGCGCCTCGCTGTCCGACGGTCCTGTCCCGGCCCCGGACAGGTGGGCCTTGCCGCCGCTGACCCGCAGCGGCAGCCCGCGGTCCCAGTACATCTCGAAGAGCGCGCCGAGCGCGGTCAGCAGCACCGGGTCATACACCACCAGGCGGGACTCGACGTCGGCCGGATGGTGCAGCGGCAGTATCGCGATCGCATCGTCCACCAGCGTCATCTTCAGGGGGATATCGGTGACTCGGGCCTCTTCCCCCGCGGCGAGCCCCGCCTCGAGGTCGGCCGGGCGGCCGGGCACGTCCAACGCGCGGCGGTCGTAGAGGACCCTGTACCGGATGCCGCGACGGAGGTGGTCGAGCTCCATCGTGTTGACCGCGGCGGGGTTGTCCTCCGGGTACGGCGGCCCATCGCACGCCCTGATCTCCGCGCGTACCCCGCGCTGGAACTCCGGCCCGCGGCGCAGGATCTCCTCCCGGCCGTAGATGACCTCGACCGGTGGCGGCCAATCACGACCGGTCTCCGTCCGGTGGAACCGGCGGTCGAGATCGGCGATGTGCCGGGCGGCTTCGGCCAACGCCAGGCTGCGTTCGCCGATCAGCACCTCCAGCGCGACGGCCGGCGGTGTGGCCGTCCACCTCGGCGGATCGCCGGGCAGCTCGGTCACCAGGCCGAGCTCAAGCAACCGTTTCAGGTGGACGGTTTCGGCCTGCCCGGCCGCCATCGGTGGCCCGCCGACCAACCGTTCATAGAGCTCCTCCTCGGTTGGGGTCAGGCCGAGTACATGAAGCACTACTCGATCATGCCATCCCCGCCTATTCACGCCAATGGCGTGATTAGGAAGCGACGACACCTATCTCTGCGCGTGGTGGCCTTGCCATGATCGATAAACGCTTACCCCCGGAGGAGTCTGATGAGTCGACTACGGTTCGGTACCGCGTCGCTGTCCCTCGCTGTCGCCGCCACATTGGCGGTCGTGGCCCCAGCGAACGCCGCACACGCAAACAGCCCTTCTGCCAACAGCCCTTCCGCCAACAGCCCTTCCGCGAACCGTCCGAACGCCACAAACGCAAACGGCGCCGTGGTGTCGCGGCACACCGTCACGTTGCTCACCGGCGACGTTGTCCTGCTGACCAAGACCGCCGACGGCCACCAGGTCGCGACGGTCCAGCAGCCCGCCGACCGGCGGCACATCTCGTACCAGACCAAGTACGCCAACGGTCACGCCCACGTGATTCCGAGCGACGCCATGCCGTTGCTCGCCGACGGCACCCTCGACCCGCAGGTGTTCGACGTCACCCAGCTCGTCGCCTACGGCTATGACGACGCGCACGTGTCGACGACACCGCTGATCGTGCGGTACCGGCCGGGGCTGCGCGCCCAGGCTTCACCCACCATTCAGGGCGCCACCGCGCGGTACACCCTGGAGAGCATCAACGCGACCGCCGTCCAAGCGGACCGGGACTCCTTCTGGGACAACCTGGCCGGCCCGGCGGCCGCAGACGACCGGGCCCGCAGCAGCGCCGCGACAGGCGCGATCGAGCGGATCTGGTTGGACGGCAAGGCCCGGGTCAGCCTGGCCCAGAGCGTGCCGCAGATCGGCGCGCCGCAGGCGTGGGCGGCCGGCTTCGACGGTACCGGCGTCAAGGTGGCGATCCTGGACACCGGCATCGACGAGACGCACCCGGACCTGGCCGGAAAGGTGGTCGCCGCACGGAACTTCTCGTCCGACACCGACACGATCGACCACAATGGACACGGGACCCACGTAGCGTCCACTGTGGCCGGTAGCGGTACCGCGTCGGGCGGGCAACGCAAAGGCGTCGCACCCGGTGCCCAACTGATCAACGCCAAGGTGCTCAACGCGGGTGGCTCGGGCGACTACTCCGCCATCATCGAGGGCATGGAGTGGTCCGCCGAGCAGGGCGCCCGGATCGCGAACATGAGCCTGGGGACTCACTCTCCCAGCGACGGCAACGACCCGCTGGTGCAGGCCGTGGACGAGATCAGCCGGACCACCGGCGTCCTGTTCGCGATCGCGGCCGACAACATCGGGCCCGGGGACTCGACGATCACGAGTCCGGGGTGGGCCGACGAGGCGCTGACCGTCGGCGCGGTCGACAAGAGCAACGCGCTTGCCAACTTCTCCAGCCGCGGCCCGCGCCTTGGTGACTTCGGCATCAAGCCGGACATCACCGCACCCGGGGTGGACATCGTGGCTGCCCGCGCCGAAGGGTCCACCCTCGGTCCCATCGTCGACGGCAACTACATGCAGATCTCCGGTACCTCGATGGCCTCCCCGCACGTCGCCGGCGCCGCCGCGATCGTGGCTCAGCAGCACCCCACCTTGTCCAACCGGCAGCTGAAGAACTTGCTCATCTCCACCGCGGCACCCGGAAACCTGTCCGTGTACCAGCAGGGCGCCGGCCGGGTGGACGTGGCCCGCGCGCACACCCAGCAGGTGTACGCCGACCCGGGCACGCTCAACCTCGGTTACTTCACCTTCCCGCACACCGGCCAGCAGCCGGTCGGAAAGCCCGTAACCTACCGCAACGCCGGGGCCACCGACGTCACTCTGGACCTGGCGCTGAACATCACCGGCAAGACCAGCGGGCCCGCCGCTGCCGGCATGTTCACGGTCAGCCCGGCGAGCGTGACGGTGCCGGCCGGCGGCGAGGCGACGGTCACCGTGACGGTGAACCCGACGGCCGGCGCGCTCGACCTTTACGGCGGGTATCTGGTGGGTACAGCCGGCGGCGCGAGCGTGCGCACGTCGGTCGGCGCCCACGTCGAACCCGAGATGTACAACCTCACCGTGCCGGCACTGGCCAAGGACGGCCGGCAGGCCGACGGGATCAGCCAGGTCGAGCTGTGGGGGCCGAATCTGGGCACGTTCCAGACCAAGTACTACCGGGGCGGCGTGACGCCGACATTCCGGGTACCGCCGGGGACGTACAGCTTGATGGGTTACATCTTCACGATGGACGAGCCGAACCTGTTCGCGCTCGCTTCCGCCGTCGTCGGCGAGCCGCAGCTGCGCGTGACCGGCGACGTGACGGTCACGCTCGACGGCCGGCGGGCCAACCGCGTCCTGCCCAAGACGCGGGAGGCGACCGCGCCGGTGGACATCCAGCTCGGCTACTTCCGCGAGATGGGCGGACGCCGATTCGACAGCTCGTTCCTGATGAGCAGCCCGATCGACGAGGCGTACGCGGCGCCGACCACCACGGTCACCGAGGGCCAGTTCGAGTTCTACCACAAGTGGACACTCGTCGCGACACCGATCGTGATGGGGGTGGTGGCGCCGGAGGAGATCCCGCTCGACCCACTCTTCATGATTAACTCGGCGGGAGTGGACGGCCGGCACCGGCTGCCCGTCGTCTTCGCCGGGTTCGGCCGGCCCGAGGAATATGCGGGCATCGATGCCCGGGGCAAGCTCGTGCTGGTCTCCCGGGGCGCGGGCGTGCTGTTCGTCGACAAGGTACGCAACGCGGTGAACGCCGGTGCGGCCGCCGTGATCGTCTACAACAACGTCCCGGGCGCCTTGCTCGCCCAGGCCGGCAACCCCGGCCAGGTACCGATCCCCGCGTTCACCCTGACCCAGCAAGTTGGACAGTCCATTGTGGACCTGCTGGCGAAGGGGCCCGTGACGATCGAGTTCTCCGGCACCTCGGTGAGCCCCTTCGAGTACAACCTGATGCTGCCCAACCCCGGGCGGATTGAGGGCAACCAGACCTACGCCATCGACAAGCGCAACACCGCCCAGATCGACGCGGCCTATCACGGTGGGGAAACCACGATCACCGGTACCGAGGTCAAGCACGGGCTGCGGCCGTGGACCGAGTTCCTCTTCGGATTCGCGAAGAACCTCAACCACCCGCGGACGCGTACCGAGTACGTCACGGCGGCGCCGGACGTCTGGTGGTGGCACCTTGCCTGGGCGAGCTACCCGTTCGACG
>DASUXL010000214.1:0-2566 GCA_036377915.1 Candidatus Limnocylindrales bacterium
TGGTACGCCATCAGGGACTCGAACCCCGAACCCGCTGAGACCACCGAGAACGCGTGCAGACGGGCCCGATCCGTTGCGCTGAGCCATGCCTCATGGGCGCTGATCTGGTCTCTGGGGTGCTCGCTCGAGATGGTCACCCGCACGGTTACCGGCTCCGAACGAAGAGGCCCCGCAGGCGTCTCGGGTCACCTGCGGGGCACTCCCCATTCTTCCTCATGCTCGGTCGGCACGGCAGAGGAACGGGCGAGCTGGGTGCCGTTGGGACTCGGCCGGTCTGGACCTCCTAGGTTGGCGGGAGCTGCCGAGGTTCCGGCAGCTTGGGAAGCGGGTCGGCGGAGCCGTTGGTCGGCAAGGCCGAGGTATCCAGCCCGGCGTTCGCGATCATCTGGTCCAGACTGAGCAGGGCGGTGGCGGAGTCGGGTCGAGAGCGTTCGTAGTGGCTCAACACGTAGCGATTGAACAGCGGAACCGCCATGGCGAGCTGACCGCGCTTGGGTGCGTAGATGTCGCCCTCCTCCATGAGCTCCTGACGAAGCCAGGACAGGTCCTGCTGGGTGCGTCCAAGTGTCCTCGCGATCGTTGCCGTGGATGCGCGGCCGCCGTGGAGTGCGAGTGCTGCCAGGAACTCCATCTGGCGGTCACTGATCCGGTCCCAGCGGGGGCCCAGTGTTCGGCGATCGAGCTGCGAGGCAACCCGCGGGAGGGCGGCCTCAACGTCGGCGAGGGTGATCTGATCCGGGCCGATGGCGGCGGTCCACGTTGCGTCGGCGAAGAGCTGCAGGTGGGCGGGGTAGCCGTTGCTTGCCTCCACCACCGTGTTGGCGGCCTCTGGCGCCCACACGATCCCGGCCTGCAATGCTGGCTCCACCACGGCGTACCGCGCGTCGCCGTGCTCGAGCGTCAGCGGAATGGGCTCCAGCACGAAGAGCCGGTCCGGGTGCGTCACCCCTGCCTTGCGCAGTACGGCGGGGGTGAACGGCAGCCCGGTGCCTGCGAACAGGACCGCGGCGGGAGGATGGTCGACGTTGAGGCGGTGCAGTGTGGCTGCCAGGAGTGCCAGGTCGGGGGCGGACGCGACCTGCAGTTCATCCACAGTCACGAGTAGGCCGCCACCGTGGGTGTCCTTGCGGACCTCTTCCGCCAGCGTCGCCAATGCGTCGGCGAGGGTGCCGGCATCCAGCCCGGGTGCTCGGTCCGGCTGGTGGGTGGAGACCCCGCCGCCGATACCCGCGACGCTGAGGTTGACCCCACCGATGCGCTCGAAAGCCTTGCGCGCCCGCTGCCAGGAGCCTGCCTCCTCGGTGAGCCGAGTGCGAGCACGCTGCAGCAACGCTTCGACCAAGCCAGCGTGCCCAGAGACAGCCTGCAGGTTCACGACCTCGAACCCCTGATTCCTGGCCCGCTCGGCAAACGCGCTGACGGTGACCGTCTTCCCGACGCCTCTGGGGCCTACCAAGATCATGTCTTGGGCTCGAACACGACCGCCGGCGACGACGTCGTTGACGACCAGTTGCCAGTCACGTAGCAGTACGTCGCGGCCGGCCAGCACGCGAGGGACGTGGCCGGCGCCCGGGGTGTACGGACTCTGCTCCATCGAAGCGCCACCTAGATTCGCCTAGAAATCACAAGTTGTCTAGGTCAGTCTAGGGTGTCCGGCGGTTGAAGTCCGCTTGAGACGCGCCAGACCTCCGGGACCTGGGCTACACCCGATATACCCGCCGTCCAGATAGCCGGACCTGGCCCACGATTCCGCCTTCGATGCATCACCGCCCTCGGCGACGAGGTCATGCCGGCCGTCGGCGCACTCGCCTCCAGCCGAGCTCGGACCACCCCTGTGCCGGTACAGCCGCTAGGCCATGGCCGCCCACATGACCAGGCTGGGGTGGACCGTCACCCGCGACCCCATCGCCGGCGAAGTGAACGGCTGCACCACGACCGACGCCATGCAGCTGCATCGTCGTCGACGCCGACCTGGCGCCGGCCCAAACCGCCAAGACCATGCTGAAGGACGGTGCCCACGCGATCCTTGCACACCAGCCTCGGGACGGGCGAGAGCACCGGGTACGTCGGACGACCGCAACCAAGTGTCCGCGGCCTACCGGATCGTCCGGCAGGGCACCGAGTACGAGTGGGTCACGCGCCGCGCACCTACCGGTCTACCGTCGCAACGCTCCTGGACGGCCGCGGGGCCTCGGCACGGCTGATCGCGGATCAACTCGGGCACTCGCGGATCTCGATGGCGCGGGACTACTACCTCGGCCGCAAGGTGGTCTCACCGCAGCTCGCGAGGGTGCTCGGCCTGCGCGACCCAGACCAGCGGAAGCTGTGGGCCTGAAGCGACATGGTTACCAGCATGGTTGCCGAGCGCGGCGGTCTTGAGGTGGCGCGGATGCGGCCTGGCCAGGGAGCGTGGTACGCCATCAGGGACTCGAACCCCGAACCCGCTGATTAAGAGTCAGCTGCTCTGCCAATTGAGCTAATGGCGCAGGTGGCACCGCGGTCGGCGCACTGCCTGAGTCTACCCCCCGGCACCCTGCGGACCGAAATCTGCGGCGGCGCTGGGCGC
>DASUXL010000215.1:0-18309 GCA_036377915.1 Candidatus Limnocylindrales bacterium
GTCGTAGGAGTTGGTGTGCAACGACTGCGTGCCGCCCAGGATCGCGCCGATGGCCTGTGCGGTGACCCGGATCAGGTTCACCTCCGGCTGCTGGGCGGTCAGCTGCACCCCGGCGGTCTGGGTGTGGAAGCGAAGCATCCATGACTTCGGATCCTTGGCGCCGAAGCGGTCCCGCATCAGATGCGCCCAGATGCGCCGCGCCGCACGGAACTTGGCCACCTCCTCGAGCAGGCTGGTGCGGGCGACGAAGAAGAACGAAAGGCGCGGGGCGAAGTCGTCGACGTTGAGCCCGGCGTCGATCGCGGCCTGGACATACTCGATCCCGTTGGCGAGGGTGAAAGCGATCTCCTGCACCGGTGTCGCTCCGGCCTCCGCCATGTGGTACCCGCTGATGCTTATGGTGTTCCACTTCGGAATCTCCGCCCTGCAGTAGGCGAAGGTGTCGGCGACAAGGCGCAGCGACGGCTTGGGCGGGAAGATGTACGTGCCGCGGGCGATGTACTCCTTGAGAATGTCGTTCTGGATCGTGCCGTTGAGCGCGCTGCCGGGCACCCCGTGCTCCTCGGCGACAAGCTGATAGAGCAGGAGCAGCACGCTTCCCGGGGCGTTGATGGTCATGCTCGTCGAGACGCGGTCGAGCGGGATCCCGTCGAAGAGCACGCGCATGTCGTCGAGCGAGTCGATGGCGACGCCCACCTTGCCCACCTCGCCATGGGCCACCGAGTCATCCGAGTCGTACCCCATCTGCGTCGGCAGGTCGAAGGCGACCGACAGGCCCAGGGCGCCGGCGTTGAGCAGCTGGTGGTAGCGGGCGTTGGACTCGGTGGCGGTGCCGAAACCGGCATACTGCCGCATCGTCCAGGGCCGCTTGGTGTACATCGTCGGATACACGCCACGGGTAAACGGGAACTCTCCCGGGCGCTCCCCGCCCTCAGGCCCGTAAACAGGCTCGATGGGGAAACCGGACTCGCTTAGCCGACGTTCAGTCACGAACCGATCGTAGGTCGCGGCGCTGGCGGGAAGGTTGAGGTATTTCACACAGGGCTCGATGGTGCAGAATAGGGCCGATTGGCCGTGGACCCTCCCACCCGAAAGTTGATGATGCAATCCCCCTCGCGCGCAGCCCCCGGATCTATCGTCGGTGGACGATATGCGCTGCGTACTGCCATCGGTCATGGCGGTATGGGTACCGTCTGGCGCGCCACCGACACGATCTTGCGTCGCGAGGTCGCGGTCAAGGAGGTGGTCCTGCCTCCGGGCCTGGCCACCAGCGACCAGGAGGCGATGTATGAGCGCACCCTGCGCGAGGCGCGTGCCGCCGCGGGGTTGTCGCATCCGAGCATCGTGCAGGTCTTTGACGTCGTCACCGAGGACGGCCGGCCGTGGATCGTGATGGAGCTGCTCGACGCGCGCAGCCTCGCGGACATGGTGCTGGAGGACGGTCCGCTGGCGCCGCGCGCGGTCGCCAAGATCGGCATAGCGCTGCTGGGCGCGCTGGAGATCGCGCACGCGGGCGGGGTCTTGCACCGCGACGTCAAGCCGGCCAACGTGCTCATCACCAAAGAGGGCCGCTGCGTCCTGACCGACTTCGGTGTCGCCAAGCTCCCCGCCGACGTGCAGCTCACGACGCCCGGCATGGTGCTCGGCTCGCCGCACTTCATCTCGCCGGAGCGGGCGCTCGGGCAGCGATTCGGCCCGCCCAGTGATCTTTTCTCGCTAGGTGTGACGCTTTACACAGCCGTCGAGGGGCGGCCGCCGTTCGACAAGGGCGACCCGCTGTCGACGATGCACTCGGTGGTGGAGGATCCGCCGCTGCCGCCGCAGCGCTGCGGCCCGCTGGTCGATGTGCTCTACGGCCTGATGGAGAAGGACCCCGAGCACCGCTGGGACGTGCCGACAGCGCGCGGCGTGCTGCGCGAGCTGCTCGCCGGACCGCTCGCCCAGAACGCCAGCCCGCAGCACGTGACCGACCCGTACTCGGTGGTGCCGCAGCAGCCGGTCGCGGCGCCGATCTATGCCCAGGCGTCGCAGTCGCAGAAGCAGGTGGGTGGCCGGGCCATGCTGCAAACCGGCGAGCACCCGCAGACCCGGGGCGGTGCCCGCCACTCCACCGCCAACTACCCGGCGATCGGGCCGTCCAGGACGCCCAAGGACAACAGGATGCGCCTGGCGATCGCGTCCGGTGTCGGCGTGGTGCTGGTGCTGGCGACGGTGAGCTGGGCTGTGTGGGGCGGGTCCGGCAAGGATCCGGGACCGAAGGGCCAGCAGGGCCAGCAGACCACCCAGGCCAGCCCCACGAGGCCGCCGGGCCAGGAGGTCAGCTTCAGGTCGATGAACCTAATCCTGCCGACGGAATGGAAGCAGGCATCACCGACCAGCGGATATCTGGACCTCTTCCACTCCGGCGACACCGGCCGGCGCCTGCGTCTCAACGCCGTCGAGGGGGAGAAGGACGTGCTCAAGACGCTGGAGCACGCCGAGGGCAAGACCCTCAAGGACCAGTGCACGGAGGGCCTCGAACGCGTCGCCCTGCGCCCGGACGTGACGCTCGCCGGCACCAAGGGCGCGGAGCTGGAGTTTATCTGCACCACCAACGGCAAACCGCGGCACGGGATCTGGCGGATGGTGCGCATCGGCGACGCCATGCGCCATGTCTATCTTCTGACGTGGGAGGCCAACTTCGCAGCGGACAAGGCCGCGTTCGATACAGCGGTTCAGACGTTTAAGGTCGCCTGACCGTTTTTTGTGCTAAAAAACCGGCATGACCGACCTCGCTGCGCGCGTACAAGCCTGGATCGACGACGATCCCGACCCCCAAGCCCGGACAGAGCTGCGCGCGTTGCTTGACGCCGCGGCGTGGGAGGAGCTGAGGGACCGCTTCTCCGGCACGCTCACCTTTGGCACCGCGGGGCTGCGCGGGCCGCTTCGCGCCGGCCCCAACGGCATGAACCTGGCCGTCGTGCGCGCGGCCGCGGCCGGGCTGTGCTCGTGGGTTTCGCAGCGCGAGCCCGAAGGTTTGATCATTATTGGGTACGACGCGAGGCGCGGATCGCACGATTTCGCGCAGGAGACGGCACGGGTGGCCACGGGCGCCGGGCTGCGCGCGGCGGTGATGCCGCGGGCGCTGCCGACGCCGGTGCTGGCCTTCGCCGTGCGGCATCTGGGCGCCTCCGCCGGGGTGATGGTGACCGCCTCGCACAACCCGCCGCAGGACAACGGGTACAAGGTGTATCTGGGTGAGTCGCTGGGCGGGCCGCTGGGCGCCGGTGCGCAGATCGTGCCGCCGGTCGACGCCGAGATCGAGGCGGAGATCCGCTCGACCGGGCCGCTGTCGCAGATTCCGTTGGGGCCCTTGGGTTCCATCGTCGACGAGGTGGTCGTGGACGCGTATGTGGAGACCGCCGCGGCGGTTGTCGACCCGGATGAGCCGAAGGATTTGGTGATCGCGTACACGCCGCTGCACGGGGTCGGCGGGGTGGTGCTGCGCCGCGCCTTCGAGAAAGCGGGTTTCGCCGTGCCGGCCGTGGCGAAGCGGCAGGAGGAGCCCGATGGGGCCTTCCCGACCGTCGCCTTCCCCAACCCGGAGGAGCCGGGCGCCATGGACCTGGTGCTGGCGCTCGCCCGCGAGACCGCCGCCGACGTCGTCATCGCCAACGATCCCGACGCCGACCGCTGCGCCGTCGCCATCCCCGGCCCCAAGGGCTGGCGCCCGTTGCGCGGCGACGAGGTGGGCGTGCTGCTCGCCGATCACCTGATGCGGCGCGGCGCGACCGGCACCTACGCCACCACGATCGTGTCGTCGTCGCTGCTGCGCCAGATGTGCACGGCGCACGGGATGGGGTACGCGGAGACGCTCACCGGGTTCAAATGGATCGTGCGCGGGGCGCCGGATCTGGCGTACGGGTACGAGGAGGCGCTTGGCTACTGCGTCGCCCCGGACATGGTGCGCGACAAGGACGGCATCACCGCCGCGCTGATGGTGGCGGAGCTTGCCGCCGGGCTCAAGGCGGAGCTGCGCACGCTGCAGGACCGGCTCGACGAGCTGGCCCTGCAGTACGGCCTCTACGTCACCGATCAGCTGTCGGTACGCGTCGACGACCTCAGCGAGATCGACGCCGCCATGGCCCGGCTGCGCGCCAAGATGCCCACCTCGCTGCTTGACGAGCCGGTGACGCAGTCCGACGACCTGCTGCCCGAGGCGGACGTCGTGGTCCTGCGCACGCCCTCGGCACGGGTCGTCGTCCGTCCGAGTGGGACGGAGCCGAAACTCAAGGCGTACCTGGAGATTGTCGAGCCCGTCGGGGACGCCTCCGATCTGGAGGCGGCGCGGGAGCGGGCCGGCGCCACCATCGTCGCGCTGCGCACGGAAACCGCTGCGGCGCTTGGGATCTGGTCGGTGCAGCCCTGAGGTCGCACCGACCAGGGTCTGGGGTTGAGGGTCAGGGCTGTAGCCACCAGGGGCTGGTGTAGGCGACGCCGAAGTCGTTGCAGGGGTGGCCGGCCGGTCCGGGGGTCGGGTTGGGCAGCGACGGGTCGGAGATCCTGAGCACGACCCAGTTCCCGTCCGCGACGTTCAGCGGGACGGTGAAGTCGGCGACCGTGCCGTTGACGGTGTCCATGACGGCGGCCACCGCCGGCGCCGACGTTCCCGGGCGCAGCACCTGGATGCGAAGCGGCTTGCCGTCCCACACCGGGCCACGGTCCACGTCGAGCAGGAATCTCACGTCGCCCGACGCCATCGGCACGGTGCTGCCCATCCGCACGCCGTTGGCGGTGGCGTCGACCCGCAGCCCGGAAACGCGCGTGGCGAACGAGCGCCGCGCGGCCATCGCCTCGAAGACCGCGGCCCGCGTGTTCTCCGCGACCCACAACCCGCTGCGGCCCTTGCCCTCATGGAATCCCCACGTGGTGCCGTGCTCGTCGGTGACCCCGGTGAGCCCGGGGCGCCAGCCGGCGTTGAGGCAGGCCACCAGTGGCGAGGACATCCCCGACGACCAGCCCTCGAACAGGAAGTCGTCGGTGCGGTTGAACATCTCCAAGCCGACAAGCTGGCTCATCGCCGCGAGGTTGAAGGAGAAGTTGTTGAACCGGCCCGCCTCCCGGCCCGGGTGGTTGAAGCTGGCCAGCCCGCTCGGACGGTTCACCAGCCAGCCGTAGAGGCTGCCCGGGCTACCCGCCCGCAGCAGGTCGGCGAACTCCGTCGTGTTCCAGATGTTGATGTGGCCCTGGGTCGGGTGGGACCACTCGAAGCCGCGGATGGCGGTGAACTGGCCGGGGTCGTTCGCCGCGTTGGCGAGGTCGCCGGTGGTCCGCCACTCCGAGGAGCTGAGCCCCTCGATGGCAAAGATCGTGGTGTGGTCGGTGAGGGCGGCGACGTCGAGGCCTGCCTCACGCATCGAGGCGAAGGCGTCCTCGGCCCGGCCGTCCGCATCGGACATGACGGTGTGGTTGTGCATGTCGGCGTGCACAAGCGTGGTGCCCTGGGTGATCATTGATGCTCGCGACGCGCCCGAGGCGGCCATGGTCGTCCGGGTGGCGGCCGTGCGGACCGTGGCCGCGTGCGACGTGCCGGGCACCGCGGCGAGCATCAGCATCCCGCCGGTACCCGCCAGAATGGCGCGCCGGCCGATCGCGGAACCGGGGTTGACCTGGCCGTAGGGGACGCCGTCCGGCTCGTGGCCCTGATCGTGATGACAGCTGTGGCGATGGTGTGCGCTCATAGACAGTCATTCAACTAAATACTTCCAGCTCGAGCTACACCTTCCACAGGGTCACGTCGGACGCGTCGTGCGGCTTGCCGGCGAGGGCGTTCATCAGCCAGCGCAGCTGCACCGAGTTGGTGACCTGGTCGTCCGGCAGCACGAACGCGGAGGCGTTCCAGTAGGCGGCGTCCTCGCGGAACTGCCGGCGCATGGTGTCGGTGACGACCGGGACGCGGCCGGTCTTGTACACCTCGCGCATGACGGCCGCGGTCGGGCGGGGCTGGGCACCGAAGCGGGCCCGGCCGGTGCCGTCGGGGCCGAGGAAGTACCCGCCGGCGAGCTTGAAGCCGGAACTCGACCGCTGCCACTCCATCGCGGTCGGGAACTCCTCGGAGGTGACCGGGATGGTGACGAGGGTGCCGCCGGGCGGGATCCAGTTGCGCCACTCGCCGGAGGTGACGAACTCGGGCACGGTGGGGCGGCCGCGCACCGGGATGGGTACGGGCAGGATCGGCAGGAGCGCGGCGACGAGCGCGAGGACGGCGAGGCGGCGGAAGCGAGCCTCGCCGATGTCCTTGATGAGCACGACCGTGAGAGCGAGAAGTGCACCGATGAGGGGCACGAGGACGAGGGCGAAGCGCACGGTGATGACGTGGTTGAGCAGCGGCAGCTTGCCCAGGGCGATCCAGGGCAGGGGGATGCCGGTGTTGCGCCGGCCCACCAGGAGCGTCTCGCCCAGGCTGAGCAGGAAGAATATGCCGCCCGTGATGGCGAGGGCTTTGACCAGCGGGCGCTGCCAAAGCCAGATCGTCACCGCGGCGGCGATGAGCAGCAGCGGCCAGCCGAAGAAACTGTTCTCCTCGCTGATGTTCCACGCCAGCCTGTCGCTTGTGGACAGTCCGGCGAATGACAGGCGGGAGAAGGCCGGAAACGAGGCGAGGTCGGCGCGGTAGTGCGCGACCGACTCGGGCAGGCCGTGGTAGGTGTAGCCGCCGAAGAACTGGCGGAACAAGGGGTAGGCCAGGAACACCAGCGCGATCGACCCGGCGACCAGCAACCCGGGCAGGATGCGCTGTTTCGTCTTGGTCAGGCGGCTGTAGGTACCCATAAAAATGGCCAGACCGAGGGCGGTGTAGAGCAGCACCTCCTCGTTGATGAAAGCCTGGTAGGTCACCAGGAGCCCGAGCAGGATGCCGTCCCGGGCGCGGCGCAGCCGGAAGGTGGCCAGCACGATGAACGGCACCAGGAACTGGGCGGTCCAGTTGATGTGCCCGTTCGCATGGCTGATCATGCCGGGGGCGAAGCCGCAGAACCCGCCGCCGAGCGCGGCGGCCAGCGGTGACTCGACGAGGTGGCGGCTGAAGACGAAGTACCAGCCGAAGGCGGTGGCGGCGAGGCCGAGCACGAGCAGCACGGCGAAGGAGACCTGCGGGCCGAAGAGCATGGTGACCGGGACCATCGGCAGGGTGAGCCCGAGGGCGGCGGTGTTGGCCATCAGGTTCACGCCCTCGGGGGCGTTGAGCATGGTGGTGGCGAAGGGATCCACGCCCTCGGTGACGATCCGGACCGCGTGGCGCAGAAACCAGAGAAACTGGGCGTGGTCCGAGATGATCTCGACGCGGCGGTGGGTGAGGTCGCGCCAGAGGCGGGCCGTGACGAACAGGCCCATCACGAGATAGACGGCGGCGACCGTGAGATCGGTGCGCAGGCGCGGTTTGGACCTGCCATCGGGAGACCCACTCATGGTGATCTTCTCGTGGCCGATGATAGTGGATGTCCGAAGCGCCACGTATGCGACGGTATCTACACAAGGCGGTCGCCCGCAGGCGGATTGACCAAGGGGCTAGCCTCCTCTTGTGGACGTACTCGTCGTGGATCACCCGCTGGCTCGGACCAGGCTCACCGCAATGCGCGACGCGCGCACCGACTCTGCGACGTTCCGGGCGTCGCTGCACGAGCTGACAACGATGCTCACCTATGAAGCGGCGCGGTCGTTCGCGGCCGAGACGTTTCCGGTACAGACCCCGGTGGCGACGGCTGAGGGCACCAAACTGGCCAACCCGCCGCTGATCGTGCCGGTCCTGCGGGCCGGGCTGGGCATGGCCGACGCGGCGCTGGCCCTGCTGCCCGAATCCTCCATGGGGTTTGTGGGACTGGCCAGGGACGAGCACACCTTCGAACCGCGCGCCTACATGGAGTCCCTGCCGCCCGAGCTGACCGGCATCCCGGTGCTCGTGCTCGACCCGATGGTGGCGACCGGAGGATCTCTTGAGCACTGCTGCCGGCTGCTGGCCGACCGGGGATGCACCGACATCACGGTGCTGTGCGCGCTGATCGCCCCGGAGGCGATCCGGCGGCTGGGAGGCTCCGGGGTCCCGATGCGGATCGTGACCTCATCGATCGATGAGGGTCTCAACGAGAAGATGTTCATCGTGCCTGGGCTGGGGGACGCCGGGGATCGTCAGTTCGGCGGGATGCCCAGGTTCTAGGGGTTCTAGGATTCAAGGGTGACGACTGTTCTGGAGGTGGCGGGTTCAGACGCCGAGCTGCGCCGGTTCCTGCACGGGCTGCCGGGCGTCGACAAGGTCGGCGCGGAGGCGCGCGCGGCCGGACTCGGCACCAGATCGATCAAGACCACCGCCAAGGCGTGGGCGATCGACCTGGCGATCCGCATGGTCGACCTCACCACCCTGGAGGGCGCCGACACCCCGGGCAAGGTAAGAGCCTTGTGCGCCAAGGGACGCCACCCCGACCCCGGCGACCTGAGCTGTCCGGCGGTCGCTGCTATCTGTGTGTACCCCCTGATGGTCCCGACGGCGGCCGCGGAGCTGAAGGGCACGGGCATCCACCTGGCGAGCGTCGCGACCGCGTTCCCGAGCGGGCAGGCGCCGATGGCGGTGAAGCTCGAGGACACCAAGGCGGCGGTCGTGGCCGGGGCCGACGAGATCGACATGGTGATCAACCGTGGCGCCTTCCTTTCCGGGAGGTACCTGGAGGTGTTCGAGGAGATCGTCGCGGTCAAGCAGGCGTGCGGCGACGCCCATCTCAAGGTCATCCTGGAGACCGGGGAACTGGTCACCTACGACAACGTCCGGCGCGCCTCGTGGCTGGCGATGCTGGCGGGCGGGGACTTCATCAAGACGTCGACCGGAAAGGTCAGCCCGGCGGCGACGCTACCGGTAACACTGATCATGCTGGAGGCGGTGCGCGACTTTCGCGCCGAGACCGGCCGGCAGATCGGCGTGAAACCGGCCGGCGGGATCAGGACCACCAAGGACGCCATCAAGTACCTGGTGATGGTCAACGAGGTGGCCGGCGAGGACTGGCTGCACCCGGACTGGTTCCGTTTCGGGGCATCGACACTGCTGAACGACTTGCTGATGCAGCGGACGAAGCTCACGACGGGGCACTATTCGGGACCCGATTACTTCACTTTGGACTGATCATGGCTTTCGAATATGCTCCCGCACCCGAATCCCGCGCGATCGTAGACATAAAACCGTCGTACGGGCTGTTCATCAACGGAGAGTTCGTCGACGGGCAGGACCGCAACAAGACGGTCAACCCGGCCAGCGAGGAGGTGCTGGCCGAGGTCAGCTGGGCCACGCCGGAGGAGGTCGACGCGGCCGTCAAGGCGGCGCGGGCGGCGTTCGCCAAGTGGAGCAAGCTTGACGGCAAGGACAGGGCCAAGTACCTGTTCAGGATCGCGCGGATAATCCAGGAGCGGTCAAGAGAGCTGGCGGTGCTGGAGTCGCTCGACAACGGCAAGCCCATCAAGGAGTCGCGGGATGTGGACGTGCCGCTCGTGGCGGCGCACTTCTTCTACTACGCGGGATGGGCCGACAAGCTGTCGCACGCCGGGTTCGGGGTCGACCCAAAGCCGATCGGCGTGGCGGCGCAAATCATCCCGTGGAACTTCCCGCTGCTGATGCTCGCGTGGAAGATCGCCCCCGCGCTTGCGTGCGGCAACACCGTCGTGCTGAAACCGGCCGAGACCACCCCGCTGACCGCCCTGCTGTTCGCCGAGATCTGCCAGCAGGCCGAGCTGCCGCCGGGCGTGGTGAACATCGTGACCGGGGCCGGGCCCACGGGTGCGGCGCTCGTCGAGCACCCGGACGTGGACAAGGTGGCGTTCACCGGGTCCACCGAGGTGGGGCGGATCATCGCGCGGGCGGTCGCCGGGACACCCAAGCGGGTAACGCTTGAGCTGGGCGGCAAGGCGGCCAACATCGTCTTCGACGACGCACCGCTCGACCAGGCGGTCGAGGGCATCGTCAACGGCATCTTCTTCAACCAGGGGCACGTGTGCTGCGCCGGCTCCCGGCTGCTGGTCCAGGAGTCGGTCTATGACATCGTGCTGGAGAAGTTGAAGCGGCGCATGGCCACGCTGAGGGTTGGCGACCCGCTCGACAAGAACACCGACATCGGCGCGATCAACTCGGCCGAGCAGCTCTCCAAGATCAAGGCGCTGTCCAAGGTGGGCGAAGACGAAGGAGCCGAGCGCTGGTCCCCGCCGTGCGAGCTGCCGAGCAACGGCTTCTGGTTCGCGCCGACCATCTTCACCGGCGTAACGCAAGCCCACCGCATCGCCCGCGAGGAGATCTTCGGCCCGGTGCTGTCGGTGCTGACCTTCCGTACCCCGGGTGAAGCGGTGGAGAAAGCAAACAACACGCCGTACGGGCTTTCGGCCGGGGTGTGGACCGACAAGGGCTCCCGCATCCTCGAGATCTCCGACAAGCTGCGCGCCGGCGTGGTGTGGGCCAACACGTTCAACAAGTTCGACCCCGCGTCGCCATTCGGCGGGTACAAGGAGTCGGGCTACGGTCGCGAGGGCGGCCGGCACGGTCTGGAGGCCTACCTTGCCACGCATTAAGGTCCGCAAGACCTACAAGCTCTTCATCGGCGGCGCCTTCCCGCGCAGCGAGTCAGGACGGACATTCGAGGTGGACGGGCACAACGCGGCATTGGCCTCGCGCAAAGACGCCCGCGACGCGGTACTCGCGGCCCGCGCCGCCTTCGGCAAGTGGTCCGGGGCGACCGCGTACAACCGGGGGCAGATCCTGTACCGGGCCGCCGAGATGCTGGAGAGCCGACGCTCGGAGTTTCCCTCGGAAGAGGTGGACCACGCGATCGACCGGCTGGTCTGGTACGCGGGCTGGGCGGACAAGCTGGCGCAGGTGGTCGGATCGGCCAACCCGGTCGCGGCGCCGTACTTCAACATCTCCTCGCCCGAGCCCACCGGCGTGGTGGCGATCGTTGCGCCGCAAAGCTTTCTGGGCCTGGTGAGCGTGATCGCGCCGGTGGTGGTGACCGGGAACACGTGCGTGGTGGTGGCGTCCACATTGGAGTCCATCAGCTTCGCGGAGGTGCTGGCCACCTCCGACCTGCCGGGCGGCGTCGTCAACATCCTGACCGGGAAGGCGGCGGAGGTGGCGCCGTGGCTGGCATCGCACGACGACGTCAACGGGCTCGACCTGACCGGGGTGGCGGATGCGGCGCTTGCCACCTCACTCGAGCAGCAAGCCGCCGAGACGTTGAAGCGGGTGCTGCGGCCTGCCGAGGTGGCGTGGACGGATGATCCGGGGACCGGCCGCATGACGGCGTTCCTTGAGATCAAGACGGTATGGCATCCCAAAGGGGTGTGACGGTCACGGGTCCGGCCGCGCCCGGACCCGACGGGTTGCTCAGCGCACCACTGTCCGGGTTGGAGTGTGTGTGGTACCGGGTGCGGGCCGTGTCGTGGCAGGTCCACGGCGACGCGCACCACTGGCGGCCGGTGGTCGGGCGGCAGCGCGGCACGCCGATCGTCGTGGGTGAAGTCCGCGTCGCCGCCGATCTCGTCGAGCCGGAGACGGTGGTCGAGGAGGAGGTAAGGGCAAGGCGGCCACCGGCGCCGGGCGAGGCGCCGATGCTGTACCGGCTCTTCGAGCTGGGCCTGCTGCCCGCCGACGAGCTCAAGCGCACCGCCAACGCCTTCGACGAACTTGCGTGGCGGGTGACCGAGGAGATCATCCGGCCGGGCAGCGCGATCGTTGCCCGCGGCAAATTGGTGCGCAGAGGCGGGCACGCCACACTCCGCCGCCCCTTGTTCAGAGGCTGAATCACGATCGGGCACCATGGGGTCGTGAGGCCTTTTGACCCACGTTTGCTCAGACATGTCCCCGCCCTACGGCGTGACGTGGCGTTACTTGGCACGCTTGGGATCCTGGTCGCCATCTCGATCATCACCGCCGCGACCGGGCTGGCGCGGGCGTTGAGCGGTGACCTCACATGGCTGGGGCTGTTCGCCGGGGCCTTCGCCGCACGGGCGGCGCTTACCGGCGCCCTCGGCATCGTCGCCGCGCGCATGGCCGCCACCGCCAAGGCGACCTTGCGCAAGGACCTGGTGCAGGCCGCCGGGAGGCGCGGCCCCGCGTGGCTTTCCGGGCAGCGAGCCGGGGAGCTGGCCACCCTGACCGGCCGCGGCCTTGACGGATTGGATGGATACTTCAGCGGGTACCTGCCGCAGCTCGTGCTGAGTGTGACGGTACCCGCGGCGGTGCTCCTGACCCTGGCCACGGCGGATCTGGCCAGCGCCGTGATCGTGCTGTTGACCCTCCCGCTCATCCCGATCTTCGGCATCCTCATCGGATGGCAGACCCGGACCGCGACCGAACGGCAATGGCGGCGCCTCAGCCAGCTCGGCGGGCACTTCCTGGACATGGTGACCGGGCTGCCGACACTCAAAGCGTTCGGGCGGGCGCGGGCACAGGTCGACGCGGTACGGCAGATGGCCGACCGGCATCGCGTCGCCACCATGCGCACGCTGCGGATCGCGTTCCTGTCGGCGCTGGTGCTGGAGATCGTCGGGACGATCTCGGTGGCGCTGGTGGCGGTACCGGTCGGGCTGCGGTTGCTGAGCGGCGGCATGACCCTGCCCGTGGCGATGCTCGTGCTGCTGCTGACGCCGGAAGCGTTCGCGCCGCTGCGGGCGGCGGGGACGAGGTTCCACGCCAGCATGGAAGGTTTGACCGCGCTGGATCAGGCGTTCGGTCTGCTGGCGGCGCCCGCGGGTGCGCGGGGCACCGTCGTGGTGGAACAGCCGTTCACCATCGAACTGGAACGGGTGACGGTCGCGTACGAGCGGGGGGTCGCGCTGTCCGATGTGGACCTGACGATCCGGGAGGGCGACCGGGTCGCGCTCGTCGGGCCGAGCGGGGCGGGCAAGAGCACCCTTCTGGCGCTGCTGCTGGGATTTGTGGCGCCTTCGCGGGGGCGGGTGCTGGTGAACGGCGCTGAGCTGTCCACATTGGAACTCTCTGCGTGGCGGTCGCGGCTTGCATGGGTACCGCAAAGGGCGCACCTCTTCGCCGGAACGCTCGCCTCCAACATCGCCCTGGGAGATCCGTCGGCGCCGTTTGAAACCATCGAGCGGGCAGCCCGAGCCGCCGCCCTCCCGCACGACCTGTCCCTGACCCTCGGCGAACGCGGGCACGGCATGTCCAGCGGGGAACGGCAGCGGGTCGCCCTGGCCCGCGCCTTCCTGCGCGATGCGCCGGTACTGCTGCTCGACGAGCCGACGGCACGCCTTGACGTGGTAAGCGAAAAAGCCGTCGTCGACGCCACGCTGAGGCTGGCCGAGGGCCGGACCGCGGTGCTAGTCGCCCACCGGCCCGCATTGCTTGCCGTCGCGAACCGGGTGCTGCGGCTTGAGAACGGGCGCTTGCTTGAAGAGGTACCCGTATGACGTCCCCAAGATCCGGCAATTTGCCTGGCAATCGTCCTGATGTGGGGCCAAGATCTGGGGGTTTGCCTGGCAAATTGCGGGATCTTGGGGGGGAGGGTGGGTGGAGGGGGTTCGGGTGGGGGCCGGTGGCGCGGGTCGCGTGGGCGGGGCTCATCGGCGCGGCGGCCGAGGCGGCCGGCGTGGCGTTGATGGCGACGGCCACCTGGCTGCTGATGACGGCGGCGCAACAGCCACCTATCACCGCCCTGACCGTGGCGATCGTGTCGGTGCGGGCGCTGGCGATCGGGCGCGGCGGCCTGCGGTACCTGGAAAGGCTGGCCGGGCACGATGCGGTTCTGAGAATCGTGACCGAGTTGAGGGCGAGGATATTTGCCCACTTGATTGACCGGCCGCCGGCCCGGGGCGCGGACGCACTCAGCCGGATGGTGTCCGATGTGGACGCTGTGCAGGATCTGGTCGTGCGGGTGACCCTGCCCATCGTGGCCAGCGGACTGATCTGCGTGGCGGGCGTCGTTGCGGTGCTTGGGTTCGATCCGGCGACAGGGCTGACCCTGGCGGCAGGGCTGATGCTTGGCGGGGGCGTGCTGCCGGTGGTGGCGGCAAAGGTGGTACGGCGAGGAGCGGCGAACCTTGCGCCGCTGCGGGCGGAACACGCGGTCGCGACCGTAGACGCTATCCACGGCGCGGCGGACCTTGCCGCGTACGGGGCGACGGGACGGTACGAGGCGATCGCTGCCCGCCACGCCGACGAGCTGTCCACAGTGGAGCGTTCGCTGGCGCGGCGCTCGTTCGCGCTTGACGCCACGTCGACCGTGCTGACCGGGCTTACCGCGGCGGCCGTGCTCGTGGTGGCGTCCGGCCGGATGAGCCAGGTCTGGGCGGCAACGCTCGCTGTCGGGGCGCTCGCCCTCGGTGAGCTGACACTGAACCTGTTGGGCGCGGCCCGCAAAGGCGCCGAGGTGGCGTCGGGGTTGCGGAGGATCGAGCCGTATCTAGGCCCAGCCGAGATCCGGTGGGAGCGGCCGGAGGGATCAAGCATCCGGCTGGAGGACGTCGGTGTTGACGGGCGAATCGAGGGCGTCGACCTCGACCTGCCGCACGGCAAAAAGGTAGCGGTCGTCGGGCCGAGCGGAGCCGGGAAAAGCACCCTGCTGGGCGTCATAGCCGGTGCGATCGAACCCGATCGGGGACGCGTGGTGCGGCGCGGCGACGGCGTGGCCACCGGGCTCATGGCCGACGCCCACCTGTTCCACACCAGCGTGGAGCAGAACCTGAAGCTTGCCGACCCGCACGCCACGGACGAGACCGTGATGCGGGTTGCCTTGATCGCGGGAATCGACGTGGCTTCCCGGTACCAAGAAAATGTGGGTGAGAATGGCGCGGAGTTCTCCGGCGGGGAAAGGCAACGCCTTTCCCTGGCTCGTGCCCTGCTGGCCGAACCCACCGTGCTGCTGCTCGACGAACCGACCGAAGGACTTGACCCGGCCCACGCCGACGAGGTGCTCGCGCGGGTGCTGAAACACGCACACGACCGCACCGTGGTGCTCGTGACGCACCGCCTCGCCGGGCTCGACGGGCTCGGGTTCGACGAGGTCCTGGTGATGGATCAAGGGCGGATCATCGAAAGAAACTCGGAAGGTTGGATGCGGGCGCATCCGGCGTGAAGCCACCCACTATCGTTTACCCGACACGCCCCATCCGAGGAGGAGCAATGGCGGCCATCTGGGAAGAGTACGAGATCGCGCCGGTCGAGATTGCGCTGCCCGGCAACAAGGTGGGCCTGACACTGCGGGCCTATCGGATGGAGAGCGCGCTGACACCGACAGACGTCAGCGAGCGCGAGGACGATGACGACGTCTTCACCGGCCGCGACCGCGCCGCCGTCTACGACGAGGACGAGGACCTGCCCGAGTTCGAATGGACCGAGGAGCAGCTCGACGAGGCTGCCAAGGGTTCCGCCGAGGACAAGGCGGCCGAGGAGACGGTGGAATCCAAGGACGCCGCCAAGGATGAGTCGGCGGAGGAGTCCGAGGACGAGGACGCCGAGACCGAGGCCGAGGAGGACAGCGACTCCGACCAGGAGGTACCGGTCTTCCTGTCCCACAAGGGAAAGGTGCTGATCTTCGCCACCCCCGACGGCCTGGTCAAGTTCGTCAAGTCCAAGGCGCCGCACGACATGACCCAGCTCAAAGACTGGGCAAAATTTGCCAAGGCGCTCAAGGCCAGCGACGTCGAGGTGGACGAGGACGACTCCTACGAGCTCGACCTGGTCGTGGAGAACCTGCGCGGCGGCCCCGACGCCTGGGACCCGCCACTGCTGCTGAGCGCCGGAGAGATCGCCCGCGACCTTGGGTACGCGCTCCAGCTCAAGAAGGTCATAGTCTCCCTCACCCCGGGATCACCGCTCGACGATCTCGACGAAGCTTTGCGCGCCACCGGGTTCTTCGCCAAGCGCAAGTTGCGCAAAATCGGGACAGAGCAGGCGTCGATCAGCTGGCGAAGCATAATTGGCAAAATCTCTTCCTCTGTGGACTGGCGCGACTGAGCCCGGGCGGGAAGTATCAAGACTTGGCACACGTGAGTCCCGGGAGGAGGACGAGTCCGTGGCGCTCGTGCGGGTGTATTGCGGTATCTCATCGGCCGCCGACACTGACCATGTCGGCATGTTGGCAAGGCTGACGGCGGCCATCGTCGACGACTCCGGTCGTCTTTTGGAGTATTCCGAGATCAATGACGATCCCGCGGGCTATGCGGCCCTGACCGGTTTTCTCGCCGAGCGGTTCGGCGGGTCCACGCTCATCAGCGTCGCGGTCGACACCGACGAACACCTGGTCATCTCCCTGCTGGCCGCCTCGGGGCGCCAGATCGCCTTCACCGACGACGCCACGGCAGACGACTTCGCCGAGCGCTTCGCCGACGACGAGTCCCTCGAAGAGGTGAACGCGGCCACAGCCGAACGCCGTGCGGTCGGCTTGGCCCGTGCTTTACAGGCCGGTGCCCTCTCCGCCAACGTCAGCGCCACCCCCCGCGAGTTCACCGCCCTCAAGCCGATCCTCGCCGCACACGCCGCCCTCGCCGTCGGCCGCCACGCCGCCGCCGTCGCCCTGCGCGAGGTGCTCCGCGAGCTCTACCCGGCCGCGCTGCGCGCGTACCCCGACCCCGCCTCCCCGGTCGCGCTCGCAATGCTCGACGCCCTCCCCGAGCCGGGCCTGCTCACCGCCGCCGCCGGCCGTGGCCGCGACGCCGCGGTCAACGTCGCCCACCGCCTCGTCTCCGAAGGCGTTTGCGACAACGACACCGCCCTCGAAGCGGTGACCGCCCTGCGCGTCGCCATCACCGAGACCCCGCGGCGCAACGGCACCCCCAAGCAGTTCAGCGCAGCCTTCGCCGACGCCGTGAGGTCCAGTGTCGCCGCGGTCCGGTGCGCCGACGCCGCGTGCCAGATCCTTATCAACACGCTGGCCGAACGGGTACCGGTGAGTGCGCCAATGGCGCGCCCGGCCACGCGCCGCCGCGCCGCGCCCACCCCAAGCGTCCAGCAGCAGCAGCAGCAGCCCGCAGCCGCAGCGCCCGCACCGCAGCAGCAACAGCGGCGGCGGCCTGTGGCGCCGCCGCCCGTGGCGCCCGCACCGGTCGCGCCGATGCCGGTCTCGCCGGCGCCGATGCCCATGCCGCACACGCCGGTTCCCGTGGCCGCCTCGGCCGGAGCCATGGCCGCGTCGGCCGCGCCGATGGCCGCACCCATGGCGGGCCAACCGATCCCGGTCCAGCCGGTACACGGCATGCCCATGTACGGCACGTCGCTGCCCCAGGGACAGGCCCCGACCGCCCCGAACGTCCCGAACGCACCGACCCGTGGCGCGGAGTCGCGTGTGGCGGGCCGGAGGTCCGACCTCTCCGATTTCGGGCTCTCGGGCGGTGGCGCGGAAGGACGTGTGGCGGGCCGGAGGTCCGACACTTCCGACTTCGCACCTCCTGTCTCGCCGGCACCCGTTGCCGCGCAACCGGTTTCGGCCACGCCGGTGTCGCCCAGCCAGGTGACAGCGGTGCCGATCCCCATGCAGAACCGCCCGTCGTGGTCGCAGGGCACACCTCCTCCCACCCCGCCCGGCTTCGAACCCACCCCGGTCGCCGGCTTCCCGACGGTGCCCACACCGCGGCGCTCCCCCGAACCCAGGCTGGCTCAAGAGCCCCGGCTCGCCCCGGAGCCGCGACTCGCTCCCGAGCCCCGGCTAGCCCAGGAGCCAAGGCTGGCTTCAGAGTCCCGGTTGGCTCAGGAGCCAAGGTTTGCCCAGGAGCCCAGGCTGGCTTCGGAGTCCCGGATGGCCCCCGAACAGCGTCAGGCCCCCGGCAACGGCAACGACCCGTTGACCCCGTTCGTACCGGCCATCACCAACGCCGCCATCAAGCACGAGCGCGCCAACCGCTCCCGGATGCAGGCGCCCCTGCCCGAACAGCCCGACCCGCTGGCCTCCGCCGAATCCCGCTCCAGCTGGCCGCTGATCGCCGATGAGGAGCTTGAAGAGGCGCCCAGGCCCACCAAGGTCACGCCCCCGTGGCAGGCCGACGACCTGGTGCTGCCGTCGCTGCGGCTGGTCGACGCCGGTGCGCCGACCCCGACCTCGCTGCCCGGCCCCTCCCTGCGCCTTGTCGAAGACCCGCTGACCTCACCGTCCATTCTCGACGGTGACGAGCCCACGCGCGGCTCCAACCGCCTGCCCAAGCAGCGCCGCACCGAACGGGCCGCGCCCGCGCTCGAAAACGACGACACCGACCTGCTCATCTTCGCCTCCGTCTCCTCCGCCTGGTTCAGTGGCGAAGACGCCGGCGAAACCACCACGTGGAACTCGGTGATGGACACCGGCTGGCGCGCCGCCGAGG
>DASUXL010000216.1:0-8519 GCA_036377915.1 Candidatus Limnocylindrales bacterium
AAGCTCCATCGCCTGGACTAACCGCATCAGCCACCGTCAACATCGACATTCAGAGCGGGCCAGCCTTGATCGGGACAACTTCCGGGATACTGCCCACTCCCAGCGCTTGGAGTGGGCAGTATCCCGGAAGTTGTCCCGATCTTCCAGCGGCCGCCGCCTGCAACGCCTCGTTGATGTCCTGCTGCGTTACCCTGCGTGTGCGCACCTACTCGAGACGAAGCTGGGGTACATGTTCGGTGGGACAAGACGCCGGGCGTCGTCGAGCGGCCTGAGCCGTTGAACGCCACCGTCGTCACTGTCCGGCTGCCGGTACCCATCGTCGACCTCGCTCCCGTCGCCTCCGAGCACGGCTCGGTCTGGCTACTGCTGGCCGAAGACGGCTGGATCGGCCGGTTCCATGCGGATCGCGGAACGTGGGAGGTGCAGGCGCGCTGCACTGTTCCGGATGAACCCTCCCACGATCCGTGGATGGGTCATCGGCTGCGGCGACGACTGCTCGCCAGCGCCGATGGGCGTTACGCCGTTGTCGTCAACGACTTTGGCCGCCATGGCCAGTTGCTCGACCTCGCCACCGGGAGCGTGAGCATGACCCTCGACGGCGGCGGCTACCAAAGCGAGACCGTGCCGTTCTCGGCCGCGTTCGTCGAGCACGACGGGCGCATGATACTGATCCACCGAACGGCGTAGAACCGGCTTGACGTCTCCGACGCGGCCACCGGGCAGCTGGTCACGCCGAGGCACGCACCGGCGTACCGTGCCGGTGAGCCTCGGCACGAGCATGATCTCGACTACTTTCACGGCGGGCTCAGCGTGTCGCCTGGAGGCCATCACATCGCCGATGACGGCTGGTTTTGGAGTCCGGTCGGCGTACCGACGACGTGGGACATCCGCGCCTGGCTGAACCACAACGTTTGGGAGTCTGAGGACGGCAACAGCCTACGCCCGCTGTGCCAACGCCTGTACCACTGGAATTCCCCGATCTGCTGGCTCGACGACGAACGTGTCGTGGTCAGCGGCATCGGCGACGACGACGAAGCCATGCTCGCCGGAGTACGCATCTTCAACGCCGCGACCGGCAACGAGCTGACCTCGTTCGCCGGCCCGACCGGCGCTCTGTTCGCCGACGCAGCCCGCCTCTACGCCGCGGCACCGGCAGGGCTGGAGCTGTGGGACCCCGCGACCGGCCACCGCACCGGTACGATCCTCGGCTTCGTCCCGACCCACCATCACGTCGGCGCCGGAGAACTGGCCGCCGTGGGCGGGAAAGCGCTGCGGCGCTGGCGAACGCGATCACGACGGGGTGGGATAGTGGTGCGGTGATCGAGCTGCCGGCGCGGGTGCGGCTTACCGCCGAAAGCAAGGGGGCGGCCGGTCGCGAGTGGCTGGCGGGGTTGCCCGCGCGGGTCGAGCAGGTGTGCCGGGCCTGGTCGCTGACGCCGGTGGCGGCGCTCGACGGCGGGTCGGCCGCGCTGGTGGTGCGGGTCCGCACCGGCGACGGCGCCGATGCGGTGTCGCGGCTTGCGCCGCCCGGCGACGGCGCCGATGCGGTGTCGCGGCTTGCACCGCCCGGCGACGGGTTTGCGGGTCAGGTGGGTACCCTCGCCGCAGCGAACGGGCACGGCTACGTAAGGCTTTACGCCCACGATCCGGCCCACGGCGCCATGCTGCTGGAGGCCCTCGGCCCGGCGCTGTCGGCCACGGCGCCCACGCCCGAGGACGCCCTGGACGTGCTGGCGGCGACGCTGTTGCAGGCTTGGCTGGTACCGCGCCCGCTCAATGCGGTGGTGCCGCCGGGCACCGACAAGGCGAGCACCCTGTACGAGCTGATCGAGCAGCTGTACCCGCGGACCGGCTATCCGTGCCCGCCGGAGCTGATCGAGCGTGCCCTCGGCTACGCCCGCCGCCGGGCCGACGCCTTCGACCTCGGCGCTTGCGTGGTGTGCCATGGCGACCCGCACCCCGGCAACGTCCTGGCGGTACCGGTGCCGCGGCCCGGTGCGGAGTCGGGGTACGTGCTGGTGGACCCGGACGGTTTCCTCTGCGACCCGGCGTACGACCTCGGCGTTGCGGTGCGCGGCTGGGAGCGGGAGGTGCTGGCCGCAGCCGATCCGGTGGCGCTGGTACGCGGCTGGTGTGCCCGCCTGTCGGCCGCGACCGGCGTCGACGAGAACGCCATATGGGAGTGGGGTTTCGTCGAGCGCGTCTCGTCCGGGCTCTACATGATCGCCCACGGTGCTCCCGCCGAGGGCCGCGAATATCTCGCCTCCGCCGTGCACCTAAGCGGTTAGGAGGGGTGCAGGCTTGTCGTGTGGCGACACCAGCCTGCACCCCCAATGCGACGGCTACCGTGGCGGCGTCAGCTTGAGCAGCACACCACCCGTGCCGAACGGCCGGCCGGTCCTGTTGCCCAGGACGTAGACCTCGCCTCGGGCGTCCTGGCCCAGGCCCAGTACGGACAGGGTCTGCTGGAAGAACGCGGGTGGCTGCGCGGGGTTGGTCAGCCCCAGCCTTGCCGCCTCCGATGCGAAGTTACTGAACTCCTCGATTTTCTTGAGACCGGGGCCACTTGCCAGGCCCAGGCTCCGCTGCTGAATGTAAAGCAGGCGCCCAAAGTTGTCCGGCCCGGCGGGGAAAGCGAACAGCCGCGACCACTCGCCGAACACATACCGGTCCCTGAGGAACGGGATCGCGTTGCCGTGATAGACGAACCCGCCGATCACCGAGTGTCCTTCGTGATGGGTGTCGTACTGCGCGACCGGGTTGATCAGGCCGCGCGGCAGCGGCGGAACCGTGGAGCAGTCCCTGGTGGCAACGCCGGGATCGGCACCGCGGGGGTCGAAGCACAGCGTGCCCTCCTTGCGGTTCCAGCCGTAGTTGCCGCCCTTGACGATGATATCGATCTCTTCGATGTCGTTCTGGCCGACGTCGCCGACGATCAGAATCCCGGTCTTGGTGTCGAACGACATCCGGAACGGGTTACGGAAGCCGTAGGCCCAGATCTCCTTCACCGCGCCGGGGGTGGACACGAACGGGTTGTCCGCCGGGACGCCGTACCGGCCGTTGGCCGAGTTCCTGGCGTCGACGTCGATGCGAAGGATCTTTCCCAAGGGGACGGTGAGCTTCTGAGCGTTGCCGTCGCCGCTGTGGCCGATGTCCGTGTCGTCGGCGCCCCCGCCCTCGCCCGTGGGGATGTACAGCTTGCGATCGGGGCCGAAGGCGATGTCGCCCGCATCATGGTTGAACTGCGGCCAGTCGATGCGCATCAGTTCTCGCCGGCTGGCCGGGTTGACGCCCGCTGCCGGATCGCCCGGGCGGTTGGCGGTCCATTCGGCGACCACGTTCTGGTGATCCGCGGCGGTGCCGGCGGGGAGTGTGGTGGGGAACGTCGGCGGGCCGCTGTTGGGCTCGGAGGTGTAGGTGTAGAGCTTGCCGTTGTTGCGGTAGTCGGGGTGGAAGGCAGCGCCGAGGAAACCGCGTTCGTCGAAGCTGCCGGGCCCGACCACGCCGAGCACCACCAGCCGGCTCGACAGATCCAGGAACACCGACTTGGCTCCGCTGGACAGGTCGACCGCCCAGAACTTGCCGGCCTGGTCTACGACGTACATGCGGTCCCGCTCACCCGGAGCGGGTATCCCGCGCAGGGGCGCCGTGAACCCGTCGGCCACCGACTCGAGCCCGATCGGGAATCCGGCCCCATCCTGGATGGGTGCGAAGATTGTGTTGTCGTACGGGTTGGTGGGTGGGTGAGCGGCGGCGGGAGCCGTCATCAGCGAGGCGACCACGGCAACGATCGCACCAATGATCACGGGTCGCGCAGGAGATTTCATCGATGACCTCCTCTTTCGATGTCCTCTGGCGCCTACCCACCTTTCCCGTGACCAAACTCATACCTATCCCGAGCGGCACAAAAGATCTGCATTATTGGTGCTCATGGGATTTCATGTCCGCAACGTAGCTTTCGATTGTGCCGACCCCTATGCTCTGGCCCAGTTCTGGAGCCAGGTCATGCACGCACCCCTGAGCGAGGAAGACTTTCCCGGCGACCCCGTCGCCACGATCGCGTTGCCGCAGGGCTTCACCCTCTACTTTGCCCAGGTTCCCGAGCGCAAGGTGGCCAAGAACCGGCTACACCTGTGTCTCACACCGGACGTTCCGCGTGACACCGAGGTCGAGCGGGTGCTGGCATTGGGCGCCACCATCGTCGACGACCGGCGCGCGGACCCCGATGACGGGGGCTGGGTGGTCTTCGCCGATCCCGAGGGCAACGAGTTCTGCGTGTTGCAGGGACCAGCCGATTCGGCGCACTGAACCGGTCAGCAGGTAGGCCCCGATCGCGCCGTAGCCGCCCAGCTGCGGAACGTACGCGGTTTGCGATCAATCGCCGAGGAGGCGGCGGGCATCGGCGGCCTCCTGCTCGTCGAAGCCGTCCTGGCTCTCGATCCAGCGGGCGTGCGCCTCCCACGCCGACTGCTTCGTCGTACCCATCGCGGCGCCGATCTGCGACCACGACGCCCCTGCCGCGCGAGCCGAGCGCACCGACAGTTGCCGGCCGTAGTGTGCCTTGCGCGCGATGACCTCGCCCAGGGCCAGCATCTGAAGCGCCTCCTCGCTCGTCAGCGGCGGCGAACCGATGGCGTCGCGCATCCTCAGCTCGTCATAGCGGGCGACGGCGGTCTGCAGGGTGAACTCGCGTTCCACCTCATCCACTGTGGTCATATCGTCAAGATACCCTGACGTTGTACGATCAACAGCCATGACGGCCGAGACCGAAACGGTGTGGCTGGTGGCGCACACCCACTGGGACCGCGAGTGGTACGAGCCCTTCCAGCGTTTCCGCCTTCGCCTGGTCGACCTGATGGACGACGTGGTGGCCCGCGCCGAGGCGGACCCGTCGTTTCACTTCACCCTCGATGGCCAGCTCGCTGTCGTCGATGATTATTTGGAGGTACGGCCGGAGGCGCGCGAGCGCATCGTCAAACTTGTCGCAAGTGGACAGTTTGCCATCGGGCCGTGGGCGATCCTGCTCGACGAGTTCCTGTGCTCCGGCGAGAATATCGTGCGCAACTTGGAGTGGGGCCTGCGCCGCGCGAGCGAGTTCGGTGCCGCGATGCCGGTGGGATACCTGCCCGACATGTTCGGCCACTGCGCGCAGATGCCGCAGATCCTTGCGCGCAGCGGGTTGCGGCAGGCGTGCGTGTGGCGCGGCGTGCCCTCAGCCATCGACCGGCACGCGTTCGTGTGGGAAGCGCCCGACGGCACCGGCCTGCGCACAGAGTACCTGCCGGGCGGCTACGGCAACGCCGCATCCCTTCTGGCGGAACCGGATCGGCTCGGCGAGGCGGCGGCCGAACACGTCGCCCTCGCCCGCCAATGGTTCGGCGCCGACCCGATCCTGGCGATGTACGGCACCGACCATTCCGCCCCGCTGCCCTGGCTGGCCACCGCGGTCGCCGCACTGGACGGCACCCTGCGACTGTCCACATTGGCGCAATACCTGGCGCTCTTCGACCCGTCCGATGTGGATGGACTACCGGTCTGGCGGGGCGAGATGCGAAGCCACGCAAGGGCCAATATCCTGCCCGGCGTCATCTCCAACCGGCCGCACCTCAAGCGCGGTCTCGCCGCCGCCGAACGCCTGGTCGAGCGGTACGCCGAACCGCTGGCCGCCCTGTGGTCCAAACCGGACACCTGGCCGGGGCGCTTGCTTGAGCTTGCGTGGCAACGGCTTGTCCAATCGTCCTGCCACGACTCGGTCACGGGCTGCGGCGTCGACGAAACCGCGGTTCAGGTGGCGGCGCGCATCGCGGAGGCCGAGCAGATCGGCACCGGCGTGCGGGATCGGACCGTCGGCGGTATAGCCGCGACCATGCCCGCGAGCGCTGTCCTGGCCGTGAATCCCAGCCCCGCACCACGCACAGATATTGTGCGCGTGGACATCCCGGCCCCCCACGACTGGCCCGAGGTGGCGCTGCGCCTGCCCGACGGCACGCTCTGCCCGGTACAGCAGACATCGTCCAATGCCGACGCTGTCCTGTTCGACACCGTCCGGCCCGCGGAGTGGCTCGCCGCGGGGCTGGCCAAAGGCGGGCTGGGCCTTGAATTCCTCGGGCGTGAGGTGCAGGACGTCACCATCACCGGCGAGCGCGAGCTGACCGTCACGGTGGGGCGGGCGGGGCCCGGATTCGCGGCGGCTTTCCGTTCTCTCGGCTCAGCTTTATTGGGTACCCCCGGAGAATGGCGCCTTTTGGTAAAAGAGGAACCGATCCGGTCAGGTTTCGCCGCCCTGCCCGTCGGCCCGTTGGGTTTCGCCGCCTTCGAGGCGGCACCGGCCGCGGCAAGCGTCGCAAACCCTGTCGTGGCAAGCGAACGCGGGCTCGCCAACAACCGGCTCACCGTCCAGGTCGCCGGCGACGGAACCCTCACACTGTCCGGTGTGGACGGCACCGTCCTGACCGGGGTGGGCCGCCTCGCCGACGTCGACGACATCGGCGACCTGTACAACTTCGCCCCCGGCGACGGCCCTGAACTCGACACGCCCGCCGAAGTCCGGGTCACCGCCGCCGAAACCGGCCCGCTGCTCGCATCCCTCGAAGTCACCCGGGTCTACCGGTGGCGGGAACGTACCGAGGTCACCATGCGGGTCGAGCTGCGCGCCGGGGAACCGTTCTGCCGCTTGGATTTCGCTTTCGTCAACCGGCACCCGGACCACCGGGTCCGCCTGCACGTGCCGCTTGCCCGCCGCACCGACCACTCCCACGCCGAGGGCCAGTTCGCCGTCGTGGCAAGGGGTTTGACGAGCGAGGGCGGGCACGGCGAGGTGCCGCTGCCCACCTTCCCGGCTTACTCCTTTGTGGACGCCGGTGGGGCAGCCGTACTCTTGACCCAGGCGACCGAGTACGAGGTCGTCGGCGACGGCACCGAGCTGGCCCTCACCCTGCTGCGCGCCACCGGGCTGATCAGCCGCGCCGAGCACCCGCTGCGCGCCGAACCCGCCGGCCCCGTCATCGCCACCCCGCAGGCGCAGCTCGTCGGCGCCGAGGTCCGCACCAGCCTCGCCGTCATGCCGCACGCCGGCGACTGGAGCGAAATCCTCGGTGCCGCCGAAGCGTTCCGGCACCCGTTCGCCGCCACCCGCGGCCTGGCCATCGCGGGCTTCCTCGCCACCGCCTCCGGCCTGCAGATCCGCGGCGAAGGTGTCACCATGACCAGCCTGCGCCGCCGCGACGCGGACTGGCTTGAGGTCCGCCTGGTCGCGATGACCGACTCCCCCACCATCGCCTACCTCGGCCCGCTCACCGAGGCCCGCCGCGCCGACCTGCTCGGCAACCCGGGCGCCCCGTACGCCGTCGCCAGCTCCACCCTCGCCGTCCCCTTGAATCCATGGGAGATCGCCACCATCCAGTTCCGCGCATAGGACTAATACGCAACCGATGGTTGCGCAATCGCGGATCGCGCGCTAACGTGATGTGCAACCAAACGTTGCACATCGAGAAAGCGTGAAAAGCGTGAAGAGCATGGAGTACGGCAGCATCGAACGCGAGATCCACGTCGACGCCTCACCCGAGGTGGTCTTCGAAGTCGTCAGCCGCCCCGAACACATCTCCCAATGGTGGAGCGACGACGCCGACTTCGAAGCGACTCCCGGCGCCGTTGGCGAGCTGGTCTGGGGCGACGACAGGGCTCAGGTCGCCGCGATCAAGGTGGTGAAGGCCGACCCGCCGAGGTTGTTCTCGTTCCGCTGGAGCTATGCCGAAGGCAAGGTCGACGACGAGGCTAACTCGTTGCTGGTCACCTTCGAGCTCACCCCGTCGGGCACGGGCACGACGATCCGGCTCATCGAGACCGGATTCCGCGAGATGGGCTGGGAGGCCGCCAAGCTGGAGGAGCAGTACCGCGACCACATCGTCGGCTGGGACATCTTCATTCCCCGGCTCGGGGAGTACGTCGCGGGCCTGGTGTCGACGCCATGACCACCACCGCCGTCGACGACGACCTGTGGTCCGCGGTCGGGGACCCGACCCGTCGGCGGATGCTCGACCTGCTCCTGGCGGAGGGCAACGGCACCGCCACCAGCCTCAGCGAGCAGCTGCCCGTGACCCGGCAGGCGATCGCGAAACACCTGGCCGTGCTCGACCGCGTGGGCCTGGTGCGCTCGGCGCCTGCCGGGCGAGAGAGGAGGTACCGGGTGGACGAGGCGCAACTCGCACGCGCGGTGGCTCAGCTGTCCTCGGTGGGGGCGGCGTGGGACGCCAGGCTGCGGCGCATCAAGCGGATCGCCGAGGCGATTCAGCGCGGCAAAGACAGTGACACTTGAGGGAGGAATTGAAGATGGTAGACATCTTGCACAGGGTGGGAATCGAATCGTCGACGGCCGAGGTCTACGCGGCTTTGACCACCACCGAAGGGCTTGCCGGCTGGTGGACGACGAACACGCAAGGCAACGGCGACGACGTCGGCGGCGTTGTCCAATTCCGGTTCGACGCAGGCGGATTCGACATGAAGGTCGTGGAGCTCCACCC
>DASUXL010000217.1:0-22134 GCA_036377915.1 Candidatus Limnocylindrales bacterium
CGCCGACCCGGTGGATGGCCAATCCTTGGGCATCGATTGGTGACCCCGTTTTATACGTGACCATCGTGAATACCACGGCTTCCCTTGGTTGATGGAAAATCTGCGCCTGGTGGTTAAAGGTCCGTATGAATCCGTGGATGGCGCTGCCAAGATGGTCGATTCCATTGGTGGACAGGTAGTCCGGTCGACACGGAATAACCATGAAGTCGCTGGCCACAACGGCATTCTTGGTCATCATGTTCAAGTTCGGCGGGCAATCCACCAGGACGAAGTCGTAGCCTGAGAAGGCTGTGTGGCTAAGGCCCTCCTTCAGCCTTCGAAAGACCTTTACGTACCGGCTAAGCGGGACCTCTCGTGTCCTCTTGTCAATCGCGTCCGCCAGAAGGGTGTCAACGGTGACGAGATCCTCGTGGGAGAGGATCATGTCCAGACGGCCGCCGTGATTGATTTGCCGGTTCACGCGGTCGGGCGTGACGATCAAGTCGGCGAGCTTCGTGACGGCTCTACCCCTGCTGGGGCTGTCGTACCACTTCTTGATCGTGCGCTCGCTGGCCAGGCGTTCTTTGAACTCGTGCGGGGTGAAGAAGGAATAGGTGAGGCTGGCTTGGGGATCGAGATCGATGAGGAGGACTCGGTTTCCGCGGGCTGCCAGGCCGGCCCCGAGATTGGCCGTCAATGTAGTTTTGCCGACCCCGCCTTTGTAATTGACGACTGACACTACCTTCACCGGACAGACGCTAGGTCACTTCAGCACCGTGTGCATACACCAATACGGATAGTGGTCTCCGCGATCAGGTGGGCCTTCTAACAGATCTATCGATCGGCAATGGCCTGTCTGGTCGGGACCGAATGCAGCCACGCAAGCAGACGTTCACAGGTTTCGTCGCTGTCGGACCAGTAGCGGCGGTTCAGCGCGACCATCTGCTCGCCCACCGCCTCGGCGAGATCGTCGCCATGGGCGATGATGACCAGTTCGACCACGGCGCCCATAACGCTCCCTCGCCAATCGGTGGGAAGGGGCCGGGTCCACCCCCAGAAAGACTCCCGGCCCCTTGGCAATCACATGCGAGCGGCCTGGGCCAGGGTGCGAGAGCTGGACCTGCCGGAGGTGACTGCCTCGTCAGCCAGGTTAAGGTAGATCCCCGCCCGCACTATCGCAGGTTGCTATATCGGCTGGATTCCCAGTTTTCGTGCGAGGTCTGCCATCTCGCCCGCGGTCGCGCGTCGCTTGGCTCGATGGATCAGCGTCGCGGTGAGGTCGCGCACGACGGGCGCGAATCGGAAGTGCTGTGGCGCCGCTCGTTCCGCCTTGGCCAGGGCATGCATGGCGTCCTGATCCCTGCTGCCGGCGGCGAGCGCCCGTGCAAGGTCGATCCAGTAGTAGACCCACCTGTTGGGCACGGGCAGTTGGCTGAGGTCGATCCGTTGCGTGACACGGATCGCCTGCTCGGCGTCCCCCAACTCGGCGGCGACGGCGACGCGCCAGATCTCCACCTGTGTGGGGCTGAACCAGTTGCCGTTGAATCCTGCCGAGTAGGTGCCCGTGCGCTGCGGTTCGCCGAGAGTACGCGCCACACCGCCTGCCTCCTCCAGGTGGGCTGCGGCGAGGTCGGGCTGGTGGGCGATGGCGGCTTGGTACCCCGCCAGGATGTGCAGGCAGCCGTAGACTTCCCGCGCATCGCGGGCCGACTGCGACTCCAACTCGTCAGCGGCACGACTGACCAGCCGTGCCCCCAGCGCGGCGTTCTCGGGCGGGAAGGATTGCACCCACGAGTAGATGGCCTGCCCGCGCCAGGCAGGGTCGCCGTGTGACTGCGCCGCGCGCAGGCCGATCTCAGAGGCCTCTCGAGCGAGGTCGGGCAGTCCCATGGACTTGAGGCTGTACCGAGTGCAGAACAACGCCTCGACATATTCGGGCGTAAGAGCCTCCCCGTGAGCGGCTAGATCGCTAAGCAGCTCCGGCAGGCGTGGGGCAACCGCCGCATAGTCTGCGGCGTTGCGTAGTTCGGTTATCTGGCGAACCGCCGCACGGACCTGTTCCGGGTCACGGTTCGGCGTGCGGGTCTCACCGGCAGAAAGCTCGACCAGTGCGGAACGGATCGCGGGGACGTGGATCAGGGCTTGCTCCCGAACCGGATCGGCGGTTTCGCTATCCAGGCCGGTCAGCTGGGCGACGGTGATGTTGAGCGCTTGCGCGATCTTCACCTGGGTGTGTTTACGGTCGAGTGGCCGTTCACCATTTTCAAGCTGGGAGATGTATGCCTGCGAAAGTCCGGCCAGGCCGGCGAGTGTCGCTTGGCTCATGCCGCCGCGCCTGCGCCGCCACGCTTTCATTCGATCGCCGATGCGGTCCACAGGAACCTCCCACATGCCGCCACCGTCGCGACTAACTTTACTGCCTGCCGCTGCCCTGACCTAGCTCCGGCCGCTGTTGCGCGGGTGGGACTTGGCGACGCGTTCGTTGCCGTGCTTGTAGTTTCCGGTCCAGCGGGCCATCACGAGTTGCTCGTCGCTCGACTCGACCTCGGCCAGGAACTCCGCTGCCCGCGAGCCGCGCAGTGTGGTGGCGTGGCGGCCGTGGTGGAGGATGACGACGGTGCCGTCTGAGCGTGAGGTGTAAGAGAAGCCAGGCATGATCTTAAGCTACCCCTTACCAAGGGCGAGGTTCGGTGGGGGCGGGGGAGCCGGTGAGGGGTTCGGAGATGACGTCGATGACGTCGCGGAACCGTTCGGGGTGGGCGTTGTAGATGGCCGAGTAGGCGGCGATCGTCAAGGCCAGGACGACGGCGAAGGCGGCGGTGGAGAGCCAGCGGCGAAAGGCGGCGGCCAGGGCGAGTCCAATCAGGACGCTCAGGTAGAGCAGGGCGGTGCCGATGGCGAGAACCCAAATGTCGCGCTGCCACCATTGTGGCCAGTCGCCCCAGGTGCCGAAGATGGCGCCGGTGCGTTCAAGGCCGAAGGCCAGGAGGGGGAGGGCCACAAAGACGACGATCAGCCAGAGCGCGGTGAAGATGAGCGTTAGCCGCATGCGGGCGAGTATAACGGCGAGCGGTATATAACGCCACCGGGTGTACTGCGGCGGGAGTAGGGGACGGGTCTGCGTGTGGCGGATGCGAAGCCTTGGGGGATGGGCGATCATGCGAGGGTGTACCCCGGCGACCGGCGCGAGTGGCGCAGGAACAGAGGGCCAAGGCCCTGGCCGGTGGTCATCGGCTTCGTGCAGGTGATCATCGGCGCGTTCACGCTGTCGCAAGGGCGGATGCCGCCGCTGGGGTTCGTGCAACTGCTGGTCGGCCCGGCGATCCTGCTGATGGGGTACAGGCGCTGGCCGGGCTGGGCCGTGGTCGGCGTCAACGCGGTGGCGCTGGGGTTCTTCGCCACGACGGACACGATCGGCCCGGCGATACCCAGCATTGTCGCCGCCGTCATCAACGCCGTGGTGCACGGCAAGCGGATCCACGCCTGGGCATCGCTTGGTGCCCTGTGGGCGGGCACGGTCATGTTCGACTACTGGCAGTCCAGGACGTTCGAGCCGGGGCGGATCGCGAGCGGGCTCGTACTGGCGATGCTGCTGGCGGGCCTGGCCGAACTCGTCGAGAACAGGCGGCAGCGGGCGATCGTCTACCGCAAACTGTGGGACGAGGAGCGCCGCAGGCGCGAGGAGCAGCGGGAGCGGCAGGCGGGCGAGGAGCGGCTGCGGATCGCCCGCGAGCTGCACGACGTACTCGCGCACAGCCTGTCGCTCATCACGGTACGGGCGTCGGTGGCGCTGGAACTGATGGACTCCAACCCGCAGGAGGTCAGGCAGGCGTTGCTGGCCATCAAGCAGGCGAGCAAGAGCGGGCTGGACGAGGTCCGGACCGTCCTATACGGACTGAGACAGGACGCTCCGCGCACCCCGGCACCCGACCTTACCCGGCTGGAAGACCTGGTGGCGCAAGCGAAGACGGCCGGACTCACGGTCACGGTAACCCACACCGGGAAGCAGTCTGATATCCAGGCGGCGGCGGGCCTTGCGGGGTACCGAATAATTCAAGAAGCTCTTACAAATGTGATCAGGCACAGCCTTGCACGCACAGCGCTGGTGCATGTGCACGACGCCGGATGGGCTTTGCTGATCGGGATCTCCGACCCCGGCCCCGCACGCACCAAACCCAACGAGGACGGGACAGGCAGCGGCCTGGTCGGGATCAAGGAGCGGGCCGCGTCCCTGGGCGGCACGGTGGAGGCAGGCCCGGCACCGGGCGGCGGATTCCAAATGTTCGTAGCGTTGCCGATTGCCAAGGAGCCCAAGTGATCCGGGTGCTGCTCGCCGACGACCAAGCCCTGGTCCGCGCCGGTTTCCGGGCGCTGCTTGACGCCCAGCCCGACATCACCGTCGTCGGCGAGGCGGGCGACGGGCAGGCTGCGCTGGACCTGACCGCCGAGCACCATCCTGACATCGTGCTGATGGACATCAGGATGCCCAACATGGACGGGCTGGAGGCGACGCGCCGCATCGTCGACGACGAAAGCCTGCACGGCACTCGCGTCATCGTGCTGACCACGTTCGAGCTTGACGAGTACGTGTTCACGGCGATCCGCGACGGCGCGGCCGGATTCCTGGTCAAGGATACGGAACCGGCGGACCTGATCCGAGCGGTCCGGGTCGTCGCGGCCGGCGAGGCACTACTTTCACCCGGTGCGACCCGACGGCTCATCGTCGAGTATGCGAGCCGCTCCCGGCCCATGCCGCGCACCGCCCACCTGCTCGAGTCGCTGACCGAACGCGAGCGCGAGGTCGTTGCGCTTGTGGCCCTTGGGCTTTCCAATGAGGAGATCGCGGGGCGGCTGGTGGTCAGCCCGCTGACCGCCAAGACCCACGTGAGCCGGGCGATGGTGAAGCTCGGGGCGCGTGACCGCGCGCAGCTGGTGGTGCTGGCCTACGAGTCGGGCCTCGTGCGCCCCGGCTGGACGGACTGATACTTCCCTACTTCCCCTGCAGTAGTGAAAGTGTCGCCGCCGATACGACGTCACGGCGAGGGCGCTGACACACCATCGAAGCATGACCGACCTTCTGATGCACGACCACTGGGGCTACGGCGGCTGGTGGTTCCTGGCGCCACTGTTCTGGATCGGCGTCTGGATCCTCATCATCTTCGCCGTGCGCGGGCTGTTCTGGCGGCGCTACCGCCGCCACCACCACCGCGGCGGCTGGGGGTGGCCGCCCGGGGGCGAGTCCGACCCCCGCACCATCCTTGCCGGAAGATACGCCCGCGGCGAGATCGACGAAACCGAGTACCGCCAGCGTTTGAGCGTGTTGAACAATCCACAAAGTTAAAGGGAAACACGAAGCGGCGATGGGGATTGCGTCCCCATCGCCGCCCGGCTAACTTGAGCCCCAACCGGGCGACTGCGGTGGAGGGCAGGCAGGCTTGAAGAAGATTCTGAAGAACCCGTTCTTCCTGCTCCTGCTCGGGTTGCTGTGCATCTATCTGTCGTTCGCGGGTGCCTCGGACGGGGTGACCTGCAACGACGTGCCGATGAAGCCCGGCGACACCTGCGGAAGCCTGTCGTACGAGGATAAGCAGCGCAGCGCCGATATTTTCAAGTATGGCCTGATAGGTTTGGGACTCGTCCTCGTCCTTTATGGTGTCGTGACCATCACCAGGAAGCGAAAGAAATGAGAATCCGCGGGGCCACCCAAGACGACAGCCGCACCGTCGCCCGCATCTGGGCAGACGGCTGGCGCGACGGCCACGTCGGCCACGTGCCCGACGAGCTTACCGCCATCCGCACCCGCGAGTCGTTCGATCTGCGGGCGGCGCAGCGGGTCGCCGACACGGTCGTGGCCGAGGTGGACGGCGCGGTGGCCGGGTTCGTGATGGTCGACGCCGACGAGGTGGAGCAGGTCTATGTCGACGCGGCGCATCGCGGCAGCGGTGTGGCCTCGGCCCTGCTGGCCGAGGGCGAACGCCTGGTGAAGGCGGCCGGTCACGGCAAGGCCTGGCTCGCGGTGGCGACCGGCAACACCCGCGCCCGCCGTTTCTACGAGCGCGAGGGCTGGGTCGACGAGGGCGAGTTCGACTATCCCGCGGCCAGCTCGGCCGGGCCGATCCCGGTGCCCTGCCACAAGTTTTCCAAATGAACAAGTTTTCCAAATGAATAGGTAAGACCGGGTAAATGATTGCCCACCGCCAGACCGTCGTACTGATGGAGACCATTCATCGGCGACGGGGGCAGGACAATGAACAGGCGGCGGTGGCGGCGGGTAAACAGCACGGTTCACGCCGTGGTCTGCATCGCGCTCACCGGCTGCGCATCCCCGACCTTGTCGCCGTTGCGGACCTTGTCACCATCCCCGACCGTATCGCCATTCCCGGCGGGTAAACCCGACCCAGGGCCGGCAGCGCCGGAACCGGTCATCACGTACCCGCAACGCGGCGACGGCGTCTTCCAGACCGCCACGACCGACGGACCGGTGGCCGGTCACGCCGGCCGGTTGCTGCGCTACCGCGTCTCCGTGGAGCAGGGCGTCACCGGGATCGACGCGACGGCGTTCGCCGAGCAGGTGTCGGGAGTGCTGAGCGATCCGCGCGGCTGGACCGGCACGGGACGGTGGCGGCTGCAACTGGTGCCCGATGGCGTCCCGCACGACTTCGTGGTCTACCTGGCCACCCCGGCGACACGCGACACGTTGTGCGCCAAGGGCTATGACCGGTACACATCCTGCCGCAACGGCAACCGTGTCGTGCTCAACGTCGCCCGCTGGGTGAACAGCGTGCCGGATTACGGGGCGGATCTGGCGACCTACCGGCAGTACCTGGTCAACCATGAGACCGGGCACCGCCTCGGCCTCGGCCACGAAAAGTGCCCGGCACCCGGCAGGCCCGCCCCCGTCATGCAGCAACAGACCCTCGGCCTGCACGGCTGCGTGGCCAACGGCTGGCCGATCGTGGACGGCCGGCCCTACTCGGGTCCTGCCGGCCAGTACAACGACCCCATTCCCGCCGATTCGGTAACGCCGATTCGGTAACGCCGATTCGGTAACGCCGATAAACGTTCACCCACCGCCGAAGCGTCTTCCTATTGGGCAGCGGTATAGGCAGCGGTATAGGCAGCGGTGTGAGGGGGCGCGGATGGGGGCGGACTTCGCCGAATTCGTGCTGACCCGCACGCCCGCGCTGCTCAGATTCGCCTTCCTGCTCACCGCCGACGAGCATCTTGCCGAGGACCTCACCCAGGAGGCTCTGGTCCGGGTCCACGGCCGCTGGTCCAGGATCCAGTCCGCCGACGGCCCGGAGCCCTACGTGCGCAAGGCCATCCTCCGCCAGTACCTTTCCTGGCGCCGGCTGCGCCGCAACGCCGAGATCCCCCAGGCACAGCTACCCGACTGGGCGCGTCCGGATCATCCGGTCGACCAGATCGCGGAGCGCGACGAGTTGTGGGCGATGCTGGCGACGTTGCCACGGGCGCAACGTGCCGTATTGGTGCTGCGCTACTACGAGGACCTGCCGGACGCCGACATCGCCGCGCTGCTCGACTGCACTCCGGCCACCGTGCGTGTCCACGCCTTCAAGGCCCTCAAGCGGTTGCGAGCGATCGTCTCCGCTGTCCCGATTCTTGAGGATTGCGATGGTTGACCAGGTAGAAGAACAAGTGCGAGAGTCGCTGCGCCGCAACGCCGGACGCGCTCCACGCGGTGACCGCATGCTGTCGTGGGTCCGGCTTGAGTCCCGCCGGCGCAAGCGTCGCCGTGACGTCGCCATGGCCGCTGTCACCGCTACGGTCTTGCTGGGTGGTGTAGTGGGCGCGTCGAGCCTGACGGCTCGCCCGGCGGTCGGCCCGCAGATCGAGACACTCGAGGTCCTGCAACCCGGCGGGCCCACCCGAACCTCGATCTCGTTCCCGTTCACGCCGCAACGGGCTCTCGCCGGTTCGGCCAGCCCTGTGCTCATTCTCTCAGCCGGCAAACTTACGCTGACCTACGACGGCACCGATGCCGCGGACGCCACCGTCACGGTCGGGGGCACCCCGCCGCAGGCCGGCGGCACCCCGCCGCAGGTCGGCGGCACCCCGCCGCAGGTCGCCGGCACCCCGCCGCAGGCCGGCACACCGGTGGCGGTCAGCGTTCGCGGACATGCCGGGAGCCACAGCCTGCTGCGCCCGCCGTCCAGCCCACCGCTTCGAGTACTGTCCTGGCAGGAACGGCCCGACATGTGGGTCGAGATCCGGGCACCGCAGTCGGAGACGCTGGAGGATCTCACCGCCTACGCACTCGCTCTGCGCGCCGAATCGATGACACAACCCCTTCCGTTCGAGTTCGACCTGGTACCCGCCGCATTGACGATGGATAACGCCAACCCGTCCGCGGTCACGTTCGCCCCGCCCGGGGTACCCGCCATTGACGGGTTCACCGACCGGGTGGCGGTCATGCTCGAGGTCGCCGGGAAGGTACCGGTCAACGGCCGCCCCGTAGCGGTGCAGGGCCGGGACGGCTGGCTGTCCGAGACCGACGGAGCGACCATGCTTCGGGTCGACAACCGCGACGGGCGCGTGTTGACGATCCAGGTGGACCACGATATCCACCTATCCGAAGCGGACCTCCTCCGGTTCGCGGCCGGGGTTCACGTGACAGGTCACGGCCAGTCGGCCAAGGGCTAGGCCAGATAACGGGTAAACCAGTCGATGGCCCGCTGGTAGGCCTGAGTGGCGGCCTGCGCGTGGTAGCGCTGGCCGGTGTCGTTGAAGAAGGCATGATTGGCGCCGGGGAACGTGAGCATCTCGTGCTGCAGGCCCGCCTTTGCCAGCGCCGCCTGCGCCCGCTCCCGCGTCGTGTTGATCCGCTCGTCGAGCTCGCCATAGATGCCAAGCACCGCGGCGTTGGGCGACTTGGAGAAGTCCGGGTTCTCCGGCGACGAACCGTAGAACGGGATCGCCGCGCGCAGCCGCGGCTCGCCCGCGTTCAGCAGCGCCCAGGACTGGCCACCGCCGAAGCAGAACCCGGTGACACCCACCTTGGTGCCGGTGCCGCGGCGCAGCAGCTCGTCGATGCCCGCCTTCAGGTCGGCGATGAACCGGGCCGGCGGTACGGCATTGAGGGCCGCGGTGGCCTGAGCCGGATCCGTGAACTTCGCCGTGCCACCCTCGGCCGAGAGCAGGTCGATGGAGATGGCGTTGAAGCCGCTTGCCGCCAGCCGCCCGGCGATCGACCGGATATGGTCGGTCAGCCCGCGGTTCTCGTGGATGACAAGCACGGAACCCTTGGGGCTCTGGGCTTTTGCCCACGCGCCTTGCAGGGTGCGGCCGTCGGCCCCGGGGAAGGTGATCGCCTCGGTGGACAGGGCGGGCGGACCGGCTGGAGCGCTTGCGTCGGCCGGTGACTGCGGCTGGCTGGGCGGCGGTGGCTGGGAAGTCTCGTCCCGCTTGGCATCGCAGGCGGCAAGCAGCGGCATGGCGGTGGCGGCGGCGACCCCGAGCAGGGCCAGACGGTTCAAAGCCTCCCGGCGCGAGATGAGACCGTCGGCGTAATCGACGACGACCTCCTCGGTTAGATAACGACTAATTTCATTCATGGGTACCAATTATTGCGCACAGAGCCGAGAAAGCGCCCAAGTCTCCGCTCAACCTGACGAACCTCGATCAGGCGGGCTGTCTAGGCGGCGTCCCCGCTCCAGCGCATCCCCGGCCCGGCCGAACGCGTCCAGTGCTTCTCCAGATGCCGCAGACCCGCCTCGTGCTCGGCCAGCATCACCAGCGTCCGGCCCAGGTCGCGGTGCGCGATGCCAAGGGCCGCATCGTCTTTCAGCCGCTCCGCAAGCTCCAGCGCCGTCCGGTTGAGCTCCAGCGTGCCGGGCGGTCGGGTGTGCCACAGGTACGCGGCGCGGGAAAGAAAGGTCGAAGGCGAGCCGATCCCGGCCGTGCTGGCGGGCGGCGGCGATCGCGGCCACCAGGCAGGGCCACTCCGCCTCGAACCACGCCCTCCCCGGCCCCGGCGCCTGGGCAGGCAGCCGCAGCAGGGAGCCGGCCGGTCCGCCCTCGCCACTGATCACCGGCACCGCCACCGCCGCACCCGCCGCGTCATCGCGCGCCTTGTCGAGCGCGGCCACCAGGGAGCGCACCGTTTCCCAAGCCGGAAGCGTGACCCGCTTGGGGTTCAACGCATCGAACAGGGTGCTGCGCGGGATGCCGGTGCGGCGGCTGAGCACGCCCAGCGACGGATTGCCCGCGCTCACCCGAAGTCCGCGCAGCTCCCGCAGGAACCCATCGACCGACACGGTACATAGTAGCCGTAGACACGTGAGGGAATCTCACGAGGATGTATCGCATGACACCCGTCAAGCGGCTGGCCGCGATCGCCGCCAGCTCCGTCCTCGTATTGGCAACCGCCACCCCTGCGCTGGCCACCAACCAGGGCCACCAGCTGGGCATCTCCGTCCTGTCCAGCCGCGCCGACCAGGTCAGCGGCGGAGATGCGCTCGTGCAGGTCAAGGTAGACGCCCGCACCGACCTGGCACACGTGAGACTGACACTCAACGGAAACGATGTCACCTCCAGCCTGACCCCCGACCCGCAGGCGCACACCCTCACCGGGGTCGTCGGCGGCATGCGCGACGGATGGAACATTATCGTTGCGCTGCAACGGTTCTCGGCTCCACGCCCGCTGCTGGTGAAAAACCACCCGATCACCGGGCCCATCTTCTCCGGGCCCAAGCAGTACCCGTTCCTGTGCCGCACCGAGCAGACGGGCCTGGGCCAGCCGACCATCGACAACCATTCCGGCCAGGGCTGGAAGGTCAGGGACGCCGCCGGTACCGTAATCGGCTGGTCGAAGGACTGCGGCGCCGCGCAGCCCGTCACCGACCGGCTCTACCGCTCCGCCGCCGACGGCCAGTTCAAGCCGATGCCCGCCGACGGCAGCCGCCCCGCCGACATGGCGACGACGACCACATTGGACGGCCGGACGCTCGACTACGTCATCAAGCGGGAACGCGGCACCATCAACCGGTTCATCTACTCGATCGCGATGCTCGACGACGAGTCGGCGTGGAACAAGCGCGTGATCTACCGCTTCGACGGCGGGGTCGCGATCGGGCACAACCAGGGCACGCTGCCCAGCGGTGCCCTTTATCACGACGGGCTCTCACTGGGTTATGCGATTCTTTATTCAACGGGTACCAGGACCAACACCCACTACAACCTGACGCTGGGCGCCGAGACGGCCCTCATGCTCAAGGAGCACTTCATCGAGGCGCACGGGGTGCCGCTCTACACGGTGGGCGTGGGCGGATCCGGTGGCGCGATCCAGCAGTACGTCTACGGCCAGAACCACGGCAAGCGCATCATCGACGCGGCGATCCCGCAGTACTCCTACCCGGACATGGTCACCCAGACCATCCACATCGGAGAGTGCGAGCTGCTCGAGTACTACATGGACGTCACCGACCGGGCCAACCCGAAGTGGCAGAACTGGGAGAACCGCACCGCGCTCATCGGCCTCAACGGAAGCGCCGCGCTGCGCTCCGACGAGTGCGCGCGGTCCTGGCGCGGGCTCACACCGCTGACCCTGAACCCGCTGTGGTCATCCAACATGTTCGACCCGTTGTGGGCCAACATGGATCCGCCGGGGGTGGCGCAGACCGTGCACTGGACGCACGCCGACGATCTGCGGACCGTCTATGGCGTGGGCCCGGACGGATACGCCCGCAACAGCTGGGACAACGTAGGCGTCCAATATGGATTGACCTCGCTCACGAGCGGGTTCCTGGCACCGGCCGAGTTCCTCGACCTGAACGCCAAGGTGGGATCGTGGAAGCCGGCGCGGGACATGGTCCAGGAAGTCTGCCCCTACTTCCCGCCGAACTGCACCGACCCGGCCAACTTCGACCCGTGGAGCTCGCGCAACATGCGCCTGTCCCCGGACGGAGGCGTCACCCCGGCACCGCGCACCACCGGCGACCGTATCGCCGTGGCCGGCGCGTACAACTCCGGGCACGTGTTCACCGGCAAGATTGACATCCCCATCATCGACTGGCGGCACTACCTCGAAGAGTTGCTGGACATGCACAACACGCACCAGTCCTTCGCCAGCCGCCAGCGCATGCTCAACCATGACGAGAACGCCTCGAACCAGGTCATCTGGTTCACCGCCGCCCCGGCCAGCGGCCTCCCGTTCGACCAGACGCCGCAGGCGCTGGCGGCGATGGACGCGTGGGTGCTGCGCGGTGTCCACCCGACCGACATGTGCTTCGCCGCCAACGGTTCGCAGATCGCCGCCGGCCCGGCGGTGTGGAACGGCATCCTCGACGACAAGCCGGCCGGCGCGTGCACCAGCGCGTTCCCGCTGTTCGGCACGTCGCGCACGGTCGCCGGCGGACCGATCGAGGGCGGCATCTACGCCTGCCACCGGCAGAGCGTCGCCGCCGCGATCGACCGCGGCCTGTACGGGTCGTGGGTGCCGAGCGCCGCGGAGCGGCAGCGGCTGGAGCAGATCTTCCCGACGGGGGTCTGCGACTATCGCATGGGAGACGCGGCCAAGCCGTGATCACGCGGGCGCCCCGGTGATCGTCACCGGGTCACCGGGTCACCGGGGCGCCCTGCTGGACTAGCGAAGGGGAGGTTTGCGTATGGACAAGGCGGAAGCGATCGCGCGAGTGACGGAATACATCCTGTGGCGGGATCTGGACTACCCGACGCACGGGTTGGATGCGGATCGGTTCGAGGTCGGGTGGACCGTTTACGCGCCCGTCGAGGTCGATGAGACCGACCCGATGTCCTTTTTGGACATACCGGTCGGGCGCTCGGTGTTCCTGGTGGGCGACTCCGGGCGGATCGAGGAGGCATCCTCGTCGGAGCCGCCGGGGCAGGCAGAGGCCCGCTTCGCCACGCAGGAACGCGCCAACCGGTCTGCGCCGTCGCTACCGGACGGCATGGACGACGACGTGGACGACGTGGACGGCTTTGAGTGGATGCTTCGCCGCCTGCAGGACGAAGGCCACATCAGTGGGTACACCATCGAAGGCGGTTCCCCGCACGACAAGGCGGTCGCGGCCGAGGCTTCGCAACTGATCGAGCCGATTGTGCAACAGCTTGCGCTGCTTGGGCCGCCGCGCTGGGACAAGTTCACGGCGGAGTTGGCTTTCACCGTCTCCGCCGAGATCGCCGAGCTGCGGTTCTGGTCCGGAGGTAAGCCGGGCAACCCGGTGCCCGTCCCGGAACGGGTCGCCGATCTGGTGCGCGACCAACGGCAGGTCGCGGCGCAGATGTCGGCGGGGCCGTGGATGCGGCTGCTGCTGGAGGTCGACAACCGTGGCCAGACGACGGTTGAGTACGACTATGGCGATGAGCCGTTCCGGCAGGGCCGGCTCCCCGACGGCCAACTCCTGCCACCCGGGCATTACGGCAACGACCTGAAAGCCTATCCACGCAGGCACGTTCCGGTGTGGCTGGCTGGTTACATCGCCGGGACGGCCGCGCAGGGTCGCGACGCGCAACGGGCCGCGGCGGCTGCCGCCGCCGATGTCGACGCCGGTCGGACCGCCACCGCCACCAACGACCTGTTCACGCTGCGCGATCTCTGGGCGTGCTGGGCGGTGCTCGCCGCGGCCCATGTGGGCGTCAGATCGGAATGGGGGCCACGCATCCACCCCGGCTATGGGTGGTTCGAGAACGATCGCCGCAGCGGGTCCACCCTCTACCTGCTCCCCGGTGACCGGGCGGTCCTGTCGGGCGGACTCTGGGATTCCGAGCTGCTGGAAGCCGCGTACAACGGCGGCCGGCCGCTGCCCGATCTCTACGCCGGGGCGCCGGCCTGGGTCAACGACTCCGTGATCAACACGCGTAACCGCAACGGCTTGCTGACCTTCTGCTACTGGTGGACGGATGGAAGGTGGTACCGGGGCGCGACCGATACCTTCGGCGAGATCCTCGATCCGGTCCCCTCCATCTGGACCACCGAAGACACCGCCAGGGCGATGGCCGCCCAGGTCGGCTACGATCTTGAACGCCAATGCGAGGCGCTGCTGGTCGCGGCCACTGAACGGACCGCAACCCCCGCGGGCGTCGCCGCGATCTTCGCCAACCAGCGCGACGCCGACGTCGGTGCCGCGGTCAACCAACTCAGCCTGGCCGGACTCCTTGCTTGATGGTGGGTGAGTCCTCCAGCACGGACAGTTTCCTTTACGAGCGGCTTGAGCAACACTGCTTGTATGCGACCAATGTGGAAGGGCGCCGTCTCGTTTGGCCTGGTATCGATCGCGGTCAAGCTTTATTCGGCGACGCAGGAGAAGGACATCCGTTTCCACCAGGTCCACCGTGCGGACGGGGGGCGGATCCGGTACCAGCGGGTGTGCGGCACCTGCGGCGAAGAGGTCAGCTACGACGACATCGCCAAAGGCTTCGACGTGGGCGGCGGTGAGATCGTCGTGCTCACCGACGAAGACTTCGCTGACCTGCCGCTGACCAGCTCCAAGGCGATCGAGGTGCTGGAGTGCGTCGCCGAGGAGCAGATCGACCCGATCCTGTACCACAAGGCGTACTACCTGGAGCCCGACGGCGTCATCGGCCTCAAACCCTACCTGCTGCTGCGCGAGGCGCTGTCGCGCTCGGAGCGGGTGGCCATCGTCAAGGTCGCCCTGCGCCAGCGGGAAACCCTCGCCGTGGTCCGCGTGCGCGGTGACCTGCTGGTCCTGAACACGATGCTGTGGCCCGACGAGATTCGCAAGCCGGACTTCGAGTTCCTCGAGGACGAGGTCAAGCTGCGCCCGCAGGAGGTCAAGATGGCCACCTCGCTGGTCGACTCGCTCGCCACCGACTTCGACCCGGACGAGTTTTCCGACTCCTACCGCGAGGCACTGCAACAGGTCATCGACGCGAAGATCGGCAAGGAGGAGATCGTCGAGAAGCCCGAGGTCGAGGAGCCGCTGGCGGAGACGATCGACCTGATGGAGGCGCTGCGCAAGTCGGTGGCGAAGGCCCGCGCCGCCCGTGGTGGCGGGGAACCGGAACGCGCCCCGGCCCGGAGCCGGGCCCGGAAGGCGAGCTAGGGCAGGAGCACCCACAGGATGGTCTGGCCGCCACCGTAGTCGCAGTAGTAGTCGAGCCACCATCCCTGCTGGAGGCCGAACTGCCCATCCGGCGGGCACTGGTCGAACAGGTCGTAGGTGTTGTACGGATACCAGTCGGTGGATGCGGCGTTCGCGGCGGCGGCCGGCACGGCCAGCGTCGCGGTCATGGCGGCTGCCACGAGGGTCCGGCGAAGCATGACCCGATTGTCATCGGTCGCTCGGCACGCCGCCATCGGTACAAATGTCGTCCGGCACCCGCAGGGTCATGCACTGGCACCGGTGCTCGCCGGCCTGCGCGACGTGGAAGTCCTCGATGGTGAAGGCGGCAGAGGCGAACTCGACGATCTGCTCGTCGGTGCGCCAGGAGAAGAAGCGCGGCGGCCGGTGGTTGTCCCGCTCGTTGACGCCTTCGCTGCTCTCGCCGCTTCCATAAACGCCCATGAAGAACAGGCCGCCGGGGCGCAGGATGGCCCGGATGCCTTGCAGCACGCCGGGAAGCTGGGCGTTGGGTACGTGCAGCAGGCAGTTGAGCGCATAGACGGCGTCGAAGCTCGCGGGCGGGAAGTCCATCGACCAGAAGTCCATGACGCGGGCGTCGAGTCCCTTGGCGCGGCAGTGGGCGACCATCCGCGGCGACAGGTCCGTGGCGACCACGCTCAGGCCCTGCTCTTGGAAGAACAGGCTGTCCTGCCCCGTCCCCGCGCCGATCTCCAGAAGCCGTTGGCGGCCTTCGGCTTTGAGCCGGTCCAGGAACGCCGCCCGCTCCGCGACCTTCCACGGCTCCTTGGAGTGGGTGTCCCGTTCGGCGGCGCCGAAGTCGTAGGATTCGCGTAACCGCTCTACAACATTGTCAGTGCCCAATCCTTGAGCCCTCCCTCGGGTGCGGTGCGGCAGTACCGCTCGAACAGCTCGCGGCACTGTTGCTCCAGGACACCCCCGACGATCACCGGGGGCTTGTAGAACGGCAGTTCGGCGAAGGCTTGCAGCACCCCATCCGTGGGGGACGACACGCCGAAGTAGACCTCTTTCACGCCGAGGTTGAGAGCGGCGCCGAAGCACATCGGGCACGGCTCGACGGTCGTGGCCAACCGCAGATCCTTAAGGCGCCGGTCGGCGTCGATCAGGGCGAGCAGTTCGGCGTGGACGAGCCGCCGCTTCTGGGTGCGCTCCTGCGTGTACGCGCGCGCCACGATCCGGTCGCCGCTGGCGACGACGGCGCCGATCGGCAGCTCCCCGGCGGCGTCCATGCCCTCCTCGGCAATCAGGATCGCTTGCGCCATAAGCTCTTCAGGCGTCACGGGCGCAATGCCCGCAGCTGCTCGAGGTGGCGCGGCAGGTGCATCTCGGCCTGGGTTTGCAGCACCATCGGCCACGGCACCGGCCGGTCGAGGCGGGTGATGGTGCCGTCGACGATCTGCGTGTGCACGAGCGTGCGGTCGCTGTCGGGCAGCCGGTCGGCCAGGTCGCACAGCGCGGCGCTGGTCTCCTCCAGCCACTGGACCACGTCGGGGTGGACGGAGATGAGCGTGTCGAGCCGCTCGGTGTCGATGGCATCGTGGTTGTAGTACGGGTGGCCGTCACCGTCGAGGACCCGCAGGGTCGTGGCGGCAAGCAGCTCGTCATTGGCGGCGACGTGGGCGACGACCTGGTCGGCGCTCCACTCTCCGTCCGGTGGCGGGCCGAAGCCACCCTGGCGCGCCTCACTGATGAAGCCGGCGTAGGCCGAGCGCAAGGCGGTGGTGTCCATGGTGCGGCAGCCTAGCCTTCGGGGCCGGGCCGCCGCAACGAAGACGATCTAGAACGCCCGCACCACGGAGAGGGTGACGTTGCTGCAACCGTTGGCGGCGCTGGTGAGCGCGGACTTCTCGGCTGAGTCGACGGTCAGCCGCCAGCGGATCTTCACCACGACCCATTCCTGGATGAAGCGGCACCGGCCGGAACTATAGGGCGGCATCCACTGCGCCGGATCCAAGTCTCCCTTTGACTGGTTCACGTTGTCGGTGACGGCGACGAGGCTGCGGCTGTCGCCCAGATCGTTGGCGAACGACCGGCGCCGGGTCGTGGTCCAGCTCCGCGCGCCGGAGTCCCACGCCTCGGCGAGCGCGACCACGTGGTCGATGTCCAGATCGGACGGATTGGTCCAGTAGGCGTTGTCGTAGTAGGAGTACCAGCGCCCGCCGCTGAGCGTGCAGCCCGAACCGACCGACGGCGCCGTCACGGCCTCGGCGATGAGCACTTCGTAGCGGGTGTTGCAGCCGTCGGAATCGGCGTCGATCCAGTGCGGGAACAGGTCACGGTTGTAGCCGGTGCGGTTCTCGGTGGCCACCGGCAGCCCGGCGACGGCGGTGCGCAGCGGGGCGGTGTAGGTTTCCGCCCGCGCGGGGGAGGCGAACAGGGTGCCGGCGATGGCGGCGACCGCGAGGGTGGCGGTCCAACGTTGAATGCGCATGCCTCAATTAAAGAGGGGCCGTGCGCCCGCGACGAAGTGCTCAAGCTCTGTACCGTAAATGAATTTTACGGGTACCGGATCACGCGCCGTCGCCGCAACGAGTTCCCGGATCGGGAGCCGGTCGGCGGCGACGAGCACGGCGTTGCCCCGACGCCGGCCCCGCAGCACCGACTGCTCCGCCATCAGGCCGACCTGCCCGGCGATCGAGCGCATCGTGGCCACGTGCGCCCGGGCGTGACCGTCGACGATGTTCATCGCGACACAGCCGCCCAGTGCGAGGGCGCGCCGCACGGCGGCGACGAAGTCCATGGTGAACCGGCAGTCGGGCACGTCGACGAGGACGATGTCGAAGCGGCCGTGGACATTGTCGGCGGCGACCGCGTCACGCGCATCGGCCACCCTCACCTTGATCGGGGCGTGCCGGGGCAGCGGGATCACGCGGCGCACCATGCCGACGAGGGCCGCGTCCCGCTCCACCACGACCTGGCGTGATCCGGGGCGGGTCGCCGCGACGTAGCGCGCCAGCGCCATCGCGCCGCCGCCAAGATGCAGGACTTGAAGGGGTACCCCCAAAGGGGCATGGCAGTCGACAACGGAGGCCAGCCGCCGCATATATTCAAAAGAAAGCAAATGCGGCCGCTCAGTGTCCACATGCGACTGTGGCAGGCCGTCGAGCAGCAGCGTCCACGCGCCCGGCCGGTCAGAGTCGGGCACAAGCTCGGCCACGCCGAAGTCCACCGCTTCGACGATGCTTGCCGGTCCGCGCCTTCGATTGCCTATGACCGTCGAGTATCACCCGGACGGGTGGGGCTGAGGTAGGTCTGCGGTGTGCCGGTGTGGATGCTGGCGACCGCGCGGGTCAGCTGCGCCCGCGCCTGCTCGATGGACCAGATCGCCTCCAGCCGTTCGGTGGTCATGCACGCCAGCAGCAGGCCGGTCATGGCCACGGCGCCGTTGAACGCCTGCAGGTTGACCATCCGTTCAAGCAGTTCAAGGTCGGCGAAGGCGCCGATGCCGGCCGCGGCGGCGAGCACCGCGGTGACCGAGATGACCAGCACGCACGCGGCCGCGCCGAGCAGCTGGAAGCGGGTCGCCGCCCAGATCAGCACCGGGAAGGCGGCGAAGGTAAGGTGGAACTGCGCGGGCGAGACGGTGCCTACGACAGCGACCGCCACCGTGGCGGCAAGCAGCAGCACCCCCTCGATCCACCGGATCGGCCTTACCCCGCGCGGCCAGGTCGCCAGGCGCACGGCGAGCACCAGCGGCACGATCACGAGCACCCCCATCGCATCGCCGGTCCACCACACCGAGACGGTCGACCAGAACTGTTGCGGCGCAAGGGCGTCGAACCAGATGAGCACGCCCGTCCCGGAGCCCGCGCTGACCAGCATGCCCACCAGCGCGCCGAGCACGACCAGCAGCACCGCGTCGCGGAAACGTCTAAGGTCGGACCGGAAGCCCGCAAAGTGCAGCAGGGCATAGGAACACAACGGCGCCAGCGTGTTGCCCGCCGCGATCAGCGCCACCGCGAGCGGCGACGGCCCGAAGGGCGCGTTGACCGCCAGCGCCCCGAGCGTGATCCCCGGCCACATCCTCCAGCCCCAGACCAGCAGGCACGCCAGCGCGATCCCGGTCGGTGGCCACAGCGGCGTGACCTGCCCGCGCACCAGCGCCAGCTCCAGTCCCACCTGACCGGCCGCGAAATACATCGCCGCCACCGCGGCGATCCCGAGTGGATAGCGCATCAGCGACAAAGTATCACGCGCCAATATTGACCCATTGAAATTCTTGTGGGTACCAGTCAGAGTCTTCCCATGAAGAAACCCTTCAAGCTATTCAGGTTGCTGATCGTGACCGCGCTCGTGGGCGTAACCGGCCTCGCCGGACCCGGCACAGCAAACGCCTCCTACGCGGGCACGGACGATGTCGGGCCGCTGATCGTAGGCGGCAGCCCGGCCACCGAAAACTACTCCTGGCTGGTCTACACCGGCGGCTGCACCGGCACCCTCATCAAGAACAACTGGGTCGTCACCGCCCGCCACTGCCCCACCCCCAGCTCGGTACGCATCGGCAGTGTCAACCGCACCAGCGGCGGCCACGTACGCTCGGTGAACGGGGCCGTCAGCCACTCGCAAGCCGACGTCAAACTGCTGCGGCTGAGCACAACCACGACATTCGCCCCATCGCCCATCCCGACCGTCGGGCACCCGACCGGAACGGCCACGCGCATCATCGGCTGGGGTCTGGCCTGCCCGACCCGCGACTGCGGCTCCGCGCCCGTCACCGCCCGCGAACTGAACACCTCCGTCCTGGCAGACAGCCGCTGCCTGGGGATCAACGGCCCGCTTGAAATCTGCACCAACAACACCGGCGGTAACCAGGGCGCCTGCTACGGCGACTCCGGCGGGCCGCAGGTACGCCGGATCAGCGGCGACTCCCGCTGGTGGGTGATCGGTGCGACGAGCCGCTCCGGCAACGGCAGCTCAGTCTGCGCCACCGGCCCGTCCATCTACGGCGACCTGGTCTCGATCCGCTCCTGGATCAACACCCAGGTCGGCGGCCTGCCCGCCTAGCACGCCTCCTTCCGGCCTCCCTGCCAGGCAAACGCCCCCGCGCCCCGCGCTTTTTCGGGCGTTTGCCTGGCACTCGCCCTACGCCTGCCGCGCCCCCGCGCCTGCCGTGCCCCCGCGCTGGCGGCGCGCCGCGCGCGGCGGCCGGGTTCGCGAAGATCCGGCAATTTGCCTGGCAAATTGCGGGTTCGGGGGGCGTTCCGGCCGGGATTGCCAGGCAAATTGCGGGATCTTGGTGGCGAAGTAGGCTGGCCGGTGTGAACGAAGTCAGATTCTGGTTCGACCCCGCCTGCCCGTGGGCCTGGCTCACCTCCCGCTGGATCCTCGAGGTGGAGCAGCTACGCCCGATCAAACTGAGCTTCCACGTCATGAGCCTGGCCGTCCTCAATGGACACTCGCCGGAGGAGCACCCGGAGCGCTGGGCCGCGGTGCGCGTGGCGGCCGCCGCGCAGGCCCACTCCGGCACCGAATCCCTTGGGCCGCTTTATACCGCGCTCGGCACGCACCGCCACGTCCGGCGAGAGACCTTCGGTCCCGAGGTGTTCGAGGCGGCGCTGGCCGAGGCTGGCCTGCCCGCGGAACTTGCCGGCGCCGCGGGTGGCACCGAGTTCGACGACGCCGTCCGCGCCAGCCACAAGGAGGGCATGGACCTGGTCGGCCCGGACGTCGGTACCCCGACGATCGCCGTCACCACCCCGCAGGGCGACACCTTCGCCTTCTTCGGCCCGGTGGTCAGCCCCTGCCCGACCGGCGAGGCGGCGGGGCGGCTGTGGGACGGGCTGCTCATCGTCGGCGGCACACCCGGCTTCTACGAACTCAAGCGCGGCCGCACGGAGGGACCGATCATCAACTGACGTTGGCTAGCCGGGCAGGTGCCACAGCCCGACGGTGCCGTCGATGGCTGCGGCGGCGAGGTGCGGCGTTCCCTTGCTGTACGCGATTTCCACGATGGAGCGGCTGAACCCGCGCAGGGCCGATGACCGTGTCCCGGCCGGGAGGTCGCGGATGGACAGGCTCGGCCCCTCACAGACGGCGAATTTCGTCGCCTTCGGGTTGACCGCCAGGCAGTCCAGACCGGTGCTGATGTCGGCGAAAAGGCTAAGCTGCGCGCCGTCGTTCGCCCGCCAGGTGCGGATGCGGCGGTCGTGGCCGGAGCTGAGGACCGTGCCGCCGTCGCGGTCGAACGCTATGCCGGATACCCACATGTCATGTCCGGCCAGCACACGCAGCTGCTTGCCGCTGGCGACCTCCCAGAGCTTGATCGGATAGGTCGCGGGTTCGGCGTTGACACCTCCGCCCGCGGCGAGCACGGTGCTGTCGTGGCTGAAGGCGAGCGCATAGAACCATTCGCTGGGCGAGTCCAAGGTGCGGGACAGCTTCCAGCTCGCGGTCTCGTAAAGGCGGACCTTCCCCGCCTCGCCGGCCGTGGCAAGGTACTTGCCGTCGGGGCTGAAGAGCAAGGTGTTGAGCTTGTTGCGGTCCCCGGCATCGATCGTCGCGACGCTTCCGCGGTCCGAGACGTTCCAGATCTTCACCACACCGTCATAGGCGCTGCTGGCAAGCAGACCGGTGGCCGGATGGAACGCCACACCGGAGACGATGTCGGTGTGCCCGTTCAGCGTCGCGATCGCCTCGCCGGTGTCGGAGCGCCAGAGCTTCACCGACTGGTCAACCCCACCGGTTGCCAGCACTGTCCCATCCGGACTGAACGCCACGCTGGTCGCCCGGGACTCTGCGTCGACAAGCGGGCCGGGATGCGCCTCGATCATGCGTACCAGCGTGGGAGAGTCGGGCGCGGGCACGAGCACCGGCGACGACTGGGCTGACCGTGACGATGCGGGGCCGGGCGGTGGGGTGTTCGCGGGCTGAGCCCGGAGCTGTGACAGCACCGGGAACCAGGCCGGCACGCAGGCCAGAACCGCGACCACCAACGAGAGAAGCGCGACAACGGCCTTGTTCCTGTCCCAGAACGCCGTGGTGAGCCATCCGCGCTTGCCGGGTGGTGCTTCATCCGCATCCGTCATCGGCGCAAGCGTGCCACGCCCCGATCAAGGTCACAGCCGACCGTCAA
>DASUXL010000218.1:0-15211 GCA_036377915.1 Candidatus Limnocylindrales bacterium
GTCCAGGGATGGGCGATCCGAGCCTGAGTTGTCAGAGGCTGAGCGGTCCGAGGCTGGGCAAGAGGAGTCTTGGGAAGACGAGTGTTGGGGAGACGAGGGCGCGCGGGACGACACGGCGCGAGACCGGGCCTGGGAGGGCGAGGACGGGCAAGACGCGGACTCTGAATCCTGGGATGGGGGGTCTGAGGATGGCGAGGCGGTAGCTGCGGGTGTGGGGCAGGTGCCGGCTGCGCGAGTGGCTGTCGAGGCTGATGGGGCCGCGGCGGCAGTGGGGGAGGCGACTGCGGGCGCAGGGGGAGCGAAGGCAGGGAAAGCCGAAGCAGGGGCGAAGGCGGGAGCGGACGGAGCCAAGGCGGGAGCGGACGGAGCCAAGGCGGGAGCGGGGGAGGCGACTGCGGGCGCAGGGGGAGCGGCGGCGGCAGGGAAAGCGGCGGCAGGGGGAGCGAAGGCGGGCGCTGCGGTTTTGGGGGTTGCGGCGGCTGGGGAGGCGCTGGGGCGGGTGTTTGTGCCGGCGCAGCGCGGCGATGACGACGCCGATGATGACGAGCGGCCGGCGCTTGCCGAGACAGAGCTGGATGCGGCGCTTGAGGCGATCCTGATGGTGGTCGACGAGCCGGTCAGCGAGATCACACTGGCGCAGGTACTGGATGTGCCGGCGGAACAGGTGGCCAACGCGCTCATCGAGCTGTCGGCAAGGTACACCCAAGAAGGTAGAGGATTTGATCTGAGGCGGGCGGCCGGCGGCTGGCGGTTCTACACCAGGGCGGAGTACTCGTCCTATGTGGAGCGGTTCGTGCTTGACGGGCAGCAGCTCAGGCTCACCCAAGCGTCCTTGGAGACCCTGGCGGTGGTGGCGTACAAACAGCCGGTCACCAGGTCGAGGATTTCGGCGATCCGCGGGGTGAACTGCGACGGTGTGGTGCGGACGCTGATTGCCCGCGGCATGATCGAAGAGTGCGGGACCGACCCGGACTCGGGTGCACACCTGTACCGGACAACAACATTGTTCCTCGAAAAGCTAGGACTGGACAGCGTCGAGCAACTGCCGCCGCTGGCACCGTTCCTTCCGGACGATCTCGACGAAGTGGCGCTACATGAGTGAAGAACGGCTCCAGAAGGTCCTGGCGGCAGCGGGGGTCGGGTCGAGGCGGGCCTGCGAGGACCTGATCGACCGGCGCCGGGTCACGGTCAACGGCAAGGTGGCCAGGCTCGGCGACAAGGTGAACGCCGAAACCGACGTCATCCAGGTCGACGGGCAGCGGATCGTCACGGATACGAAACTGGTGTACCTGGCGATCAACAAGCCGCGCGGGGTGGTTTCGACGATGGCCGACGAACTCGGCCGGGAGGCGATCGCCGACTACGTGGGGGACCTGGGTTTACGGGTGTACCACGTGGGGCGGCTGGACGCCGACACCGAAGGGCTCATGCTGCTGACCAACGACGGATCGCTGGCGCACAAGCTGACCCACCCGTCCTACGAGGTGCCCAAGACGTACCTTGCCGAGGTTACGGGTCCGCTGCCGCGTGCGGTGGGCCGGGCGTTGCAGTCCGGGATCGAACTCGACGACGGTCTGGCCAAGGTGGACTCGTTCCGGCTCGTGCAGGCGATTGAAAAAACCGCGCTCGTCGAGGTGGTGCTGCACGAGGGGCGCAACCGCATCGTGCGAAGGATGTTCGATGAGGTGGGGTACCCCGTCCTGCGCCTGATCCGCACCTCCATCGGCCCGATCAAACTCGGCGACCTGCGCACCGGCCGCCACCGCCGGCTCAACCCGGGCGAGATCGCGGCACTGTTCAAACTGGTGGAGCGGGAGCCGGTCAGGCGCGGGAACTGACCGCGCGCCAGGGCGTGGCCAGGCCGCTGAACCAGTCGTGGAACCCGGCCATGGTCTCGGGCGCCGGCAGGGAAGGGGAATCGTCCACCGGCACGATAACGGGCGGCACCCCCTTTGGTACCCGCCAAATGGAAGGTCTCACAGCAGTTGCCGCAACCGTCGCGGCCATCGGCACGATGAAGCCGTGCGTGCCCACCCCGGGGGCGGGAAGCAGGTAGGCGCCTCCGCCTGGGGCGTAAGGGTTTCCGGGCGGGATGGGCAGCATCGACACCGGGTGGCCGGACATGGCGGGTACAGGTTGAGGCGTCCCCGCGAGGGCAGGACTGTCCGATGTGGTGGGTGGGTAGCCGGGAAGCGGTGGCGGGGCGGCCGTCCCGACCTCGCGCAGCGTCTCGGGTGCGCCGAGGTGGCTACCGTGGTCGCGGACCTCGGCGGCGGCGACGAGCATCGCGGTGCGGGCCTCGTCGTTGAGTTCGGCGGCGACCTCGTCCCAGAACTCGGGGATCCAGTCGCTGGTGACCTCGTCCCAGCGGACCGTCAGAGGCTGGATTTTCTTGCGTGCCAAGGCAAGCGCGGTCATGATGCCGTGCAGGCCGCGGGCGGCGACGGTCAGCGCCACCGCCTGCGCGCGAGCGCCGGCGATGAGACCGTCCAAACGCGACAGCATCTGGGTGGCGGCCGGACCCTGCCATGCGTGCGCCACGGCCTCCCGCTTGGCGCAAAGGCCCTCGCAGTGGCCGGTGAGCAGTTCGGCGGTGTGGTTGAGGCCGGTGACCTGCTCCCACCCGAGCGGGTCGTCCTCGAGGTGCACGGCGTCCCAGAGGCGGGGCACGTCATACGCCTCCCAGGCGGTCTGCCACGTCATCGGTCCGGGTCCAGGTCGGGGTTCAGGTCTAGGTCCGGGTCCGGGTCTAGGTCCGGGTCGAGGTCAGGGTCGAGGTCAGGGGCCGGGTCGAGGACTGCGGCGTCGACCGTGGGCGGATGGTTGTCGCTGGCGGCGTACAGGTCCACCGCCCGCTCGACGCCGGCGGCGATGGCCTCCAGTTCCTGGCGGTGGTGGTCCCAGCCGGCCCGGTGGGTTTCGAGGGCGGACAGCAAATGGCGCCTGGCAAGGTGCGTTTCCCCACACGGAGAGTGGTGTCCAAAATGGACCGTGGAGGCCAGCCGGTCCGGGCCACCATCCAGCGACTGTGCCTCGAGGTGCATCCAGGTCGCGACGTCTCGCAGTTCCCCCAGCTCAACTACGACGTGCGAGGAGAAATCGTCGGTCACGGTTCTCCCTCCGCTCTCCCTCCGCCGAAAATCGCACAATTGTGTACGCCTACGCAGAGTATCGGACCATCGATCGGTAACTGTGCAACGGTTGGGTAACCGTCGTGGCACTATTGCTGCACTATGACTCTGACCTCACGCCTTGATGGTGCTCTGGACCCGTTCGATGTTTTCGAGGGGTGGGCGCGGGACCAAGGGTTCAGCCTCTACCCGGCTCAGCAGGAGGCGATCTTTGAGGTCATGGCGGGGGTGAACCTGATTCTGAGCACCCCGACCGGCTCCGGCAAGAGCATGGTGGCGGTCGGCGCCCACTTCGCCGCCCTCGCCACCGGGCAGCGCAGCTTCTACACCGCGCCGATCAAGGCACTCGTCTCGGAGAAGTTCTTCGACCTGTGCCGCATCTTCGGGCCGGACAAGGTCGGGATGATGACCGGCGACGCCAGCGTCAACTCCGACGCCCCGATTATCTGCTGCACCGCCGAGATCCTTGCCAACCTTGCCCTGCGCGACGGCGCCCAGGCCGACGTGGGCGTCGTGATCATGGATGAGTTCCACTTCTACAGCGAGCCCGACCGCGGCTGGGCGTGGCAGGTACCCCTGATCGAGCTGCCGAACGCCCAGTTTGTGCTGATGTCGGCCACGCTGGGCGATGTCAGCTTCTTCCGTGACGACCTGACCCGCCGCACCGGGCGCCAAACCGCGGTGATCACCTCCGGGGAGCGGCCCGTCCCGCTGATCCACTCCTACGTGACGACGCCGCTGCACGAGACGATCGAGGAGTTGCTCTCGACCCACCAGGCACCGGTGTACATCGTGCACTTTACCCAGGCGGCGGCGCTGGAGCAGGCGAGCGCGCTGATGAGCATCAACATGTCGACCCGGGCGGAGAAGGACGAGATCGCCCGGCTGATCGGCAAGTTCCGGTTCACGGCAGGCTTCGGCAAGTCGCTCTCGCGGCTCGTCCGGCACGGCATCGGGGTACACCACGCCGGGATGCTGCCGAAATATCGCCGGCTGGTCGAGCAGCTTGCCCAGGCGGGCCTGCTCAAGGTGGTGTGCGGCACCGACACGCTGGGCGTGGGCATCAACCTTCCCATCCGCACGGTGCTTTTCACGGGCTTGAACAAATTTGACGGTACCAAGATGCGCCTGCTGAAATCCCGAGAGTTCCACCAGATCGCGGGAAGGGCGGGGCGCGCCGGGTTCGACACCCTCGGCACCGTGATCGTCCAGGCGCCGGATCACGTGATCGAGAACGAGAAGGCGGTGGCGAAGGCGGCCGGCGACGCCAAGAAGCTGCGCAAGCTCGTGCGCAAGAAGCCACCGGAGGGTTTCGTGGGGTGGGGCAAGCCCACCTTCGAACGGCTCGTCACCTCCGAACCGGAGCCGTTGACGTCGAGTTTCCACGTGAGCCACGCGATGGTGCTCAACGTCATCGAGCGCGGCGGTGATGTGTTCGCCCGCATGCGGCACCTGCTGACCGACAACCACGAGCCGCGGGCCGCGCAGCGGGCACACATCCGGCGGGCGATCGCCATCTACCGTGGGTTGCGGGCGGCCGGGATCGTGGCGCAGGACGGGGACGGGGTGGTCCGGGTCGTCGACGAACTACAGCTCGACTTCGCGCTCAACCAGCCGCTGTCACCGTTCGCGGTCGCCGCGATCGAGCTGCTGGACCGGATGGATCCGGGCTACCCGCTGGACGTGGTGTCCGTCGTAGAGTCCACTTTGGAGGATCCGCGGCAGGTGCTCTACGCCCAGCAGGACCGGGCCAAGGCCGAAGCGGTGGCGCAGATGAAGGCCGACGGCCTCGCCTACGAGGAGCGGATCGCGCTGCTCGAGGACATCACCCACCCCAAGCCGCTGGCCGAACTGCTCGAGGTGGCGTTCGACTCCTACCGCAAGGGGCACCCGTGGGTCGCCGACCAGCGGCTGTCCCCGAAGTCGGTGCTACGCGACCTGTACTCGCAAGGCATGACATTCGTGGAGTACATCGGCTTCTACGGGCTGGCCCGCTCCGAAGGGCTCGTGCTCAGATACCTCGCCGATGCCTACAAAGCGTTGCGGCAGACCGTCCCGGACGAGGCAAAAACGGAGGAGCTCGGCGACCTCATCGAGTGGCTGGGCGAACTCGTCCGGCAGGTCGACTCCAGCCTGCTCGACGAGTGGGAGCGCCTCCAGAACCCCGGCCTGGTCACCGAGCAGGCGCCGCCGCCCGCGGTCACCCGGAACGTGCGAGCCTTCCGCGTCCAGGTGCGCAACGCGTTGTTCCGCCGGGTGGAACTTGCCTCCCTGCGACGCTACGAAGCCCTGGCCCTGCTCGACCCGGACGTCGACTGGACCGTCCTCGACGACTACTTCGACGAGTACGACGAGATCGGTACCGGCCCCGACGCCCGCGGCCCCAAGATGATCGTCATCGAGGAGGGGGAAAAGGAATGGCGGGTACGCCAGATCCTCGCCGATCCCGAAGGCGACCAAGACTGGGGCATCACCGCCGTGATCGACCTCGCCGCATCGGATGAGGCCGGCGCCGCCGACGTGCGCGTGACAAGTGTGGGTCAGTTCCAGGCAACAGGCATGGACTCGTAGCCGCGCAGCACGAGCCGCCGGCGGCGCACCGGCTCACCGGACGGGCGCAGGCCCGGAAGCGCCTGCAGCAGAAGCGGAAACGCCACCTGAGCCTCCAGCCTGGCCAGCGCAGCTCCCAGGCAGAAGTGCGCGCCGGCGCCGAACGAGATAGGAGTATTGTTGGGGCGCAACGGATCGAACGAGTCCGGATCGCGGAAACGCAGCGGATCGCGGTTGGCCGAACCGATGAGCGCCAAAATGTAGGTGCCCTCCCGGACCTCCCGCCCCTGCACGGACACCGTCTCGTTGGCAAACCGCGAAGTCAGCTGCACCGGCGAGTCCAGCCGCAGGAACTCCTCCACGAAGTCATTCGGGTTGGCCAGCAACCCCGGCATGCGGGACGGGTCGTCGAACAGGATCCGCAGACCGTTGCCGAACAGGCTCGTGGTCGTCTCGAACCCGGCAACGAGCAGCAGGGCAAGATTGGACAGCAACTCACCGTCGCTGAGCGACCCAGGCTCGGCATTGGACAGCGCGCTGACCAGATCGTCCTGCGGATCGGCGCGGCGCTCGGTGACGAGATGCTCGAAGTACTTGCGGATCAGGCGGGACGCGTCGACCGCCGAATCAAACTCCTCGGGCGTGATCTGCCCCTCAAGCGTGGCAGTCGCATCATGGGCAACCGGCCGGAACCACTCGCGGTCCTTCTCCGGTACCCCCAATAATTCACAAATCACGTTGACTGGCAAGCGATACGCGAAGTCGGCCATGATGTCGGCGCTGTTTCCCTTGGCGCGCATGGCCTCGATAAGATCGTGGGTGAGGCCGACGACAGCGGCTCGCAGGCCGTTGACGCGGCGCGGGGTGAAAACCCCGGCCATGAGGCGGCGCACACGCGTGTGATCGGGCGGGTTGCTGCGCAGGATCGAACGCACGTCGAACACGCCGCCCTCACCAACAACGAACGCGGGATCCCGCAACACCCTGTCAACGGCGTCGTACGTCGTCGCGACCATGAACTCGCCACCGAGGTCGACCACCGGTCCGTGCTCGCGAAGCTCGGCGTAGACAGGAAACGGATCGGCCAGGCCCTCGGGCGTCTCCAGTTTGTTGAACAGTTCCAGTGGGCTCCTCATAGTGCCGCCAAATCTAGCGCGGCCAGTCAACGAACCGTGCCCGCATCCCGGCTACCCGGTCGGGCTCGACCCACTGGAGGAAGGCCATGTCGGGAAGGTCGTCCAGCGCTCGCATCGACTCACGCAGCTCTTCATCGGTCAGAGCGGGATCCGACGTCCACGCAAGGGCCAAAAGACGTTCCCGGGTGAACGACTTAAGGGCCGCGGCCACGTCGACGAAGTCTCTCGGTTCGGCACGGGTCGCCATCGCGGCGACCTTCGATCCGATGACGTCGTCCAGGTGAAGTACGGGACCCAGATCCATCTCGACCGGCACAAGGTGACGGTCGAACCTCGCGAGGGTAAGCCTGACAACATCGTCACCACGATGGACCTCGAACTCGGCGAAGTCATTCTCGAAGCCGTCGAACATCTCGCCTAGTTCGGTGTCGTCCGGCATGGAGCTGACCGCCATGCCCACATTGGACAGTGCGGCCGCGACCGGCTCAGATGCGGCCTGTACACCACCGTCGGCGTCGGTGAACAGGTCGATGTCCTCGGTCGGCCGGTGGACCACCCCATGTGCGACCAGAGCCTGACCACCGCCCAACGCGAATCCGTGCTCGGCGGCCGCCTGAAGGGCGATCCGGGCGACCTCTGCCTGGAAGTCGCTCACCGGGTCAGCGCCGGATGATGCTCCTGCCATGCCTGGCGGACACCGCGCGGCAGGTGGAGACTTGGCCACAGCTCGATGAGGGTATTGCCGTCGAGCCATGCCGCCAGTTCGGTGACGGTGAGGGCTTCTCGCAACACGATCTGATACATCCAGCGCAGGTAGGCGGGGTCGTCGAGGTTGAAGTGGCGGTCGGCGTACCAGAACAGCCGGTGCGGCAGCTCGACCGTGCCCGAGGTCGGTCCGTGTAGCTCGGCCAGGTCGGGGGCGACAACTGCGCGCTTGCCAGGGCGGGCGTAGTGGACCGCCCGGCCGTCGGGGGCAGCACGCGTCGTCATAACCAAAGCATAGTCGGCTCGCGATCCCACGCATTGACGATCCGGCTCGATCTCGCCTACGCTTTCACCATCCACATGGATGGCGCATGGATGGTTAGGGGAGGGTGACGGTATGGATTCTTGGTACGATCCCGAGCATGCCGGAGGCCGAGAAGATCACAATCAACATGAACGTCGTCGACCTGGGAAAGGTCGACCTGCTGGTGGCCGAGGGCTTCTACGCCAACCGCACCGACTTCATCCGCACTGCGATCCGCAACCTGCTGGACCGGCACGAAGACGAGGTGAAACGCACCGTCGGTCGCAAGCAGGCGATCGTCGGGGTGATCCATTACAACCGGGAGGAGCTGGAGGCGTTCAAGGAGGCGGGCAGGATGCTGGACGTCACGATCACGGGCCTGTTCTCACTCGGGAGCGATGTGACGCCGGAGCTGGCCCGCGCGGTGATCTCCTCGCTCAGGGTCACCGGGGTGTTCCGTGCCAGCCAGGCGGTAAAGCAAGCACTTCAGGACCGCTCCCACTGAAGGCGGTGCCGTGATGGTGCTGCGAATCGGGCACCTGACCAAGGTGTACGGCAAGGGCGCCAAAGGTGTCAGGGCAAACGACGACATCAGTCTCGACGTGTCGGCGGGCGAGGTGGTGGGCCTGTTCGGCCACAACGGCGCCGGCAAGACAACACTGTTGCACCAGGTGATCGGGCTGACGATGCCGACCTCGGGAACGATCAGCATCGACGGCAAGGACGTGATCGCCGATCCGGCGCACGCCCGCCGGGCGTGTTCGATCCAGCCCCAGACGCACGCCTCGCTGGGGGCGGTGACTCCGCGGCAGGCGATCGAGATGATGGCCCGGATCAGGGGCGCGGGCCGCCACCGGGCACGGCAGCGCACGGCCGAGCTGATCGCCGGTCTGGAGCTGGAGCCGTGGGCTTCCAAGGCGGGGCAGCAACTCTCCGGTGGCGTGCTCCGGCTCACCACGTTCTGCCAGGCGGCTGTCGAGCCGGGCCGGGTGGTGATGCTTGACGAGCCGACCAACGACGTCGATCCGGTGCGGCGCCGGCTGCTGTGGCGGCAGATCCGTGCCCTGGCCGACGCCGGCTGCGCGGTGCTGCTGGTTACGCATGGCGTGACCGAGGCGGAACGCGTCGTCGACCGGATCGCGATTCTCCAAAGTGGACGGATTGTGGCGCAGGGGACGCCTGCGCGGCTGCGCGGCGGTCACGACGAACGGCTGCGCCTGGAGCTGAGCGCGGTGAGTGAGGCCGCCGCGGCCGCGCTGCGGCCACCATCCGAGATGGGGGATCAGATGGGGATGGCGGTGGTGGGCAGGCGCGTCGTGGTGACTATCGCCGCGGACAAGGCCTCCGCCGCGGTCGCCTGGGCGCAGGCCGAACGCGCGGCGGGCACGGTCGAGGAGTTCGCGATCAATCCTGCCAGCCTTGAAGACGTCTACATCGGACTCACCGCGGACCCGAAGGAGCCTCGGGATGCGTAGCTACCTGCTGCTGATGCGCTGGACGCTGCTGCACCTGCGCTCGGTGCTTCCGCTGCTGCTGTTCCTGCAGACGCTGATCGGCGTCGGTGTCGTGGTCGGCTTCTCTTTCCTTGTGCCGCAGGCGGATTCGGTGACCGCGCTGTACCTGTCCACCGGCTCGCTCACCATCGGCCTGATCACCGTCGGGATGGTCGCCGCGCCCCAGTTGGTCACGCAGGCCAAGATGACCGGTGCTTTCGACCATCAGCGGACGCTGCCCGTTCCCCGGCTGGCCATGCTCGCCGCGGACGCCACCGTCTGGATCGCGCTGGCGCTGCCCGGTCTGGCCACGGCGCTGGCGGTGGCCGCGGTGCGGTTCGATCTGTCCTTTGTGGTCAGCCCGCTGGTGGTACCCGCGATCCTGCTCGTCGCCCTCTGCTCGGTGTCGATCGGCTTCGGCATCGCCTACGGCTCGAAGCCCGAGGTCGCGGGCCTGCTCAGCCAACTTATCCTGTTCGTGGCGCTGATGTTCGCCCCGATCAACTATCCGGCCGAGCGGCTGCCGCGCTGGCTCGCTACCGCGCACGAGTTCCTGCCCTTCACGTATATGGCACAGGCGGTGCGGGAGACGGTCAATGTGCCGGCGGCGGGTATTTCGCCGCTGTCGTTCGGCGTGCTCGCATTGTGGGGCGCGGCCGGTCTGGCCGTCACTTACCGGGTCATGACCCGCCGGGGCTGAGGGTGCGCGCCACGGGCATGCTGTGGGGTGTGCTGGACCGTTTGCTGCGTGAGGTGGAGAGCGGGCATCGGCTGCCCACGGACCCCTGGTTTCGGGTTGTCGATCCAGGCTCTCCCGGTACCCACGCGATATTGGGTTTTACAGGCGTCAATATTATTGTGACCGATCTCGATTCGGAGTGGGTGGCCGGGCTGCTGCCCGCCGAGCCCGACCTTTCGGTGCCGATGCAACCGCCGTTCCTGAGCGCGATGGAGGACAAGCTCGACCGCCGGGTCAACAACATCGATCTGCTGCTCATCGCAGCGACGCTGGCGGGCGCGCCGGAGCTCGAACTGACCCCGATCGAGGACTCGGAGCATCCGCGGGTGCGGCGCGCCAGGCGGTACCGCAGCGACATCACGGTGTACCGGGCCGCCGCCGCCGGCGGCGGCGGCGTGGTCGTGGTCGGACGCGGGCTCGGCGGGCGCTGGGAGGTCGCCATCGAGGTGGACGACAGCGCGCGGGACAAAGGGCTCGGCCGGGCGCTGGCGCTCGCGGCAAGGCACCTGATCCCCGAGGACAGGCCGGTGTGGGCGCAGATCGCCCCGGCGAACGCGGCGAGCGTGCGGGCGTTCCTTGCCGCCGGATATGTCCCGGTCGGGGCTGAGGCACTACTCGTTCCGCGGGTCCCATGATTGCGGTGTGGGGGCACCGGGCAGAATAGGGTCATGAGTTTGGGGCGGCGGATTGTGGTGGCGGTCGACGGACCGTCCGGTTCGGGGAAGTCGACCGTGTCCCGGCGGCTGGCACACGCGCTCGACGCGCGCTACCTGGACACCGGCGCCATGTACCGCGCCGCGACCTGGGCGGTCCTTCAAGCCGGCGTCGACCTGAGTGACCAGGAGGCGATCGTCAAGGTGGTCGCAGACACAGACATTTTTGTGGGTACCGATCCAAGCCACCAGGAGATCACCGTCAACGGCACGAGTGTGGAGCGGGAAATCCGGACCGCGGCGGTCACCAACGCCGTCTCGGCGGTCTCGGCGATCCCGACCGTGCGCCAGGTCCTGGTGAGCAGGCAGCGGGAGATCATCGCCGCCGCGGAGCGGATCGTCGTCGAGGGCCGTGACATCGGCACGGTCGTTGCCCCGGACGCCAACCTCAAGGTGTACCTGACCGCGTCGGCCAGCGAGCGCGCCCGGCGGCGCAGCACGGAGATCGCGGCGGACCCCGCGGCGACCGAGGCCGACCTCGCCCGCCGCGACCGCCTGGACTCGACGCGGGCGGTGGACCCGCTGCGGCAGGCCAAGGACGCGATTGTGATCGACTCGACGGAGATGGATATCGACCAGGTAGTCAACTACCTGCGTGAGATGGTCGAGGTATGAAAGACACCGAGGTCGAACTCAAAGAGCTGCCCGACGACACCCCGATAGGCGACGAGGAGACCGAGGTTCCGGTACCGGTCGTGGCCGTGGTGGGGCGGCCCAACGTCGGCAAGTCGACCCTGGTCAACCGGATCATCGGGCGGCGCCAGGCGGTCGTCGAGGACGTTCCCGGGGTGACCCGTGACCGGGTCGCGTACGACGCGACCTGGGCCGGGCGGGAGTTCACCGTCGTGGACACCGGCGGCTGGGAGCCGGACGCCAAGGACCGGGCCGCCGCCATCGCGCGGCAGGCCGAGGCGGCGATCGCCACCGCCGACGTCGTGCTCTTCGTCGTCGACGCCACGATCGGGGCGACCGACGACGACGAGAAGGCCGTAAAGATGTTGCGGCGCAGCAAAAAACCGGTGTTGCTGGTGGCGAACAAGGTGGACAACCAGCAGCGCGAGTTCGAGGCCCAGTCGCTGTGGTCGCTCGGGCTCGGCCAGCCGTGGCCGGTGTCGGCGCTGCACGGGCGCGGCTCGGGCGAGCTGCTCGACGAGGTGCTCGACTCCTTCCCGAAGGAGGCGCCGCGGATAAAGGAGGGGCGGCCGCGCGGACCCCGGCGGGTGGCGCTGGTCGGCCGGCCCAACGTGGGCAAGTCGAGCCTGCTCAACCGGCTGGCGCGCGAGGAACGCTCGGTCGTCGACCCGGTGGCGGGTACGACCGTCGATCCCGTCGACTCGCTGGTGACCATCGACAAGGAAGTCTGGCAATTCGTTGATACGGCAGGGCTTCGCAAGCGGGTCGGGCAGGCCAGCGGCACCGAGTACTACGCCTCGCTGCGCACGGCCGCCGCGATCGAGGCGTCCGAGGTGACCGTGGTGCTGCTCGACTCCAGCGAGGTGATCAGCGAGCAGGATCAGCGGCTGCTGACGATGGTCTCGGAGGCCGGGCGCGGGGTGGTGCTCGCCTTCAACAAATGGGATCTGGTCGACTCGGACCGGCGCTGGTACCTCGACAAGGAGATCGACCGGGAGCTCAAGCGCATCCCGTGGGCGTTGCGGGTCAACATCTCGGCCCTGACCGGTCGCGCGGTGGAAAAGCTGGCCCCGGCGCTGCGCAACGCGCTGACAAGCTGGGAGAAGAGGATCGCCACCGGCCGGCTCAACCAGTGGCTGACCGCGCTGACCCAGGCGACACCGCACCCGATCCGGGGCGGGCGGGCGCCGCGCATCATGTTCGCCACCCAGCCGGGCAACTGCCCGCCCAAGTTCGTGCTTTTCACCACCGCACCGCTCGATGCCGGCTATGTCCGGTTCGTTGAGCGCAAGCTGCGCGAGGAGTTCGGCTTCGAGGGCACCCCGATCGAGATCGCGGTGAAGCCCCGCAAGATGGTCGGGCCCGGCGGCCGCGGAAAACCCCATGGGTGATGTCGAAAAAGGCGATCCAGCTTCTACGTATCGGGTATGAGAACACTTCTGACAGGTTTGGGGTTCGGTGAGTCGCCGCGCTGGCGCGACGGCCGCCTTTGGTTCTGCAACTGGGGGACAGGCGAAATCATCAGCGTGGACCCGACCGGCTCCTCGAAGCTTGAACTGACCGTGCCGGTGACCCTGCCGTACAGCATCGAGTGGTTGCCCGACGGGCGGCTGCTGGTCATCTGCGGCCCGGACGGGCGGCTGCTGCGCCGCGAACCGGATGGGACGCTCGCCACCCACGCCAAGCTCGACGGGGGCATGTTCAACGAGATCGTCGTCGACCGGCGGGGCAACATCTTCATCAACGGCGGCGGCTTCGACGGGCCGGGCGTCGTCGTCGTGGTCACCCCGGACGGGCGGGTGCGCCAGGTCGCGGACGGGATCGAGTTCGGCAACGGCATGGCCGTGACCGAGGACGGCTCGACGCTGATCGTCGCTGAGTCGTGGGGAAACCGTCTGTCGGCGTTTGCCGTCCTGCCGGATGGACGCCTTGGCGGGCAACGGGTTTGGGCCTCGCTCGGCGACGGTGCTCCGGACGGGATCTGCCTGGATGCCTCGGGTGCGGTGTGGTACGCCGACGTGCCCAACCGCTGCTGCGTGCGGGTGCGGGAGGGCGGCGAGGTCCTTGAACGCGTCGAGCTTGACCGGGGCGGGTTCGCCTGCGCCCTCGGCGGCAACACGCTCTACGTGCTCGCCGCCGAGTTCAACGGGTTCGAAACCGTCGAGGCCGACCTGGCGGCCCGCACCGGAATCCTTGCCGCCGTTGAGGTCTCGGTGCCCGGCCTGGCTTAGGACGGTCCTGTGTCCGGCGTGACGCATTGACCCATCACCATGTACGAGCGTACTGTACGTTCGTACAGGACGACGATGGGGGTTGGCGTGAGCCGCGGGGGGCATCTGCTGGACGCGCTGGTGGAGGTGGTCGCGGCCGGTGGGTTCGCCGCGGTGAGCGTCCGCACGGTTGCCGCCTCGGCCGGTGTCTCCACGGCGCAGGTGCAGTACTACTTCCGCACCAAGGACGAGCTCATCGCGGCCGCCTACAAGCACGTTGCCGACCAGCTCAAGCAGCGGGTGCGCGCGGTGGATCTGAGCGGAGCGCCACGCGACGCGTTGCGCCGGGTGTTTCATGTCTGGCTGCCGCTGGACGAGACCCGGGCCCGCCACGCCCGGGTCTGGCTCACCTTCGCCGCGGCCGCGCCGGTCTCGGACACCCTGCGCCCGCTCAGCGCCGAGTGGGACGGCGAGCTGAAAAGCTGGCTGGCCGGGTTCCTCCGGGATGCCCAGCGCGGCGGCGACCTGCCCGGCGACCGCGACCCCGACCTGGAGGCGGCCTTGCTCCTCGCCGCGGTCGACGGTCTCGTGCTGCAGGCACTGGTACTGCCCGAAGCCGCCCGGGCCGACCTTGTCGTCCCGGGCCTTGACATCCATCTCGACCGGCTCTTCGCCACGGCCCGAGGAGAGACACGATGAGCGAACAGACCCTTGACCGGCCGGTGCCACCCGTTGCCAGCCCGGCGCCTCGGCCGTGGCGGGCGGTGCTCGGCGCCGCGACGATGGCCGTCGCCCTCGGCGCGGGACAGCCGCTCGGCGACGCTGCGGCCGGCGCGCTGAGCCTGACCGGCTTCCCGGCCCGGCTGCTGCCCGCGCTGATGGTGACCGCGATCGCGGTACCCCTGGTGGCGGTGCTGCTGCGGCGGGACCGGATGACCGCCCACCAGCTTGGCCTCACCGGCGTCCGCGCCAGCATCGCCGCAATGCTGCTGGGGATCACCGTCACGGGCGGGGCGGCCGCCGTCGCTTTCGGCCTCGGCACCGCCGCCGGATGGCTGACCTGGAGTGCCTTCGATCCGGCCGCGTTCGCCGCGTTCCTCGTCACCAACACCGTCCTCGCCGTTCTGCTGGAGGCGCTGCCGGAGGAGCTGACGTTTCGTGGATACGCGTGGCGCACTCTCCGCAACCGATTCGGCGGTTTCCTTTCGGCTCTACTGACCACCGGGCTGTTCGTCCTGGTGCTACCGATGTCCATTGTGGTCGCCGTGGCCGTGTCCATGCTGCTCGGGCGTACCCCGCCGCCGCTGGGGCTGGCACCGGCGGGCGAGGACCCGGTGGCCTATTTCGTGCTTCTCGTCTGCTTCGGATTCCTGCTCGTCGCGGCCCGAACCGCGACCGCCGGCGCCTCGCTGTTCACCTGCATCGCCGCGCACCTGACGTTCCTCACCGTCAACCGGGTGGTCCTGTTCGGCGAGGCCCTCTCGGCCGGCTGGCACGCCGACCTCCTCACCCCCGACGCGGTCTTGCTCGTCCCCGGCTACCTGCTGCTGGCGATGGTGGCATTCGTCTTGATCGGACGCGCCACTGGACCGACCGC
>DASUXL010000219.1:0-8796 GCA_036377915.1 Candidatus Limnocylindrales bacterium
TAGAGCCAGATCGTCTCGGATTCGATCGGCCCGATCCTGGGGGCCGGGATCACCTTGGCGGCGGCCAGCACCGCCAGCCCGTCCATGATGATCAGCAGGGCCAGCGCGATCAGCACGGCCGTGGGGGCGAGCGCGCGGAACGTCCGGCGCGGCAGCCGCTGGCACACCCAGAAGGCGGCGATGCCGACGACCGCCGCGATCACCTGCTGGATGATCTTGTCGTAGGCGTTGCCGGAGGTGCCGAAGGAGGTCACGCTCGTCGCCGAGAACACCATCGCCAAGCCGATGACGAGCAGCAGGGCGGAGCTGGCGAGCAGCAGGTAGTAGGAGGCAAGGGGCCGGTCGAGCAATCCGCGAAGCGCCCCGGCCCACATCAGTGGATCCCTGCGGCGCTGCGTCTCGGCCGTCATAACGATCCGACCGCCGTGGCAAATGCCTTGCCGCGATGGGCATAACTGTCATACATGTCAAGCGAGGCCGCGGCCGGGGCGAGCAGGACCGTATCGCCCGCCGTCGCCATCGCCGCCGCCACTGCCACCACCTCCCCCATCGCTCCATCATCGGTTCGGGAGACCTCAACCACCGGGAGGTCGTTGGCGTGTCGCGCCAGAGCCTGCCGAACCTGTCCGCGATCCACGCCCAGCAGCACCGCTCCGACCAGCCGGTGCGCCACCCGCCGCACCAGCTCGTCGATGTCGACACCCTTCAGCTGGCCGCCGGCGACCCACACGATGCGCTCGTACGCCTCAAGGGAGGCCTGCGCCGCGTGCGGGTTTGTCGCCTTGCTGTCGTCCACATAGGACACACCATTCACGACGGACACCAGCGCGTTGCGGTGCGGCTGCGGCTGGTAGCGCCGTAGCCCCTCCCCGATCGCGGCCGGCTCCACCCCGACCGAGCGGGCGAGAGCGGCCGCGGCAAGGGCATTGGCCACATTGTGGGCGCCCTTGGGATTGATGTCGCCGGTATCGGCCAGCTCGTTGCCGTCGGCGTCGATCAGCTTGCCGTTGACCACGCCGAAAGAGCCCGGCGACGGTACCCCCAAAGTAAAGCCAAACTTGCGGCCCGGAGCATCCTCGAGCAGCTTTGCCACGGCGGGGTCATCAAGGTTGCCGACCGCAGTCCCACCCCGCCAGACAGCCGTCTTCGCGGTGGCGTAATGCTCGAACGAACCGTGCCAGTCCAGGTGGTCGTCGGCGAGGTTGAGCAGCGCACCGCCCTGCGGCGCCAGCCGCGACGACCAGTGCAGCTGGAAGCTTGACAGCTCGACCGCGAGCACGTCATAGCCGGACCGCGCGTCCACCAGCGGCACGCCGATATTGCCCAGGGCCGCGGTGCGAAACCCCGCCGCCTCAAGGATCGAGGCGAGCATCGTCGTCGTGGTGGTTTTTCCGTTGGTACCGGTTACGCCCAGCCAGATCGGAGAGTTCGGCCCGCGCAGCCGCCACGCCAGCTCCGGTTCGCTGTAAACCTCGATCCCCTTGGCCTGAGCCGCCACGCACAGCGGATGGTGCGGCGCGAACCCCGGCGACACCACCAGCTCCTGCACCCCGGCTAGCAGCTCCGCCGGGTCGGGCTCCCCGATCACCACCCGGATGCCGGCCTCGGCAAGCGCCGGATCGGCGGCGGAGCGGTCGACGACCGTGACCTCGTGGCCGAGCCGGTGCAGCGCAAGGGCCGCGGCGGCACCCGCCACCCGCCCGCCGGCGACGAGGAAATGCGTCATCCCATTACCCGCAGGAAGTCGCTGTAGAAGATGCCCAGGCCCATGGCGACGCAGAGGCCGCCGATGATCCAGAAGCGGATGACGATGTTCACCTCGCTCCAGCCCACCAACTCGAAGTGGTGCTGCAGCGGCGACATGCGGAACACGCGCTTGCCGGTGGTCTTGTACGAGACCATCTGGATGATGACCGAGCCCATCAGGATCACGAACAGCCCACCGATGATCGGCAGCAGCAGCTCGGTGCGGGTCGCGATCGCCACCCCGCCGATCAGGCCGCCCAGGCCAAGCGCGCCCGTGTCGCCCATGAAGATGCGTGCCGGAGCGGCGTTCCACCACAGGAAGCCGACACAGGCACCGGCGGCGGCCGCGGCGATCATCGCCACCTCGAGCGGGTCACGCACCGCGTAGCAGTAGTTGGCGCCGCCGTCGATGTAGTCGAAGTCGCCGCACCAGTGCTGGTACTGCCAGTACCCGATGAAGGCGAACGCGGACAGCACCATCACCGACGCGCCGGTGGCAAGGCCGTCAAGCCCATCGGTGATGTTCACCGCGTTGCTCGTCGCGATGATGATCAGGATGAACAGCAGCACCGCGCCGACCCTGCCGATCGACAGCCAGTCGATGTCCTTGATGAACGAGATCTTCGTCGAGCCGACAGTCTCACGGTTGGTGCTCGGGTAGGCCAGCGCGATGGTGCCGAACACCGCGCCCACCAGCAGCTGGCCCAGCAGCTTGCCGCGCTTGCTCAACCCGCCGCTGTTGCGCCGCCGCACCTTGAGCAGGTCGTCGATGAACCCCACCGCGCCGCAGAACACGAACAGCCCAAGCAGCACCAGGGCGGTGAAGGTCGGCTTGATCTGCGCGATCTGCTCTTCGGGCAGGGTCAGCAGCGCGATGTGCCCGATCGTGTACGCCACCACGGTCGCGACGATGAACACCACGCCGCCCATGGTCGGAGTCCCACGCTTGCCCTCGTGCGGCGGAACCGGACCCACCGGCGCGTCGGTCCGGATCGGTTGCGCCGCCTTCAACTTGATGAACTGTTTGATCGCGATCGGCGTCCCGAAGAGGGCTATCAAGAACGCGACGATCGTTGCGACGATGACCGCTCTCATGCCGAAGCCTCCTGCGTCGGCTTCACTCGGCCATCGCCTCGCAAGGCATGAGCGAATCCCAATCTCATGATGAGCTCCCGCAAGCGTCCGCTCATGCGGCGGCTCGCAAGAAGTCCGCGACGTCCCAGGTGCGGTACCGCGAACCCTTGACCAGAACCACATCCCCCGGTCGAAGCCGTTGCCGCAAAGCCGAGACTGCCGCTGCCTGATCGTTGACGAGCACCGATTCACCTTCCCATGACCGCACCGACGCCACGCCGTCGAGGATCGGCGCGGCCGACTCTTCCACCACGATCACCACGTCCACACCGAGCGAAGCGGCAAGGGCGCCGACCTCCGCGTGACCGTCCCTTTCGGAGGCGCCCAGCTCGGCGTGGTACCCGAGCACCGCGACCTTCCGGCGGGACCGCCCGAGCGCGGCGAGGGCCTTGAGGGCCACCGCGGTGGAGGCGGGGTTTGCGTTGTAGGAGTCGTCGATGACCGTGACACCATCGGCACGGTCGTAAACATCCATCCTTCGGCCTGAAATCAGCCTCAGCTCGGCCAAGGCGCCCGGAACTTCGGCCTCGTCCAGCCCGCAGTGCACCGCGACCGCGGCCGCGAGCAGGGCGTTGCCGGCCTGATGGGCGCCGCTGAGTGCCAGCGTCACCTTTCTGCCACCCAGGTCGAAGGACGGCCTTCCCAGCTCGTCGAGCGTGACCTCGGGGGTGTGTACCAGCCGCACCGGGGCCGGGCTCGCCTGCGCCATCGCCGCCACGAGCGGGTCATCGCCGTTGAGCACCGCCAGCCCATCGGGGGGCAGGGCCTGCACCAGCTCCGCCTTGGCCTTGGCGATCGCCTCGACCGAGCCGAACTCGCCGATGTGCGCCACACCGACGTTGACCACGACACCCACGTGATGGGGCGCGATGCTCGCCAGGTGGGTGATGTGCCCGATGCCGCGGGCGCCCATCTCCAGCACCAGGAAACGGGTGTCGCGATTGGACTTGAGCACCGTGTAGGGCAGGCCGAGCTCGTTGTTGAGCGTGCCGGGCGGCGCGATCGTCGGCCCGACCCGGGCGAGCAGCTGGCCCACCATGTCCTTGGTGGAGGTCTTGCCGGACGAGCCGGTGATGCCGATGACGGTCAGCTCGGGCAGCCGCTGCAGGACGGCACGGGCGAGCAGGCTCATCGCTTCGCGCACGTCGTCGACGACGACCGTCGGCTTGCCCTCGACCGGCCGGCCGCCTTCGGGACGCGGGCCGCCTTCGGGACGCAGGCCGCCTTCGGGACGCAGGCCGCCTTCGACTGGCCGGGTGCCGAGCACCCCGGCGGCCGGGGTCTGCGCCGCGAAGTCGTGGCCGTCCGCCTTCTCCCCGGCGAACGCGGCGAACAGCCCGCCCGGCTCCACCTTGCGGGAGTCGTACTCCAGGTCGGCGGTGACGGTGGCATCCTCGCCGTGCAGCGTGCCACCGACGATCTCGGCGATCTCGCTGAGCCGCAACGGAATCATCCGCGTCTCCAAAGTGAGGAATCGCGGCGGCCAGCCGCCGCCGCTGAGCCGCCAAGCGATACCTCACCATGGTCCTTAAGAGCGGCAGCCAGTTCGACCCGGTCGTCGAACGGGTGGGTCTCGGTGCCGACCTCCTGGCCGGTCTCGTGCCCCTTGCCCAGCACCGCGACCACGTCGCCGGGCCGGGCCCGGCGCGCCGCCTCGGCGATCGCCTCACGCCTGCCCGCCACCTCGACCACCTCGGTGCCCTTGCCCGAGGCGCCCTCGATCACGGCCTGCCTGATCTGCGCCGGGTCCTCGGTGCGCGGGTTGTCGTCCGTCACGATCACCAGGTCGGAGCCCTCGGCGGCGGCGGCGCCCATCTGCGGCCGCTTGCCCTTGTCGCGGTCGCCTCCGGCACCGATCACCGCGATCACCCGGCCGTCGCGGGCTTGGGCAAGCTCGCGCAGGGCGGCGAGGGCGGCGACGATCGCGTCGGTCTTGTGCGCATAGTCCACGACGCCGATGACCTCACCGGTCGTCTCGACGCGCTCCAGCCGGCCCGGCACCCCCGGGCAGGCGGCGACACCGGCCGACGCGACCTCCGGCCGGACCCCGATGCTGGTCAGCATCGCCAGGGCGAGCAGGGCATTGGCCACGTTGTGCCGCCCCGGCAGCGCCACCGCGGCGGGCAGCGCGCCCATCGGGCCGTGCGCCCTGAACCGCTGACCGAACCCGTCCTCGGAAGCGTCCGTGGCATACCACGTCGCCTCCGCCGAACCCGCCGCCGAATAGGTGACGGTGCCCGGCTTGATCAGCGTGCGCAGCGAAAGGTCGTCGAAGTTGAGCACCTCGACCAGGGCACGGCCGTCGAAAAGCTTGGCCTTGGCGGCGAAGTAGTCCTCGGTGCTGGCGTGGAAGTCAAGATGGTCGGCGCCGAAGTTGGTCCAGCCCGCGACGTCGAAGGCGACCCCGCCGACCCGCCCCATGGCCAGGGCGTGGCTGGACACCTCCATCACCACCGCCGTCACTCCCGCCTCCACGGCGACCGCGAAAAGCGCGTGCAGGTCGGTCGCCTCCGGTGTGGTCCTCACAGAGGACACGCTCAGATCACCCAGACGGGTTTCAACCGTGCCCAGTAATCCGGTGACGTGACCCGCCGCCCGCAACCCAGACTCGATCATGTACGCGGTGGAGGTCTTGCCCGCCGTGCCGGTGATCCCCAGGATCGTCAGCTTGCGCGAAGGCTGGCCGTAGACCAGGTCGGCGACGCCGCCCAGCACCTCGCGCGGATCATCCACCAAAAGCACCGGCACATCAGAAGAGATCGCCCGATCGGTCAGGATCGCAACGGCGCCCGCCGCCACCGCGGCATGAGCGAACTCCGCACCGTGCCGCCGCGAACCGGGCAGCGCGGCATAGATGTCGCCGGGCTGGACCTTGTCGCTGGCGTGCGTGACCCCGGTGACCTGGACATTCGACCCCGCAGGCAGGCCCAGCAACGCCTCCACCCGGGAAAGGCTGATGGGCGCAACGGAGGCGGGACGGAAATTGCCGGGCACGGCGTCAGACCTTACCTTCTCAGTCGTCGGGCACCTAGGCGGTGATGACGAATTCGGGCGGTTTCGTGCTGGTTGGCGGCACCTTGAAGTGCCGCAGTGTGTAGTTCATCATCGCGCTGAACGCCGGTCCGGCGATCGCGCCACCGCCACCGCCCGGCGTGTGGGCGAAGACGCCGATGACGTACCTGGGCTGGTCGGCCGGTGCCATGCCGATGAAGGAGGCGACCTCGCCGAGGGCGTACTTGCCGTCCTTGACCTGTAGACCTGTACCGGTTTTGCCCGAAATACGATAACCCGCGAGGCGGGCGGTCACACCGGTGGCGTCGTCGACCACGGTCACCGCCTCCATGATCTGGCGCAGCGCCGCCGCGTTCTCCGGGCTGATCACCCGGTGAGAGTTGGCCGGCGCGGTGGGCGACGCCTTGCCGTCCGGTCCGACCGTCTCCTTGATGATCTTTGGCTGGACCCAGACCCCGTCGTTGGCAACCGTGGCGTACACCGCCGCCATCTGAAGCGGTGTCACCGCGACACCCAACCCGATCGGGATCGAGCCGTGCGACGAGCCCGACCAGTTCTCCGGCGCCTGAACCAGGCCCGCCGCCTCACCCGGGATCCCGATGCCGGTCGCCTCACCCAGGCCGAACTTGCGCTGGTAGTCGAAAAGCTTTTGTGGCCCAAGCATTTCAGCCACCTTGATGGTGGCGACGTTTGACGAGTACGCCATCAGTCCGGGCAGGGTTATCTGGGTACCCGAGGGAAAGGGATGTGTGTCCTTGTAGTTCTCGCCACCCTTGCGGATGTTCGGTGCGATCTCGATCGTCGAGTCCGGCCGCACCACGCCTTCCTGAAGCGCCGCGCTGAGCACGATCGCCTTGTGGATCGAGCCCGGGTCCATCACCGCGCTGGTCGCCATGTCACCGCGCTCGGACACCTTCGAAGCCTCGTAGTTGTTGACGCTGTAGGTCGGATAGCTCGCCTGGGCGACCACCTCACCGGTGCGGATGTCCAGCACGACCGCCGCCGCCCACGTGGCATCCTTGCCGCGCATGCGGTCGGCGAGGATGCGCTGCACCATGTACTGCACATCGCGATCGACGGTCAGTTTCAGCGAGCTTCCCGGTTTTGCCGGGGTTGTCATTTGGTACCCCCCGGGGATCGCCTGGCGCAAAGAGCCTTGCCGCCCGACCTCGAAGACGAACTTGCCGTCCTGGCCGCGCAGCAGCTCGTCGAAGCGGGCCTCGATCCCCCCGAGCCCGTTGAGGTCGGTGCCGGTGAACCCGATGAGGTTGGCGGCGAGATCGTCACCGGGTGCGACGCGCCGCTCGTCGTGGTCGACGATGATTTCGGGCAGCTTCAGGTCCTGGATGCGCTTGGCCTCCTCGATGTCCACGCCACGCTTGAGAAAGTTGAACCGGTCCGGCTTGCCGGTCAGCTCGTCCTTGCTCTTCTGCAGCTTGGGCAGCAACTCGGAGGCGGGGATGCCCAGCAGCGGCTGCAGCGCCAACGCGGTGGCGCCCGGGTCCTTGACCAGCTCCGGGTCGACCGCGATCAGGCGCGCCTCCACACTGTGCACGAGCACGTTGCCGTTCCGGTCGAAGATCGAGCCGCGCGGTGCCGGCAGATCGTCGGTGACCAGGCGATCCTTGAGCCCGGTGGCGGCGTAGGCGGGCGCGTCGGTCAGCTGCAGGTGGATCAGGCGCAGCCCGATGATGGTGAACAGGAGCAGCGAGACCGCCGTCGCCAGGCGCAGGCGCCGCTTGGGCTCGCCCAGGCGCGGCGGCGCGACGACGATCTTCGGTGGTTTGATGGGGGTACGGGATCGGGTCGGCGGGGTGGCCTTGCGCCCTGGTTTCTTGCGGGCGGGCACAGCCTTGCGCGCGGACACCGCCTTGCGCTGCGGCGGCACCGACTTGCGCACCGGAGTGTCCGTCCGCAGTGGACGTTCCCGGCGGTCGATGGCGTCGGTGTCGCGCACGGTCCGGCCGCGCGGCGTGTAAGCCCGCGCATCCCCGATCCCGCTGCGCTTCTTCGGTGCCATGTTCCCTCCCCGTTTACGTTTCGGGTGGGGCCCGTCCAGCGGGCCCCACCCGACTCAGTCCTGGCTGGTGATGCTCGGCGTGCCCGTCGCCGGCTTGGGCACCCCGATCGTGCGGCCGTCCGGCAGCACGATGAACGCCGGCGGACCCGCCTCCACCAGGCCGAGCTTGGCCGCGGCCGCCGCCAGGCTGCCCGGCGACTCGTAGCTGGAGATCAGCTGCTTGAGGTGCTGCTCCCGCTCGTCGAGCAGGACCTGCTCCTTGCGCATCGCCGACAGCTTGAACGCGTTCTCGGTGATCTCCGTGTTCAGCACCAGGATGCCCACCACACCGGCGATCACCGTCATGATCACCAGGATGACGAAAGGAGTCCGCACCACGGCGACCGGCATCGGCGGCGCCAACCGGCGCAGCCGCGACTCCTTCTGCTCGCTCCCCTGCTCAAGCACTTCGATCTTTTGCTCGTCGGTCACTGCCCGACCCCCCGGTAGCGACCGCTTCTGCTGCTGCGGCACCTTCCCCGTCGTGTGAGGCGAGGCGCGCAGAGGTGCCCATGTCATCTTCTCTGCCCCCTACATGGCTACATGTCGTCGTCCCCTGCAATGAGTTCGGCGGCGCGCAAACGCACCGACGCGGCTCTCGGGTTGCGCGCCACCTCCGCCTCGCTCGGCAACTCGGCCCCACCCCGGGTGAGCAGCCGCAGCGTCGGACCCGTGCCCGGAAGCTCCACCGGAAGCCCGATCGGAGCCGTACTGCTGGCACGGGCGGCGAAAGCCCGCTTGGTGATCCTGTCCTCGAGCGAGTGGTAGGAGAGCACCACCACCCGCCCGCCCGGTTTCAGCGTGCCGATCGCGGCCGGCAACGCCGCCTCCAAGGTGGACAGTTC
>DASUXL010000220.1:0-26428 GCA_036377915.1 Candidatus Limnocylindrales bacterium
ATCACGGATGCCCAGGTCACCGGGACCGGTTTCACCGCCGGATTCGCCGCCCTGCTCACCACCGCCTCCGGCGAGCGCTTCTTCGTCAAGGCCGCGCCGCTTTCGGAACCCGCGTCCCAGTGGTATGCCCGGGAAGCTGCCCTTACCTCCGAATTACCTTTGGGGGTACCGTCAGCGCGCCTCCTCTGGTCGGAAAGGCTCGCCGGATACTTCGTCCTGTGCCTGGAAGCGATCGAGGGGGCCCGGGTCCCGTCGCTGCCCTGGGACCCGGCCGAGCTGGACGCCGCGCTTGATGCCCTGGCCGCGGCGAACAAGGCCCTGTCCTCGCCGCCCGCCGCCCTGATCGACCTCAAGCCCGACCCGTGGAGTGAAGTCCTCGACGGCACCCTCGACAAGTGGCGCACTTCCCCGCCGGACCACCCGCAGGCGGCGCTGTTCGCCTCGCTGGAGGCGCGCTTCGACGAGGCGACCCGGGACTCGAAGCAGCTGATGCACTGTGATCTGCGCCTCGACAACATCGTGCTCGACACGGCCGGCAAGGCATGGATCTGCGACTGGAACTTCCTGTCCTACGGCCCGCCTTGGCTGGACGCGCTGACCCTGCTGGTCAGCGCCGAGGCGAGCGGGCTAGACCCGGATCCCCTGTTCTGGGCGCACCCGGTCTCGGCCGAGGTCACACCGGAGCTGCTCGACAGCGCTCTCGCGGCGATGCTCGGGTACTACCTGCACTCTTCGTCGCAGCCGGAGATCCCGACCTCCCCGAACATCCGCTCGCACCAGCGCTATTACGCCTCGCTCACCTCGCGGTGGCTCGCCCGCCACCTGTAGCGGCGGCGGCGTTTTGGCCCTTGCGCCAGTCTCCTGGTAATCTGGCACGTCGCGACTGATGCCTTCCTCGGCAGAGGTCCGCCCAAAATCACCAACCAACCCAATTTGACGAGCAGGACGAAGGCTGTCGCGTGGCGAACATCAAGTCTCAGATCAAGCGCAACAAGCAGAACGAGAAGCGCCGCTTGCGCAACAAGTCGGTGAAGTCGGCGCTCAAGACCGCCGTCCGCAAGTTCCACGAGGCCTCGGAGACCGGCGACCTCGAGAATGCGAGCGCGCTCCTGCGCGACGCTTCGCGCAAGCTGGACAAGGCCGTCTCCAAGGGCGTCATCCACAAGAACCAGGCCGCCAACCGCAAGTCGGCGATCGCCAAGAAGCTGGCTCAGCTCGGCGCCTGATTCAGCGCTCTGCAGCATCTTTTAGGCCCGACCCCGGTCTCCGGGTGGTCGGGCTTAATGCTGTTGCTCAAAACGCGTACCACGCCCGGGGAAACGTCACGTGGCCCGCTCTGCCCGCCTCGCTGTCCAAAGGCAGGCACTGCCAGGCGTCGCCGGCGTCCGACCACGCGCTGGTAAGCCCATATCGCTCGGCCGGCTCGAACCCGAAGCGGCCGTAGTAGGCCGGTGCCCCGAGCACCAGCACCAGCCGCTCCCCTCGCGCCCGCGCGGCCTCAAGCCCGGCCCGGACCACCGCCGCGCCGAGTCCTTGCCGCTGGCGCCCCGGCAGGACCGCTACCGGCCCCAGCACGAGTGCGTCCCGCTCTTCGACGGTCACCCGGCTCAGCAGGGCGTGCGCGACCACCCCGCCATCGACCTCGGCCACTATCGACAGTTCCGGGATCCACGCCGGCCCGTCCCGCAGGGCATCGATGAGGCCCGGTTCGCCCGGCAGCGGGTTGTCCTCGTCGCAGAACGCCTGCAGGACGACCTCGCGGATGGCGTCGATGTCGCCCGGCCGCTCGGCCCTAACCACGAGCGCGTCACTCATAGCGCCTCACTCATAGCGCCTCGCCCCGGACTGCCTGGCCCGCTGCTGGGGCGAGTGGACTCCCTCGTCGGCCTCATCGGCCGAGGCGTCCTGCTGGTGCTGCGGGTGCGCGGTGGGCACCGACGCCCGGCCGAACGCTTTGGGTACCCGATCGCTGCTCGCCCGCAGCACCGCCCCGGCGATAACGTCGTTGAGTTTGACCATCGCCGCGACCGACAGCGGCAGCACCACCAGGATCCACCAGTCGGCGAGTTCGGCAAGGGCGAGGAGGACGGCGAGGGCGATGGCACCCTCGAAGTAGGCGAAGCAAAGCAGCCCGCTGGGGCGAAGGTATTGCAGCCCAAGGGCTCTGGCGTACATCGGCCGCTGCCGGGCCTCCTCGGCGGAGATGCCGGCGCGGCGGGATCTGACGACGGTCACCTGCCACCGCCCTGCCGGGCCGCCGCGAACTCCATGATGGTCCGCTCCAGCGCATACGCCCTGTCCTCGCTGCCGCCCTTGACCGCCTCGTTGCAATGGGCGGCGGCCCGCATCGCCTGGACCAGCCCGTCGGGTGTCCAGCCCCGCGCCTGCCGCTGCGCCTTCTCGATCTTCCAGGCGGGCATGCCCAGCCCGGACGCGAGCTGGTACGCGTTGCCGCGCCCGGCCGACGCGACCCGGGCGACAGTGCGCACGCCGTCGGCGAGGGCGTCAGCGATCGGGACCGGGTCGACACCCATGTGCAGCGCCCACCGCAAAGCCTCAAGCGCCCCCGCGACATCCCCGGCCACCGCCGCATCGGCAACCGTGAATCCACTTACCTCCGCCCGCCCGCGGTAGTACCGTGCCACCGTCGGCAGGTCGACCCGCCCGCCCGTGTCCGCGGTCAGCTGGGCGGCGGCCGCGGCGAGTTCGCGTAGGTCGTGCCCGACCGCCTCGATGAGCGCCTCGGCCGCGTCGGCGGTACAGCGCCCACCGAGCCGCCGGAACTCGCCGGTGACGAAGTCGAGCCGGTCGCGGTGCTTACTGATCCTGCCCGCCGGGACGACGGTCGCTCCCGCCTTCTGCAGCCCGTCGGCGAAGGCTTTGCCTTTGGCGCCGCCCGCGTGGCTGATCAGAAGGGTCACCTCCGGGTCGGGCTCCTTAACGTAGTCAAGGACTATGGCGACGAGTTCTTTGCGCGCGTCTTGCCCGTTGCGCAGCACGGCGACGCGGCGCCCGCCGAACAGCGACGGGCTGAGCAATTCGGCGAGTTCGCCGGGCAGGAGGCTGGAGGCTTCGAGGTCGCGCACCTCGGCCTGCGGGTCGGCGGCCCGCGCCGCGGCCGCCGTGTCGCTGATGGCGCGCGAGACAAGCAGCTCTTCGTCGCCGAGGACGAGGACCAACGGTGTCAGCTTGGGGGACGGGACCTGACTCACCACACGGACATGTTCGCATGGAACGGCGGATGGCCGCCCATGGCAACGGCTGGTGAAGTCACCCAATCGGCTCCCCAACGCCCCCGAATGTCACCGCCGGACTGTTTTCACACTCTCCGGGCCAGCAGGTAACACTGCGGGACGGATTCCTCTTCCTCGGCGGGGCGTCCACCCCAGAACACCGTCGCGAAACCGGCGGCGGTGATGCGCTCTTCCATCTCGTGGGCCGGCAGCCAGTAGCCGTCGTATTCGACGCCGAGCCCGGCGACGCGTCCGCCGCGCCGAAGCTTGCCGTCGCCGTCCTTGAACGCGGTCACCAGGTAGCCGCCAGGCTTGACGACGCGAGCGAGTTCGCCAAACGCGGCGGGCCTGCCGGAAGGCGCGAGGAAGATCAGCGAGTACCAACAGACGACGCCCGCCAGCGAAGCGTTCTCGAAGGGCAGGTTACGCAGGTCGGCAACGTCGAAGGTGAAGTCGGGGTAGTCACGCCTGGCTACGCGGACCATCTCGGGCGAGAGGTCGATGCCGTGGGGGGTGAGCCCTCGCGCCGCCAAGTACGGAGCAAGCCGGCCGGTGCCGGAGCCGACATCGCCGACGCTGTGTCCCAGATCCGCGGCGAGTGTCAGTTCGCAGAACAGGTCGAGCACCGCCCGCTCGACGGGCATTCGGTCCAGCAGCCCGACCAGGTTTTCCGCATACCACTCCGCAAGCACATCGTGCGCGGCCCTCAGCTCATCGGTCTTGGTGTCCACGGATGAACCATAGTGGCGTGGGCGGTCATCGGAGCACCACCGCCAAGCCGGCGGAAGGCGTTGGGCCGGCGCGTATTACGGCGACGTCGCCGTCACGGTCGGTGCGGCACACCCGGGCTCCGTTGGCGCGCAGGCGGGCGAGCAGATGCTCGTTGGGGTGGCCGTAGTCGTTGCCCGCGCCCACTGAGACGAGCGCCACAGCGGGCCGCAGGGAATCGAGCAGGGCAGTGTCCTGATAGGACGATCCGTGGTGGGCGACCTTGAGGACGTGGACCGGCGGCGTGCGTACGAGCGCCTGCTGCTCGGTCTCGGCGTCGCCCATCAGGAGCACGCTCACGCCGTCAACGGTCGCTGTGAGGATCAGGGAGTTGTTGTTCGGGTCGGACCTGGTCCCGCTCAACCGACCGGTAGACAGAACCCGCAAGTTCACTTCACCGACCGTCCAAGCCGACCCGTCACCGCCACTTGAACCGCCCACCGGCACCCCGTCGGACTGGGACTGGGACTGGGACTGGGACTGGGTCTGGGTCTGGGCCTCGGTCACGGGCACGGCCGCGGCAGACGCGGCCCGGAGCACGGCCGCGCGGCCCGCCGCGGGCTCGGGGAAGGACGGCACGACAAGGCGACCGGGCCGCCGCTTGAGGAGCGCGTCAAGCCCGCCGGTGTGGTCGATGTGGAAATGGGTGAGGAACGCGAGGGGTACCCCGGAAATCTCCAAATCATCCAAGCAACGCGCCAAACCCTCCGGCCGCGGCCCGGTGTCGACAACGACCGCCGCCCGTGCACCGGCGCGCAGCGCGATCGCGTCGCCCTGGCCGACGTCGCAGGCGACAACGAGCCAGCCGGGCGGCGGCCAGCCGGGAAGGACCATCCCGACGGGCACGACCGTCACCGCCGAGGCGACCGCGACCACGACGACGCCCACCCGCACGGCCCGGAACCGAACGCCCGCAAGCAAAACCAGCACCAAGCCGGTGAGCAGGAGGGCGCCGGGGACCCCGGCGGGCCAGGCCACCGATCCGGCCGGGATGCCGCTGCCGACCTCGGCGATCCTTACCAGCCACCAGGCGGGCCAACCACCGACCCACGCGGTGAACTCGGCGGCACCGGGCCACACGGGCGAGAGGGCGGCGGTGGCGACCCCGATGAGCGTGGCCGGCGCTATCGCCGGGACCGCCAGCAGGTTGGCCGGTACCGCCACCAGGCTGATCGAGCCGCTGAGCCCCGCGACGACCGGTGCGCACGCGAGCTGTGCGCTGGCGGGCACGGCCAGCGCCTCGGCCACCCCGGCCGGAACCCCGCGGCGGCGCAGCCCATCGCGCATCCGCGGAGCGATCAGCAGTAGCCCGCCCGTGGCCAGTACGGAAAGCGCGAACCCGGCGTCGCCGGCCAGCTCGGGGTCGATGACGAGGAGCACCGTGACGGTGGCGGCAAGGGCCGGAAGCGCCGCGCGCGACCGTCCACTCGCGAGGGCGAGCAGTCCCACCGTGCCCATGGCCGCGGCGCGCAAAACGCTCGGGGACGGGCGCACCAGGATGACGAACCCGGCGATCGCCGCCACCGCCAGGGCGGCCTTGGCCCGTGGCCCGAGCCGGCACCAACCACCGGCGAAGACGACCATGCCCACTACGATCGCCACGTTGCTGCCGCTGACGGCCGTCAGGTGGGTCAGCCCCACATCCCGAAACTGTTGCTCAAGCGTGGGCGGAAGCCGGCTGGTGTCGCCGACGACAAGGCCGGGCAGCAGCCCGCCGGGACGGTCGTCAAGCGGTTCGCACGCCCGCTGCAGCCCCGTTCGCAGGGTCGCCGCCGCCCGCTGCACCCACGGCGGCCGGCCCAGCGGCTCGGGCGCGGACGAGGCGGACAGCACTGCCGCGTTGAGGTCACCGCCGCGCGACTGTCCGAACCGGACGATCGCGGCGACCCGCTGCCCCGGCAGCAGGGAACGCCACCCGTCATCGGTCGCGAGCACCAGCACCCGAACGTCGACCCGGAGGCGGTCGTCGACGGAGGTGAGCCGGGCGGGCACGACCCAGATCGGAGCGCGCCCGGCCGTCCCGCGAACCGGGCGCGGGTCGTCGCCGACCGTCAGCACCACCCGCGCCTGTGCCCGCGCCGACACGAGCGAGCGCACCTCAGCGGACTCGCCGCCGGCCTGGCGGGCGGCGGTCGCGAGCGAGCCGAGCGCCAGGCCCACCAAGGCGGAGAGCAGGACCCAGCGCCAGCGTGGAGCCAGTACGGCGGCGATCGCCACCGCCAGAGTGGCCGCACCGCCCGCAAGCAGCCCGACCCGCAGACCCAGGTGCAAACTGGCCAAGGCGGCCGCCCAGCACCCCAGCCCCACCGGCACCAGCCTCAGGTCCGCAAGCCGTCCAGCGGCCGGGTGGCCGGTCACAGCATCACCAGGTCCTTGAGTCGGGCAAAGGTCTCCTCGCCTATCCCGTCGACCTGGCGCAGCTCCTCCACGCTGCGGAACCCGCCCCGCTTCGCGCGGAAGTCGATGATCCGCTGGGCTAGTACCGGACCCACCCCCGGCAGCGTGTCGAGCTGGGCAAGGCTCGCCGTGTTCAGGTTGACCTTGACCGGCTCGCCGGGCACCGCCTCTCCCCCGCCGCCGGCAGGCACCCCGACCGCGATCAGCTCGCCGTCGTTGAGCTTGCGGGCAAGGTTGACGGTGGTGAGGTCGACTCCGGGAAGCGGGCCACCGGCGGCCTGGATGGCGTCGGCGACCCGCGACCCGGGTGGCAGCCGCACGAGGCCGGGGCGGTGCACCTGGCCGGAGACGGCGACCACCAACTCGGCCGGCGCCACGCGGGCCGAGCCGGAGGCCTCCACCACCGCCACCGGCTCCTCGCGCGGCTGGGACTGCCACATCAGCAAGGCGACAACGGCGATGGCCAGGGCGGCGACGATCGCGAGGACTTTGACGCCGCGGCGCCCGGGGTCGAAGGCGGATACCCCGGGCAGGGCCCTGGGCGGCGGGGAGGAAGGGTCATACGGTGTTCGCACGAGGACAAGGTAGGCGAAGGAAAACCCTTACACCACAACGAAACCAAGCCGCCTGTGGACAACCGTTGCCCTGTGGACAACAGCCCCGGCCGTCCAGATTGATCTGTTATAGACGGTGGACGACGACGCCTGCCAGACCCGGCCCGACGTGCGCACCCACGGCCGCGCCGACCTCACTGGTGTAGATCGCCTCGACCCGGTCGCCGAGCCTGTCCTTCAGCGTGTCCACCAGGTACTCAGCCCGCTCGGCGGCTGCCAGATGGTGCACACCCAGCTCCACCCGCCCCGACCCGGCCGCCTCGACCGCCAGCGCCGCCAGCCGGTCGAGCGCCCGTGCGGCAGTGCGCACCTTGTCCCGCAGCACGATCTTGCCGTCGACCACCTCGAGCAGCGGCTTGACCGCCAATGCCGTCCCCAGGAGGGCCGACACCGCCGTGATCCGGCCGCCCCTGCGCAAATGCTCCAGCGTGTCGACATAGAAGAACGTCGAGATGTTGGGGATGGCGCCGACGGCCGCCTCCCGTACCCCCGAAATATCCAATCCATCAACGGCCGCACGCCCGGCGGCGAGAGCCGCGAACCCCAGCCCCATCGCGGTCGACTGCGAATCAATCACCTCGACCGGGCCGTCGACCTGGCCGGCGGCCAGCTGCGCGCACGAAAAGGTCCCCGACAATTCGGCGGCCAGGTGAATCGACACGATGCCGGTCGCGCCGGCGGCGAACAGATCGCTATACACCGCCGCGAACTCGCCCGGCGTGGGCTGCGAAGTGGACACCGAGGTCCGCTCCGCCAGCGCGTTGGCCACCTCTTCCGGCCCGATCTCCAGGCCCTCACGCCCGGACACCCCGCGCATCACCACATGTATCGGCACCACCGTGACCCGCCCTGACTCCTCGATCTCGGGCAGGCACGCGGTTGAGTCGGTCACGACCATGATGGACATGCGGGCACGTTAGCCGATCATGCGGGCCGTGACGAGATGACCTGAAGCACCGGCCCGATTTGACAGATCGTCAGGAGATCATCGCGGATCACGCCGCGAACCGTCACCCGGGCTCCAACCTTGAGCACGTTGGGGTCACCGCCCTGGATCTCATATGTCTGGCCGGGGGTCCGCAGGGCACGGCAACCGCCTTCCACCCCGACGATCTCCACCACGCCGGTGACGACCAGCTCACCGGCGCCGCCCGACTTGGAAGGCGCGGTCGGAAGCGAGGTGGGAATCGGCAGCGAGGTGGGAGTAGGAGACGCGGAGGGAGCGGGAAGCGAACTGTCGGAAGGGATTGGTGTCACGGTTTCCTCCGGTCCGCCGCCCTTTGCGCACCCGGCGAGGAGGATGCCCCCCGCAAGGGTCACGGCCAGGAGCAAGCGCAGTCGATTGTCCATAACAGGTCGGACGCTACTGCACGGGTGTTAGTTGCGCGAGTTTCATACGGTCAAGTTGTGTGCCAGCAGCTGCCAGCCACGATGGCCCGGCTGGAAGCCCAGCACCGACCAGTGGCAGTTGCCCACCGCACCAAGCGTCAGGGCGGAATCCTCCGGCCATCCCAGCAGCGCCGCCACCCCCCAGCGGATCGAACCACCGTGCGTGACCAGGATCGATACCCCATCCGGATTGCGCTCGGCGGCCTGACGGATCACCTCGGAAACCCGCTTGCCGAGATCGGCCAACGGCTCGATCTCGTCGCCGGGCGCCGAATCACCCTCCAGCCAGCGCGCATGCGACTGCGGGAAGCGCTCCTGGACCTCGTCGATGGTCAGCGTCTCCCACAGGCCGAATCCGCGCTCGCGCAGCCGAGGCTCACGCTCCAGCGGCAGCCCGGTCGCCTCGGCCAGGGCGGTGGCGGTGTCCCAGGTGCGGCTCAGGTCGCTGGAGATGAGCAGCTCCGGCTTGAACCCGGCCAGCATGGATGCGGCGGCAGCGGCCTGCGCCCGCCCGCGCTCGTTGAGCGGGACGTCCGTCTGGCCCTGAAAGCGACCGTCATTGTTCCAATCGGTGTTGCCGTGACGCCACAAAATCACGCGACTCATGAGATCAGGGCTTTATCGACGAACTCGATCCGCGGGCAGTCCTTCCACAGCCGATCGAGGGCGTAGAACTCCCGCTCATCGTTGTGCTGCACGTGAACGACGATGTCGTTGAAGTCGAGCAGGACCCAGCGGCCCGCCCGCTCCCCCTCCCGGCGCATCGGCTTTGCCTTCTCCGGCAGCTTGGCCAGCGCTTCCTCAATGGCGTCGACGATCGCGACGACCTGCCGTTCGTTGGGAGCGGAGGCAAGGAGGAAGGCGTCTGTGATCACCAGCTGCTCGGACACGTCAAGGATGACGATGTTTTCGGCCTTCTTGTCGGCGGCGGCCTGCGCTGCGGTCAATGCCAGCTCTATAGCGCGCTCGGTTGCGGGCAACATCTCTCCTTTGGGTCGTCAGCTCCACAAGCATCTCATACCCGGCCCTCAACCTCTCGCGAGTTAAGCCATGGCATGAGCCGGTTGGCGGTACAGGTTGTGTTTTGTGATGTATTGCACCACGCCATCGGGTACCAGATACCAGATCGGCTGGCCCGCGGCGACCCTGTTGCGGCAGTCGGTGGACGAGATCGCCATCGCCGGGACCTGCACCAGGCTGACCGAGGCGGCGGGCAGGTGCGAGTCGCTGAGGCTGAACCCGGGCCGGGTCACCCCGATGAAGTGGGCAAGGTCGAAGACCTGATCCGCGTCCTTCCAGGACAGGATCCTGGCGAGGGCGTCGGCGCCGGTGATGAAGAACAGGTCGGTCTTGTCGCCCAGCTGCGCGCGCAGGTCGCGCAGGGTGTCGACGGTGTAGGTCACGGTCGGGCGGTCGATGTCGACCCGGCTTACGGTGAAGCGCGGGTTTGACGCCGTCGCGATCACCGTCATCAGGTACCTGTCCTCGGCCGCCGAGACCACCCGATCGCTCTTTTGCCACGGCTGGCCCGTCGGCACAAAGATCACCTCGTCCAGCGCGAAGCTGTCGGCCACCTCGCTCGCCGCCACCAGGTGTCCATGGTGGATGGGGTCGAAGGTGCCGCCCATGACGCCAACCCGCCGTGCCATAGATCTATCCTAGGCGGATCTTGACAGCTCCCGGGACCTAAGTGCCCGCCGAAGATCGTCCGTCTCGTCGATCATCGCCCGGCGCAGGAGCGGGTGCAGGTCACCGGCGAGTGCCCGTTCCGCCGCCGCCAGTGTGTTCTGCGACACCTCATAGGCCGGGAAGGCCGAGTGGCAGATCGTGTTCAGCAGGTCGCCCGAGCGCTCCTGCGACGCCGGTAGCTCGGCGAAGAAACGCTCCACATAGGACCGGGTCAGCTCGGCCTGCTCCGGCTGCCACAGCCCCCGCCCGGCCGAGGCCACCACCCGGTTGGACAGGCCCTGCTCCCGCACCACCATGTCGAACGCCCGCTCCTTGGCTGCGGCGTCGGGCAGGCTTGCCCGGCAGCGGGTCGCCTCCTGCTCGCCGCGGGCGCTGCTGTCCCGCGCCTGCTCGGCGACGATCTCATCCTCGGTCACGGCACCGTGCACGGCCAGCCGGCACATCACCGACCAGCGCAAGTCCTCGTCGAGGAGCAGACCCTCGGGAGCACCGTCACCGAGCCAGGCTCGCAGCCACTCCACGTCGCCGCCGCCCACCGTCGAGATGACCGCGCGAGCCGCGGCCAGCTGCCGGCCGCTGCCCGGTTCGGAGCCGTCAAGGATGGTCCGGGCCATGCCGCCCAACGCCGCGAGCGCCGCCGGATATCCTTGCGGCGCAAGGAAACGCGCCGCCGCGCGCTCGCGCGCAAGCCAGAAGACCGGCTCGAAGATAGTCACCTCGGGCTCGCGCGGCAGCGCGGCGACGGCAAGGTCGATGAACTCCGTCACCGGCCACTCGCCGTCGCTGGTGGCGTCCCACGCGCTGGTCCAGCGCACCGCACGGGACAGGCTCTCCTCCTGCTCGTCGAGCACGGCGACCAGGTCGGCCCGGGTCCGCTCGTCCATCCGGGTCTTCACGAACGTCAGGTCACCGTCGTTGAACAGCAGCTGCGTGCCGTCCACACCGGACAGTGGGGTGCTCTCGCCGGAGACCTCCAGCTCGGTGTGCTGCCAGTGCCCCTGCCGGTCACGCCAGCCCACGCCGAGGCGGTGCGGGCGCAGCACCGGATACTCCGGCGGCGCCGACTGCTCGATCATCACCACGCCATCCGCATCACCGAAGGACGGCCGGACCGTGTTGACCTGAGGGGTCCGCAGCCACAGCTGCGCCCACGCCTCGATGTCACGACCGCTCGACTCCGAAAGCGCGCCAAGCAGATCGGCGAGCGTGGCGTTGCCCCAGGCGTGCTTGTCGAAGTACGCGCGCAGGCCGGAGAAGAAGGCGTCGTCGCCGATCCACGCCACCAGCTGCCGCAGCGCCGAGCAGCCCTTGGCATAGGAGATGCCGTCAAAGTTGCTGAACGCGTCGTCGGTGTCCTTGACCTCCGCCGGGGCCACGGGATGGGTGGAGGGTCGCTGATCGGCCGCGTACCCCCCAATCTTGCGCCCGACACCAAACCTGGTCCAAGCCTGCGGCCAGCCGGTCACCTCGGCGGTCAGCCGGTAGCCCATGTAGGTCGCGAAGGACTCGTTGAGCCACAGGTCGTCCCACCATCGCATGGTGACGAGGTCGCCGAACCACATGTGCGCCATCTCGTGCGCGATGATCGCTGCCCGGTCGAGGCGGTCGGTCTCGGTGACCGCGCTGCGGAACAGCAGCTCGTCACGGAACACGACGCATCCGGGGAACTCCATCGCCCCCCAGCTGAACTCCGGGACAAATGCTTGATCATATTTACCGAAGGGGTACCGGATCCCGAACAACTCGTGGTAACGGTCAAGACAGTTCCGGGTGACCTCGAAGATCTCCGGGGCGTCACGCTCAAGCACGTCGGCGTAGCTCGCACGCGCGAAGATCCCGAGGGGTATGCCGTCGTGGATCTCCTCGCGGGCAACGAACGGGCCGGCGATAAGAGTGATCAGGTAGGTCGCGATCGGCTTGGTCGCCGCGAAGTTCCACCGGCCCGGCTCCTCCTGCAGGCCCTCGCCGTTGGCGCGCACCACCCACGACGGGTCGGCGGTGACCGACAGGGAGATCGCCGCCTTCAGGTCCGGCTGGTCGAAGCAGGCCATGAAGTGGGGGGCGTCGGTGATCGAGGGCTGGGCGTAGATGTAGACCGCGCCGTCGGCCGGGTCGACGAAGCGGTGCATGCCCTCGCTGGAGTGCGAGTACGCGAACTCCGCCGTCACCACCACCACGTTCTCCGGCGCCAGTTCGGCCAGTTCGATGCGCCCGTCGGGAGCCTCGGCCGCAAGCTCGGCGCCGTTGAGTGTGGCGCTGATCAGACGCTTGGGTCGCACCTCGAGGAATGTCGAAGCCCCGGCGTCGGCGGCGAACCGCACCGTGGTGACGGTGCGGAACACCTCGGCGTCGCCGGTGAGGTCCACGTCAAGCTCGTAGGTCAGCTTGCGGATAGTGGCTGCCCGAGCGACGGCTTCGGGGTGGGTCAGACTCAGATGCGACATGAAGTAATCCTGCCTGATCAGCTCACAGAGGTAAAAGGTCCAGCAACATAGCCATTTCTTCCTCACTCAGCCGCCCGGCCAGCGCGCGCAGCCCGAGCACGTGACCCGCTGCCTCGCCCATCTCCGTCCGGCCGGTGCGCACACCCACCACCTTATATCCATGACCTTCAACGTCACGAACCGCCGAGACCACCGCCGCCGCAAGCGTCGACTCCGCCCGCAGCACCCACATCCACGTGAAACCGATCGAACGCCCATCCACCTCGACCACCAGACGATGCATGGCGCGGCCCCCTTATTCGCACCAACTCTCCAGTCCGAGTCCCAGGAAACCGCAAAACGGGGCCCTACTAGAGGGGCCAGTGGCCCCTTGTCAGATCGGCGGATCAACGGAAGAATGACCTCGTGCGCCCGACGTTCCTTAGCTGGTGGCTGCCCTGACGGGCGGCCCGCAGTAGCGCACCCCAGACACCAGACGGCCGCCCAACCGGGCGGCCTTTTCGTGTGCCGTCACACCCGGTTGGGCACGAATGAAAACGGAGAAACCCATGAGCCCGACCGCCACACAGACCGCGTCACCGACCGCGACCCTCACCGCCGCCCGCCAGCTGACCGGCCTCAAACCCACCGGCAGCCTGCAACTGGGCAACCTGCTCGGCGCCATCCGGCCACTCATCGCCGCCCAGGACCGATGCGACTCGGTCGTGATGATCGTCGATCTGCACGCGCTCACCAAGGAGCACGACCCACGCCGCGTGCGCGACTCCACCCTGCAAGCGGCGCGCCTGCTGCTCGCCGCCGGCATCGACCCGGAACGCACCACCATGTTCATCCAGTCCCACCTCGCCGAACACGCCCAGCTGCACTACCTGCTGGAGTGCGTCACCGGGTTCGGCGAGGCCAGACGGATGATCCAGTTCCGGGAGAAATCGGCGGGGCCCGACCCGGTGCGGCTGAGCCTGCTCACCTACCCCGTCCTGATGGCCGCCGACATCCTGCTGCACGACACCGACGAGGTACCCGTCGGCGAGGACCAGAGCCAGCACCTGGAGCTAGCACGCGATGTCGCCTACCGGTTCAACACCCGCTACGGCCAGACATTCAACGTGCCGCGCGGGGTCAACCCCGCCTTCGCCGCCCGGATCATGGACCTGTCCGAACCCGAGGCCAAGATGGGCAAGAGCAACCAGATCACCTCCGGGGTGATCGGGCTGCTCGATCCGCCGGAAGTGGTGCGGCGCAAGGTGATGCGCGCTGTAACCGATACCCGCAATGTTGTCCGCAGGGACCGGGACCGCCAGCCCGGCGTGACCAACCTGCTGGAGATCTACGCGGCTTGCACCGGCGAGCTCAATGTGGACTTCGCGTCCTACGGCGAGCTGAAGGCGGCCGTCGCCGACGCCCTCATCGCCACGCTGGAACCGTTGCAGCGCAACTACTCCATCATCGAACCGGGCGCCGTGCGGGCGGTGCTGCGCGAAGGCGCGCTGCGCGCCCAGCCCCGGGCCGCCGCAACGCTGCGGCGCGCCACCGAGGCCATCGGGCTGATCACAGCTTTTTGAAGAAGCAAACCGAGTAGGGATTGTCGATGTATTCGCCGTAGGGTTCAGTGCGCTCGAACCCGGAGCTTCCATAGAGTTCAATTGCAGCTTTTTGGCGGGTACCGGTTTCAAGTATCACTTGTTCGAAAGACTGCTCCAACGCCCGGCGGGTCAGCGCCGCCAGGATCCGCCGGGCCACGCCGGTGCGCCTGTGCGCCGGCAGCACATACATGCGCCTGATCTCGGCGGTCTTTTCATCGAAGCGAGCCAGCGCGCCGCAACCCACCGGGTCGCCCATCACGTAGGCAACGACGAACCTGGCGTTCGGGTCGACCGGCGAGAACCGCTCACCCGGGTAGAGCGCGAGGAGTTCGTCCTCGGCCCGCCGGACGAGCATGGTGACATCAGGGTGGGTGATCTCCCTGTTTTGGATCAACACCCGCTGCACGCTAGCCACGCCGTGTTTCCTGGGTGTTACCCGGCGTCCTGTTTGTCGTCCCAGTCACCCGCGGTGTCGCCTTCCTCGCGCACCCGGCGCGCCTTGCGGGCGGCGAGACGCTCAGCGGCGGACAGCCGGCTGTCCGGCTCCTCCAGGCGCGCGTCCGCACCGCGGGTCTGCGGCACGTACTCGTCCGTTATCGTTGGCTGCCAATCGAATTCCATCTTGCCGATGCGCACCGGGTCGCCCGGCTCGGCGCCGAGCTTGGCAAGCTTGTCCTCAACCCCGAGACGCAGCAGGCGATCCGCCAGGTACCCGACCGCCTCGTCGTTGTCGAAGTTGGTCTGCCGCACCCACCGCTCCGGCTTGGCCCCGGTGATCACCCAGACGCCCTCGTCGTCCTGGCGCACCTCGAAGCCGGAATCGTCCACAGCGGACGGTCGCAGCACGATGCGGGTCGGCTCCAGGATCGGATTGGCCAGCCGGTGCTCCGCCACCAGCTGCGCCAGGGCGTAAGTCAACTCCCGCACACCCTCGCGCGTCGCCGCGCTCACCCGGAAGACCGGCCAGCCGTACTTGTCAAGGTCGGGCTGGACGATATCGGCAAGGTCCCGCCCGTCGGGCACGTCAACCTTGTTGAGCACAATGATGCGCGGCTTGTCCTCCAGCCCGCCATACGCCGCCAGCTCCGCCTCGAGCGCGTCGATGTCTCCTACCGGCTCGCGGCCCGGCTCCAGCGTCGCCATGTCCACCACGTGCGCCAGCACGGCACACCGCTCGATGTGCCGCAGGAACTGAAGCCCGAGGCCCTTGCCGGTGGCGGCGCCCGGGATCAGCCCCGGCACATCGGCCACGGTAAAAGTCTGATCCCCCGCCTGCACGACGCCGAGGTTCGGCACGAGTGTCGTGAAAGGATAGTCGGCGATCTTCGGCTTGGCCGCCGAGATCACCGAGATCAGCGAGGACTTGCCGGCGCTGGGGAAGCCGACAAGGCCCACATCGGCCACGCTCTTGAGCTCGACCACCACGTCCATGCGCTCGCCCGGCTCGCCCAGCTCGGCGAAGCCCGGCGCCTTGCGGCGCGAGCTGGCAAGCGCGGCGTTGCCTCGCCCGCCCCGGCCCCCGCGGGCGATCTCAAGCGTGGTACCCACGCCCACCAGATCGGCGACAACCTCGCCGTCCATTGTCTGCACCACCGTGCCGGAAGGCACCTTCAGCACCAGATCCTTGCCGTTGGCGCCGTCGCGGTTGCCGCCCGCTCCCCCGGCACCGTTCTTGGCCTTCACGTGCGGGCGGAAGTGGAAGTCCAGCAGGGTGTGCACGCTCGGGTCCACGGTCAGCAGGATGTTGCCGCCGTGCCCGCCATTGCCGCCGTCCGGCCCGCCGAACGGCTTGAACTTCTCCCGATGGATGGAGACGCAACCGTGCCCGCCGTCCCCGGCCTGCAGGTGCAGCACCACCCGATCGACGAACGTAGCCACGCTTCCATCCTCCCCTTGATCGGGACAATATCCGGGAAAATGCCGCCTCATGCCCTCCGGAGTGGGCACTTTCCCGGAAAATGCCCGTGCAACGCGAAGGGCGCCCGTCCGCGGTGCGGAGGACGCCCCTGTGCGTCAGAAACTTATGCCTCGACGATGTTGACGGTCTTGCGGCCGCGCTTGAGGGCGAACTGCACCGAACCATCGGCGAGCGCGAACAGCGTGTCGTCGCCGCCCCGGCCGACCAGGTCGCCCGGGTGGAACTTCGTGCCACGCTGGCGGACCAGGATCTCGCCGGCACGCACGACCTGGCCGCCGAAGCGCTTCACACCGAGGCGCTTGGCCTGGGAATCGCGCCCGTTGCGCGAGCTGGACGCACCCTTTTTATGAGCCATGACTGTGCCTACTTCCCGGTCTTGATGCCGGTCACCTTGACCTGGGTCAGCGGCTGGCGGTGACCCTGGCGCTTGTGGTATCCGGTCTTGTTCTTGAACTTGTGGATCCGGATCTTGGGGCCCTTGGTGTGGGCGACAACCTCACCGGAGACGGAAACCTTGGCAAGCTTCGCCGCGTCGGTCACCAGGTCGTCGCCGTTGACCAGCAGCACCGCGTTGAGCGCCACCGCGTCGCCGGGCTCGCCTGCCAGCTTCTCGACCTCGATCACGTCGCCCTCGGCGACCTTGTACTGCTTGCCGCCGGTCTTGACGATCGCGTACATGGGACGCGGACTCCTGTCGCTAGAGGATTTGGGCGTGCGTCACCGAACGCACGAGGTGCAAGCTTACGTCACCACCCTCACCCCGCCCAAATCGGGTGGGCGTCAGCTTGGGCACACCTTCTCGTACGCGTCCGCCGCCGCCACGTACGCCGGCTGCTCGAACACCGCCGCCAGCGCTCCGGGATCCTTGGCGATCTTAGCCGCGTCAAGCTCCGTGCTGCTCTTTTCAAGCGCTCCGGCCAGGCCGTTCGTCACCGTCTTGACCTGGGTGTCCGAAGTCTTGGCCACCTCGGCGCGCAGGTCTGCGGCGTACTTCGAGTTGTTCGCCTTGATCGCCCTCACGACCGCGTCAACCTTCGCCACGTCGCTGCCGGCGTCCACCAGCCCGGCGGACGCGGTCGCGAACCCCTGCGCCCACTCGGTCAGCTTGGCGTTCACCCGGGCGCAGGCCTCCTTGTCGCCGGCTGCCCCGGCCGGATTCCCGGGCGCCGACGGCCCACCGGCCGAAGCGGCGGGTGCCGGGCCGCCGGACGCCGTAGCGGAGGGCCCCGGCGAGGTGGCCGCACCCGGGCCGGCGGCGGGCGGCGAGGACGAGACGCAACCCGACAGACCGGCCGCCAGCGCCACCAGCGAGGCGAGAACTACTTGTCGCACAGCGTCTTGACCTTCTCTCCCAGCTTCTGGAAATCGGGCGTGTTCATCGCGTTGAGCGCCGCCGTCACGTCGGTGCCGGCCGCCTCCACCGCGGCGAGCGCCTTGGCCACGATGGCGACATCCGTCTCGATCGCCGCCTTCAGCTCACCGTCCGCCGACTTCGCGGCCTGAGCGGCAAGCCCGGCGCGGTACTCGCCCAGCGCCCCCTTCAGCTCGGTCATCGCCGGAGCGGCCTTGCTCGGATCGGTCATCGCGTCGGGCAGCTTCTGCACGATCGCGAGGAACTTGGCGCCGGCCGCGCCCTCGGCGGCGAGATAACCGTTGCAGATCGTCTTGAGATCGGAACCGCCGGGCACACCCGCTCCGGGCGCTCCCGGCGCACCGGCGCTCGCACCGGGCGCGGCCGAAGAGCCTGGCGTTGTCGCAGATGACGGGCCGGCGTTTGATCCGGTACCCGTTGAAGGTCCTCTATCAACGCAAGCGGTGAGCGCCGCAACGGCGGCCGCGCTCAACGCCAGCGTGGCAAATAGGCGTCGCATTTTGGGGTTTCCTCCCGAGGAATGAGTGCCCCGCAAGCAAACCAAAAAGCCGCCCTGAGGTAAACCGGGCGGCTTTTATCGTTACGGCCTTGTGCGCCGGCGTCCGCCGCGGCGTGTCCTGCGGCGCACCGGCTGGTCGTCCTCGTCCTGGACGGTGTCGAGGTCGTCATCGTCGGCGTTGGCGTACCGGGAAAGGTCATACCCCTCGGTGTCGATCTCCACCGCACCGTTGACCGGCGCGGGTGAAACCGGGGCCGCCACCGCCGCCGAAGCCGGCTTGCGCTCGGTCACCGCGTCGATGTTCACGATCACGCCACGGCCCTTGCAGTGCTCGCACGGCTCGCTGAACCCCTCGAGCAGCCCGGCGCCGATGCGCTTGCGCGTCATCTGCACCAGCCCTAGCGAGGTGATCTCGGTGACCTGGTGCTTGGTGCGATCGCGGCCGAGGCACTCGGTGAGGCGGCGCAGCACCAGCTCGCGGTTGCTCTCCAGCACCATGTCGATGAAGTCGATGACCACGATGCCGCCGAGGTCGCGCAGGCGCAGCTGGCGCACGATCTCCTCGGCCGCCTCAAGGTTGTTGCGGGTGACCGTCTCCTCGAGGTTGCCGCCCGCACCGGTGTACTTGCCGGTGTTGACGTCGACGACGGTCATCGCCTCGGTGCGGTCGATCACCAGGTGCCCACCGGAGGGCAGGAAAACCTTGCGGTCCAAGCCTTTCAGGATCTGCTCGTCGACCCGGTAGGCGGCGAACACGTCCTGCGTCCCCGCATAGCGGCGCACCCGGCCGACAAGATCCGGGGACACGTGCTCCAGGTACGACTCGACCGTGTCCGAGGCGTTGTCGCCCTGGATCACCAGTTCCTTGAAGTCCTCGTTGAACAGGTCACGGACCACCCGGATGACCAGGTCGGGCTCGGCGTAGAGCAGCACCGGCGCGCCACCCTCGGCGCCCTTGGTCTGGATGTCCTCCCACTGCGCCTGCAGCCGGGTCACGTCGCGGGCAAGGTCCTCCTCGGAGGCGCCCTCCGCGGCCGTGCGCACGATCACCCCGGCGCCCTCGGGCACCAGCTTCTTGAGGATGTCGCGCAGCCGCCGCCGCTCCACGTCGGACAGCTTGCGGCTGATCCCCGACGTGTTGCCGTGCGGGACATAGACGAGATGCCGCCCGGACAGGGCGATGTGGCTGGTCAGACGGGCGCCCTTGTGGCCGACCGGGTCCTTGGTCACCTGTACCAGGACCGAGTCGGCGGATTTGAGCGCCTGCTCGATCGAGCGGGCCTTGCCCTCCAGCCCGGCCGCGTCCCAGTTGACCTCACCGGCGTAGAGCACGGCGTTGCGCCCGCGCCCGAGGTCGACGAAGGCGGCCTCCATGCTCGGCAGCACGTTCTGCACCTTGCCCAGGTACACGTTGCCGACCATCGTCGAAGCGGACGCGCGGGTGACGTAGTGCTCCACGAGCACGCCGTCCTCCAGCACCGCGATCTGGGTGCGGTCGGTGTTCTCGCGGATCACCATCACCCGGTCGACCGCCTCGCGGCGGGCCAGGAACTCGGCCTCGGTCAGGATCGGCGGCCGGGTGCGGCGCTGCTCGCGGCCGTCGCGGCGCCTTTGCCGCTTGGCCTCCAGCCGGGTGGAACCGGTGACGCCCTGCACCTCGTCGCCACCGCCGCCGCCCCGCTTCTCGCGGATCTTGACGACGGTGTTGGCGTCGTCCTCGCCGTCATCGCCGGCCTCGCCCTTGCGGCGACGCCTGCGACGCCGTCTGAGCTGCGTCTCCTCGCCGCCCTCCCCCTCATCGGGGGTCTCGGCGGGCTCCTCATCGGCTTCGGCGAGCGCCTCGTCCTCCGCGGTGCCCTTGCCACGGCCACGGCCGCGGCGCCCGCGACGGCGGCGCTTGGCACCGTCCTCGTCGTCTTCGTCTTGGGCCTCGTCGGCGGCGGACTCCACCGCCTCCTCGGCCGCGGGTGCCACAGTCTCCTCGTCGGAGCCGCGGGCACGCCGCCTGCGTCGCCGCTTGCCGCCATCTTCGTCCTCGACCGGTTGAGGATCGTCGGCGGATGGCGCCATGAACAGCACCGAGGTCGCGGCCGGCTTGCGCTCGGGCGACTGTTCCGCCTGCGCTTCCGGCTCGGGAGCGGCCTCGTCCGCCTTCCTGCGGCGCCGTCTGGCCGGCGCCGGAGTCTCCTCCGGCGCCGCCTCGGGCGTCTCCGCGGCGGCAGCAGCAGCGCTCTTACGGGTTGCCCGACGGCGCTTTGGCTTCTCTTCGGGCTGTGCTTCGTTGGTGTCGGCCACTTCGGGCCGCTCGTTGGGCTCGTTTTCGAGCATCCGGACAATTCTCCAGTTCTGGGGATCCCGGGCGCACCAGTGCCGCAAAGGCACACGCAGCCACTCAGGACCACCTATGTTCTCGTGACCCTCTCGGTCACGTAAGTCTGTTTCCGACGACGGCCGCGTCGCGATCCAGCGCTAGCGGATCGACGATCTCCCCCCGCGGAGTCAACGTGCCCTGGGAAAGGCGGATCACCCGAGCGGGCGCCGCCATATCCAGGTCAGCCACCGCACGCAGGCCGGATAGGACGTCATCGGGTCGCACGGACGGGGTGACCTGCCGTACGACAAGGTCGAGTATGGCACACGGGACCCCGATCGACCCGTCAGGTCCCTCAACAGGCGTGATGGAATGCACCGCCGGGCGCACGTCGAAGGTGCGCCGGCCCTGTTTGAACAGCCGCTCGACCAGTACTTCCTGCTCAGCGACGAACGCGGCGACGGCTTCGGCGGCCGCCGAGACCGCCACACCGGGCAGCTCGACACGCCAGTGCGAGGCGGTGAGGCGGTCGGACAGGCTGTCCGTCGTCAGCGCCTCGACGACCTCAACGATGTCCAGCCCCGGCGAGAGGGCCTCGTCGAGATCCTTTGCCAGCCGGTCCGGTTCGACCCGTTCACGCAGGCCAAGCTCGAGATACTCGGCTTCCGAGGCGACCCCCGTCGGCGCCGCGCTCGAAAATGAAATCTTGGGGTGAGGGGTGAACCCCTGCGAGTAGGCGATGGGCACGCGTGCCCGATGGATGGCCCGCTCGATGGCGCGGGCAAAATCACGATGTGAGGTGAACCGCAGTGGGCCGCGCTTGGCATAGCGGACCCGCACCCGCTGCACAACGGGCGCCTGTCCGCCGGGAGGTTGCCGCTTGGCCACTTACACCACCGTCAAGGGGAGGAGTTTGCGCCCGGTCGGGCCGATCTGGATGTGCGTGTCCATCGACGGGCACACCCCGCAGTCGAAGCATGGCGTCCACCGGCAGTCGTCCTGCTCGTACTCGGTCAGGGCGTCCTGCCAGTCCTTCCAGAGCCATTCCTTGTCGAGGCCGGAGTCCAGGTGGTCCCACGGCAGGACCTCCGACTCCTCGCGCTCGCGGGTGGTGTACCACCAGATGTCCACACCCGCGTTGGTACAGGCCTCCAGCCACCGCTGGTAGGAGAAGTGCTCGCTCCAGCCGTCGAACCGACCGCCCATCGCCCACGCTTCGCGGATGACGGCGGCGACACGGCGGTCACCGCGGGCCAGCAGGCCCTCGATCAGCGACGGCTGGCCGTCGTGGTACCTGAAACCGATCGCCCGGCCCAGCGACCTATCCGAGTTGATGGCCTGCTTGAGCAGCTTGAGCCGGTTGTCGATCACCTCGGGGGTGTCCATCGCCGCCCACTGGAAGGGGGTGTGCGGCTTGGGTACGAACCCGCCGATGCTGACCGTGCAGCGCACCTCCTTCGAGCCGGTCGCCGCCCGGCCCGACTTGATCACCTCGTGGGCGAGGCGCGCGATCTGCACCACGTCCTCGTCGGTCTCGGTGGGCAGGCCACACATGAAGTACAGCTTCACCTGCCGCCAGCCGTTGGAGTACGCCGTGACGACGGTCCGGATCAGATCCTCCTCCGAGACCATCTTGTTGATCACCCGGCGGATCCGCTCGGACCCGCCCTCGGGGGCAAAGGTCAGCCCGGTGCGCCGGCCGTTGCGGGAAAGCTCCTGCGCCAGGTCGATGTTGAAGGCGTCAACCCGGGTGCTGGGCAGGGAGAGCGACACGTTGCTGCCCTCGTACTGATCGGCCAGCCCCTTGCACATGTCGCCGATCTCGGTGTGGTCGGCGCTGGACAGCGACAGCAGCCCGACCTCCTGGAAGCCGGAGAACTCCAAGCCCTGCTTGACCATTTCGCCGACCGTGGTGATCGAACGCTCCCGCACCGGACGGGTGATCATCCCGGCCTGGCAGAACCGGCAGCCGCGCGTGCACCCGCGGAAGATCTCGACGGCGAACCGTTCGTGGACCGTCTCCGCCAATGGCACCAAGGGTTTTTTCGGGTACGGCCAAGCGTCGAGATCCATCGTGGTGCGCTTGTGGACGCGGAAGGGCACGTCCGGCCGGTTCGGGACGACGCGCTGGATCCGGCCGTCGGGCAGGTAGTCCACGTCGTAGAAGCGCGGAACATAGATGGACTCGGTGCGGGCGAGGCGCAGCAGGATCTCGTCGCGCCCGCCCGGGCTGCCCTCGGCCTTCCACCGCCGCACGATCTCGGTGATCTCGAGCACCGCCTCCTCGCCGTCGCCGAGCACGGCCGCGTCGATGAACTCCGCGATCGGCTCCGGGTTGAACGCGGCGTGCCCGCCGGCCACGACGATCGGGTGGTCGGTGGTGCGCTGCGCGGCGGACAGCGGGATGCCCGCCAGGTCAAGGGCGGTCAGCAGGTTGGTGTAACCAAGTTCGGTGGCGAAGGACACTCCGAACAGGTCGAAGTCGCCGACCGCGCGATGGGAGTCGACGGTGAACTGCGGCACGCCGTTGTCCCGCATGAGCTTCTCGAGGTCGGGCCAGACCGAGTAGGTCCGCTCGGCGAGAACGCCCTCCCGCTCGTTGAGCACCTCGTACAGGATCTGCACGCCCTGGTTGGGCAGGCCCACCTCGTAGGCGTCCGGGTACATCAGGACCCAGCGGACGGAGGCGGTGTCCCAAGGCTTGACCGTCGCGCCCAGCTCACCGCCGACATACTGGATCGGCTTGCTGACCAGCGGCAACAGCTGTTCAAGCTCAGGGAATACCGACTCTCCACGCATAACCACTAAGCGTAACCGCTAAGCCTTCTCTCTTTTAGGGGCGTAGCGGGCGACATACTGCTGACCGGTCAGGCTCTGGATGGTCGACATCAGCTTGTCGGTGATCTCCCGGGCTGCGGTGCTGGCCGAGTCGGCCTCCTGCCACTCGCTCACATCGATCGGCTTGGCGAACTTGATGGTCACCTCGCCGCGCTTGACGGTCGGCATCACCTGCCCGATCGGCTGGACTTTGTCGGTGCCGACGGTGCCGACCGGGATGATCGGGACTCCGGAGGCAAGCGCGAGCCGGGCGGCGCCGGTGCGGCCGCGGTAGAGCCGGCCGTCGGGCGAGCGGGTCCCTTCCGGGTACACGCACACCAGCCCGCCGTTCTGCAGGTGCGGGATCGCGGCGTCGAAGGCGCTCAGCGCCGCTCGCCCACCGGCGCGGTGCACCGGGATCGCGCCGAGCCCGTTCATCAGGCCCTTGTAGAACAGCCCGGTCAGGCCCGGCGTGACGAAGTACTCCTCCTTGGCCCAGAAGGCGATCGGCCGGTTGATGACCGCGCCGAGGAAGAACTCGTCCGCCACCGAGATGTGGTTTCCGCAGAAGATCGCGCCCCCGGTCGCCGGCACGTGCTCGAGGCCCTCCACCTTCGGCCGCCATAGTTGGCGGATGGCGGGCCCGGCCGTCAACATTCCGATCGTGTAGAGCACCGGCACGGTTGGTTCCCTTCAGCTGCGAGGTAGGCGACGGGTGCTGAAGATACCGTACTGGGATTACCCGTCCCGTGCCCCGGCATCGGCTGCCGGGGCACGGATCGTGTTGCGTTCAGGCGCGCGTGACCTTGACCGAGACTCGCTCGCCCTCTCCTGCCTCACCTTCAAAACCATCCGGGGGTACCGGGCCGAAGCGCACCGCTGTCGCCAAGGTCTCACTGGACACGAAGTCCCGGTGGGCTTCCACGGCTGCTTCGACGTCGGCCGTGGCCGCCACCAGCAGTTCTATGCGATCGGTGATGGCCAGGTCGGCTTCTCGCCGCGCCTGCTGCACGACGCGGACGACGTCGCGGGCGAGGCCCTCGGCGAGGAGTTCCGGGGTGGCGTCGGTGTCGAGGACGACCACGCCGGCCTCGGAGCCGGGCAGCGCCGCCGAGTGCTCGGCGTCCGCCACGACCAGTTTCAGCTCGTACTCGCCTTCCTGCAGGGCGACCCCGGCGGCGGTGGGCGTGCCGTTGACCAGGGTCCACTCGCCCGCCTTCACCGCCTTGATCACCTGCTGGACGGTGCCGCCGACGCGCGGGCCCAAGGCCCGTGGCACCACCGTGAGCACCTGCTCGCAGTGGGCGGCCACGTCGTCGGTGAGCACGACCTCCTTCACGTTCACCTCGTCGCCGATCAGGTCCGCGTAGTCGCTGAGCCCGCTGGCACCGGAGAACGCGACGGTCAGCTTGGGCAGCGGCAGGCGCACCCGCAAACCCTTGGCCTTGCGCAGGTACAGCGCTGCCGAGCAGACCTCGCGCACCTTGTCCATCGAGCTGACGAGCAGGTCGTCGGCGGGCAGCGCGGTCGCCCGCGGCCAGTCCGCCAGGTGCACCGACCGCTCACCGGTCAGGCCGCGCCATATCTCCTCGGCGGTCAGCGGCGCCAGCGGCGCCATCAGCCGCGCCACCGTCTCCAGCACCGTGTAAAGGGTGTCGAAGGCGTCGGCGTCGCCCGCCCAGAACCGGTCCCGGCTGCGCCGCACGTACCAGTTGGTCAGAGCGTCCAGATAGGACCGCACCGCGGCGCACGCGCCCGTCACGTCGAAGACGTCCATCTCCGCCGTCACCTCGTCGACCAGCGAGCGCGTCTTGGCCAGCACGTACCGGTCGAGCACGTGCGCCGAGTCGGCCCGCTTGCGCGCCGTATGCCCGGAAGCGTTGGCGTACAAGGTGAAGAAGTAGTAGACGTTCCAAAGTGGAAGCAGCACCTGCCGCACCGCGTCCCGGATCGCCGTCTCCGACACCAGCGCGTCGCCGCCGCGCAGGATCGGCGAACCCATCAGCATCCACCGCATCGCGTCCGACCCGTACTTGTCGAACATGTCGTAGACCTCGGGATAGTTCTTGAGGCTCTTGGACATCTTGCGGCCGTCCTCGCCCAGCAGGATGCCGTGACAGACACAGTTGCGGAACGCGGGCCGGTCGAACAGCGCTGTGGCCAGCACGTGCAGCGTGTAGAACCAGCCGCGGGTCTGCGGTATGTACTCGACTATGAAGTCGCCGGGGTAGTGGTGCTCGAACCAGTCGACGTTCTCGAACGGGTAGTGGACCTGAGCGAACGGCATGGAGCCGCTTTCGAACCAGCAGTCGAGCACCTCCGGTACCCGCCGCATCATGGATTTGCCGGTGGGGTCGTCCGGATTGGGCCGCACCAGCTCGTCCACGAACGGCCGGTGCAGATCCGGGACGGGCACACCGAAGTCGCGCTCCAGATCCGCCAGCGACCCGTACACGTCCATGCGGGGGTACGCCGGATCGTCGGACTTCCACACCGGTATCGGCGAACCCCAGAACCGGTTGCGGGATATGGACCAGTCGCGCGCGTTCTCCAGCCACTTGCCGAACTGGCCGTCCTTGATGTGCGCGGGCGTCCAGTTTATTTGCTGGTTGAGCTCCAGCATGCGCTGCTTGATCGCCGTCACCTGCACGAACCAGCTCGACACCGCCTTGTACACCAGCGGTGTGTCGCAGCGCCAGCAGTGCGGGTACGAGTGGTTGTACTGGTCGGTGCGCACCACCAGGCCGCGTTCCCGCAGTTCCCGAAGTATCGGCTTGTTCGCCTCGAACACCTGCATCCCCTCGAAGCGGGGGGCTATCGAGGTGAAGTTGGTGCGGTCGTCGACGGTCACCACGACCGGTATCCCGGCCGCGGTACAGATGTTGAAGTCGTCCTCACCGTGCGACGGCGCGACCTGCACTATGCCCGTGCCGTCCTCGGTGGACACGAAGTCCCCGCCCAGCACAGTGAAAGCCGCCGGCGCGTCGGCCATCCGCTCCACCAGGAACTCGAACATGGGCTCGTACTTGCGCCCGACCAGTTCGCTGCCTTTGAGCGTGCCGACCCGGGTGGCGTCACCAAGCTCCTTCTCGTACGCCCCGAGCCGCGCCTCCGCCAGCACGTACCGCTCGCCGTCCTTCTCGACGACGGCATAGTCCACGTCCGGCCCGACGACCAGTGCCACGTTGGGCACCAGCGTCCACGGCATTGTCGTCCACGCCAGCGCCAGCTCGCCGGTTTCGAGGCGGAACGCGACGGTGCTCGCCGGGTCGACCCGGTCCTTGTACACGTCGTCCATGCGGGTCTCGGTGTTGGACAGTGGTGTCTCGCACCGCCAGCAGTACGCCAGCACCCGGAACCCCTCGTAGATCAGGCCCTTCTCCCACAGCGACTT
>DASUXL010000221.1:0-6431 GCA_036377915.1 Candidatus Limnocylindrales bacterium
TGGGGTGCGACTGCATGTATTGCTTGACCAGATCGTCGTAGCCGAACTCGCCGAAGTGGTCGACGACCAGCTTGATCTTGCCCGGCTCGGTCGCTTCGTCCTTCTTGGAACATGCCGCGAGGCCACCCAATGCGGTGACCGCCGCCAGTGTCGCTATGGCGGCGCGCTTCCAGGCTGCGCTCATTTCTTAGGCCCCTCTGAAGACGGTGGGAAGAATCATGGGAGCGCTCCCGTAGGAGCGCTCCCATGATTGCCATCGCGTTACATGGGTGTCAATAGGCCACTGGGAGCGATCCCATTCCGTTACATTCTGCGGACTCTCCGCACGGACCGTGAGCTCTCCGGCCCGCCGATTACCCTTGAGCCATGATCTGCCAAGCCTGCCGTGAGCGCAGGCACCGGGACTGCCCGGGCCGCTCCTGGTGCGACTGCCAGCACAAGGAGCCGGAGCCCGCGGAGCCCGCCACCGGGGCGGCGGGAGAATAAGGCTTTGCGCATCGAGAGCTACGCCGACCGCGCACTGTCCGAGCTTTATCCGCCATTTCCGGGGGTACGGGCAAACTTCGTCACCAGTCTCGACGGTGCGGTGGAGGTGGGTGGAGTCTCGGCCGGCCTGTCCGGCGAGGCCGACAAGCGGGTGTTCCGCCTGCTGCGGATGGTCTGCGACGCGCTGATGGTGGGCGCCGGGACGTTCCGGGCCGAGAACTACAAGCCACTGACGCTGGACCCGCAACGCAGGGCTTGGCGGGATGAGCGCGGACTTTCCCGGTACCCCCGGATGGTTGTTGTCTCAAAATCTCTTGATCTGGACCCGGGTCACCCCGCGCTGGCCGGCGCGATCGTCCTGACGACCGGCGTGGCCGGGGTGGATGTCGCGCTGGCGCGCGTGGCCGAGATCGTGCCGTGCGACGATCTGGCGCACGGGCTGGAGTTGTTGCGGGGCAGGGGTTTCCGGCATGTGCTGTGCGAGGGCGGCCCGGGGCTGCTCGGCGAGCTGACCCGGCTGGACCTGGTGGACGAGGTGTGCCTGACCGTGTCACCGCTGCTGGCCGGCCCCGGTTCCGGGCGGATCATCGCGGGCGCGCCGCACCCAGCGCGGGGCATGCGGATCGAGCACGTGCTGACCGCCGACGACGGCACCGTCCTGATGCGACACGTCAGGAGCGGACCGCGACAAGCGACTTGACCAGCCCGGCCATGCGCTCGAACCAGATGTCACCCTCCGGGAAAAGCCGGCGCATCTCGGTGATCGTCACCAGCTCGACCTCCTGCACCAGGTCGTATGCGCGTTCCCGGGTCTGCGCGCGACGGTAGCCCAGCGGCCAGCGGCGCGTGATCGAGATGCGCAGGGGAAGGGGAAGGAACTGGAACCCGGGGAAGAACCAGTGCGGCTCCACCGGAAAGTAGCGGTACGGCGTCTGGATCCACCAGCGGTCCGAGGCCTGGTGCACGACGTCGGCGAACTGGGCGCGCCGGGCCACACCGCCCAGATGCTCCACCAGGCTGTTGGAGATGACCAGGTCGAACGTGCCGTGCGTCCACTTTGACACGCACGCGTCCTCGACGAGCGCGGTGATCCACGGCTCGTCGGCCGGGAGGTCGATCAGGTTGACGGTGGTGACGGCGGCCGGTTTGATCGGCGCGTCCCGCCAGAACTGAGGCCGCCCGCCCAGGTCCAGAATCCGCATGCGCTCGATGTCCGGGAAACGTGCAAGCAGCTCACGCCAGCGGCGGCCACGAGCACGGGCCGAGACGGAGGAAGGATTCGATCCATCAAGGACCATGCTTGTCAGCTTGTTCGCCACGCCGTGGACGGTAACGGCTGGCGGCTTTACCGCCTGTCAGCTAGCCGACGTGCGCCGGTGAAAAGGAACGGACGGCCTCCCCCGGACGTAGCCGGTCGTCGGTCGTGTACACGCGGTGGAGCTCGCGCTCGGCGGACTCGTCGCCGCCGTCGGCACGGACGAGCAACTCCGCAACGTCGTCGAAGAACGCCAGGTCGCCGGCTAGGTCGTGGGAGCTGTGGGCGATCGCTCCCCACTCCTCCCACAACAGCAGCTCATCCCGGTACCGGTGGGCCACCTCGTGAATCACATAGTTGCGGATGAACCAGTCCCCGCGAAGCGGCGAACCCGGCCAGACACCGTAGTTATCGGGATCGATCTCGCCCCGGCGCAGTGCCCGCCACGCCGTGGCACCCGAGTCGAACAGGCCCGCGTCGGGTGGAATGTCAAGCTCACCCACCTGGGCGTCCACCCACACCCAGCGCTCGCCGTTCCAGTACTCGGCGATGACGTGATCGTAGTGAAAATCCGGCTGGAGATAGGAGGCCCAGCCCGCGCGACTGCGGGCCGGTACCCCCTGATGGCGGAGGGCGGCCACGGTGAGCAGGGTGAAGTCCCGGCAGCAGCCCGCGACCCGCTGGTCGGGCCGGCGCGGCTCGGCGAGCGGAAACGGATGGCGCCCCTGATCGGTGTCGAGAATCCGCTCCACGAACTTGCAGTCGATTTCGGCGAGCCGGTCGCCGGTGAATTCGAAGCCACCTGCCACGTAGTGCACGATCACGTTGCGCACCACGGCGGTGAGCGCGCCGATGTCGCGCGGCAGGTCGTCGAGCAGGGCGGCGTACTTGCCCGGGTCGCTGTAGGCCGATTGCCTCGTGTAGTCCCGTACCTCCACGCCCATAAGATCGCATGATTTGCCTGGCAATTCCGCGCTGTGGGGCGCGAAATCTCGCAATTTGCCAGGCAAATTGCGAGACCTTGTGCGGGCGATGCCATCTTGCTGTCGGAGGTGGGGGGTATGGTCTTGGCCGTGAGCGACACACCGGGCACACCCGTTGGAAGGGTGCTGGGCACAGAGGATGCGAGCCCCCTGACGTTCTGGGTGGCGGTCACCGATGGGTCCTATTTGCAGCTTGATGACGTAGTGGTGACCACCCGTGACCTGCCCGACCTTGGGGCGGTGACGATCGCGGGCGTCGTGACCAGCGTGCGCGCCCGGCACGAGGGGGCGAGCTTCGACTCCGACGTGTTCGCGATCGCGGAGGGGATGCTTCCGGCGATGGTGCAGGAGGCGGCCGAGGTGACGGTGACCCGGGTGGAGCCCGAGGTCTATGTGCCGCCGCTGCCCGGAGCCCAGGCATACAGGGCCAAGGGCGAGGCCCGTGACAGCGCGCTGTCGTTCGACCGGATGCAGCGGCGCTTGCCGATGGGGTTGGGACGCGACGGGCTGCCCGTGTTTCTCAATGCCGACTTCCTCGACGGCAGCCGGGGTGCCCACGTGTCGATCTCCGGTATCTCGGGTGTGGCGACAAAGACCAGCTTCGCGACCTTCCTGCTCTACTCGGTGTTCCGCTCCGGCGTGTTCGGCGGTGAGGCGGCCAACACCAAGGCGCTCATCTTCAACGTCAAGGGCGAGGACCTGCTGTTCCTCGACCATCCGAACACGAGGCTCGATGAGCGCACCCGCGCCGCCTACCACCGGCTGGACCTGGAGGCGGCGCCGTTCCCGCAGGTGAAGGTGTATGCGCCGGCCAGGACGGGCGACCGGTCGGGCAGCCCGGATGTGGCGAGCCGGCTGACCGGGGTCGACCCGTTCTACTGGACGCTGTCGGAGTTCTGTCACGACCGGCTGCTGCCCTATGTTTTCGCCGACGCCGACGACGAGCGCCAGCAGTACACGATGGTGGTCCACTCGGTCACGGCCCAGCTTGCCCGCAACGCGGTGGACAAGGACGGCGGGGTGAGCCTGGACGGGGTACCCATCCATGGCTATGACCAACTCGTTGACTATCTCGTGGACCAGCTCAACGACGACGCCACCCGCAGCTCGTGGGCGGGGACGGCGGTGGGACTCGGCACGATCAATGCGTTCGTGCGCAGGCTCATCTCCAGCAAGCGTGATCTGTCCAGGCTCATCCGGGGCGACCTGCCCAACGGCAAGTCGCATCGCATCACGGCGACCGACGGCGCCCAGGTGACCGTGGTCGACCTGCACAACCTGCCGGATCGGGCGCAGCGTTTCGTGGTGGGTGTCACGCTCAAGACGGAGTTCGAGCGCAAGGAAAAGGCGGGCACGGCCAAGCCCCTGCTGTTTGTCGTGCTTGACGAGCTTAATAAGTACGCCCCGCGCGAGGGGACCAGCCCGATCAAGGAGGTGCTGCTCGACATCGCCGAGCGGGGCCGTTCGCTGGGCGTGGTCCTGATCGGGGCGCAGCAGACCGCCTCCGAGGTGGAGCGCCGCATCGTGGCCAACTCGGCGATCCGCGTGGTGGGGCGGCTCGATCCGGCGGAGGCGTCGCGCCCGGAGTATGGTTTCCTGCCTCCGGCGCAGCGGCAGCGGGTGCTGCTTGCCAAGCCGGGCACCATGTTCGTGGCGCAGCCTGAGATCCCGGTGCCGCTTGCCGTGGAGTTTCCGTTCCCGGCTTGGGCGACGCGCCCGGCCGAGGCGGGGCCGGCGCCGCGCGCCACCCTGGCCAGCATGATCAGCGCCACCGATCCCCTGCTCGTGGTGAAGACTCCGGATGACGGGATCCCGTTCTGATGAAGGTTCTGCACACCTCCGACTGGCACATAGGCAAGGTCCTAAAAGGACGGTCACGGCTCGAGGAGCAGATCGCAGCGCTGGCCGGCGTGGTCGCCGTAGCCCGCGAGGAGCGGCCCGACCTGGTGATCGTCGCGGGCGACCTCTATGACACTGCGCAGCCGTCGCCGGAGGCGACCCGCGTGGTGACGCGGGCCCTGAGCGCCTTGCGCGGCACGGGCGCCGACGTGATCGCCATCGGCGGCAACCACGACAACGGTGCCGCGCTCGACGCGTTGCGGCCGTGGGCGGACGCCGCCGGGATCACGTTGCGGGGGCGGGTCAGCGACCGGCGCGAGGAGCACGTCGTCAGCGGCACGACGCGGGAGGGCGAAAGCTGGTGCTGCGTGGCGCTTCCGTTCCTGTCGCAGCGGTATGCGGTACGCGCGCTGGAGATGTTCGAGCTGACCGAGGCGCAGGCACAGGCGACCTACGCCGATCACCTTTCGCGGCTGCTTTCCTCGCTGTGCGAAGGGTTCGCGGAGGGCACCATCAACCTGATCACGACCCACCTGACCGTTGTCGGCGGGGTGATGGGCGGCGGGGAGCGCGAGGCGCACACCATCCTCAGCTATGCCGTGCCCGCCTTCATCTTCCCGGCCAACGCACACTATGTGGCGTTGGGTCACCTGCACCGGCCGCAGACCCTGCCGGGGCGCTGCCCGGTGCGCTACAGCGGGGCGCCGATGCCGATCGACTTCGGCGAGGAGGAGAACACCCCGTCGGTGTCGATTGTCGAGGTGAGCGCGGGGGTGGCGGCGCAGGTGCGGGAGGTGCCGGTGCCGGTCTCGGTGCCGCTGCGCACCGTCCGCGGCACGCTCGACGAACTGTCCGCCATGGAGGTTGGCGACGCCTGGCTGCGGGTGTATGTCACCGAGGCGCCGCGGGCCGGCCTGCGCGAGGCGGTGCAGGAGCTGTTCCCGCGGGCGCTGGAGATCCGGGTGGACGCCAAGCTTGAGGGCGACAAGCAGGCAAGGCCCTCGCGGGTGGGCAAGAACCCTTCGGAGCTGTTCGCGGATTACCTGGCGCACAAGGGAAGCGACGACAAGCAGACGCAGGCGCTGTTCGACCGGCTCCTCGACGAGGTGGTGACGACTTGAGCGAGCTTGTCGAGCCCATCATGAGATTGGGATTCCGGAGGAACCGCGAGCTCAGCCAGCCTGCCAACCGGCAGGGATGGCCGACGCAGGAGGCTATGGCATGAGACCCCTTCGGCTGGACATGCGGGGCTTCGCCGCGTTTCGCGAGGCGACAACGGTTGACTTCACCGACACCGACTTCTTCGCCCTGGTCGGGCCGACCGGCGCGGGCAAGTCGACGGTGCTCGACGCGATGTGCTTCGCGCTGTATGGCACCGCCCCGCGCTGGGGGGTCAAGTCGGTCGCGCACGCGCTGGCGCCTTCGGCGACGGAAGCGGCGGTGCGGTTGGTTTTTGAGGCTGCGGGGGTACGGTACGCGGTGACCCGGGTGGTGCGGCGCGACGGCAAAGGCCGTGCCTCGACCCGCGCCGCGGCTTTGCAGGCGCTGTCACCGGGGTTTGATCCGTCCAGTTTGGACGGCGCGGAGCTGCTCAGCGAGCTGGGCGAGGCGATCGCGGGCACCCCGGCGGAGCTTGACGCCGCCGTGCCGGAGGTGGTGGGCCTGCCCTACGACCAGTTCGTCAAGTGCGTGGTGCTGCCGCAGGGCGAGTTCGCCGCGTTCCTGCACGCCCGCCCGGCCGAGCGGCAGGAGATCCTGGTCCGCCTGCTCGGGCTGGACGTGTATGAGCGGGTGCGGGAGCGGGCCGCGGCGATGGTGGCCGAGGCCAACGGGCAGCTGGCGGCGAGCGAGCAGATGCTCTCCGACCT
>DASUXL010000222.1:0-42164 GCA_036377915.1 Candidatus Limnocylindrales bacterium
CCGCTACAACTTCGCCGCGAAACCGTTCCGCTGGCGTTACACCAAAACCGACCTCGACGAGCTACTCAAACGCCTTGCGGCCCACGAGCCGCTACCGACCACCACACAACCCCCGACGAATTAACGCCGATGGGCACTAAGCAGCCACTCAGCGACCAGCCACCCGCCCGCGAAGGCCAGCAACACATAACCGAACGGTGGCGCGTCCGCCGCCGGCCGGATCACCGCGAAGGTGTAGCCGCCATACGCGGCGAACCACCGCCCGAAAAGCCAAGCGGCACAAGCAAGAAGAGCAAAACCAAGAATTCCAGCCCTTGGGGGTACCGGGAAAGGCCGCGCCGGATCCACCCGCCCCCGCCATCGAGCGTCGAGAACCGCTTTGACGGCAAGGTAACTCTCCACAATCGACACCCAGTAGAACACGAACCCCGGCACCACCACGAGCGCGTAGAGCCACGTCGTCCAATATGGATACACCCACAGCTTGCCCAGCCACTGCCCGATGAGCTCCAGCGCCAGCCCGCTCGCCCCCGCCGCCAGCACCACCCCCAGCAGCCGCCGCGGTGTCGCGGTGGCAAAGCGCCACAGCGACACCCCGCCGAACCGCTGGCATATGCCCTCGCTCAACACGATGACGCCAAGGGTGAACATCGCCGCCGAGAACGCGAGCGGGTTGCCGGGCAACATGGCATACCCGAACAGGACATAGCTCGGCCGGTCGAACATGCGGCGCGGGATGAGCAACTGCGAGTACGACAGCGCCACGAGGAACAGGCCGAGCCAGGTCTTGCGATTCATCTACCCTTCAGGCTAACCGACGGCCGTGCCAGCCGTTGGCAAACCTGAAGATTCAGCTCACGAAGTCACTCGGAAGGTCGCGTCGCTGCGCCCCACCGCCGTCGTGATCTGATCGAGCCGGAGCAGGTAGTTGTAGTGGCGGATATAGCGATCCGGGTGGCTGTAGGACTGGAACGAGGTCCAACCCGAGTTGGCAAGGCCGGCGACCTGGCGGAAGGTGGCTTCGGCGGCGAAGGCCGCCGTGCCGTCGCTGGGTGCCAGCACGAAGTCGAACCCGGAGTGGCGCAGGTAGTAGCCGGGGAAGTTCACCGACTGGATCGACACGTACCCGGAGCTGCTGGCCAGACCCGGCACCAGCCGGAACTGGGCGTCCTGGGCGGGGCTGACGTTCGGGTCGATGCGCACGTCGAAGTTCGCGTGCCGCACATACCGGTCCTGGAAGTTGAAGGACTGGATCCGGTTGACCGGTGTGGAGGCGCCCCAGCGGGCGAGCACCCGGCTCTGCTCGGCGGCGGTCAGGTTGAGGATCGAGCCGTGCCGCTTGCGGTTCGTGCCCATGCCGTAGTCGGTGCGGGTGCGGAAGTTCTGGGTACTGCCGAGGTTGGTCGAGCTGATCGGCATGTAGCCGCGGCCGGTGGCGAACTGGTCGAGCCAGAGGTTCCACTCGTTGCGGCCGTTGAACTGTGCCCACATCGGACCCTCGACGACGTTGCCGCCGGTGGTGCCGTTGGAGATGCCCATGTGCGACAGGTTCCCGAGGGTGGTCCAGGAGCCGAGGATCGAGTTGCTGGCCTCGATCGTGATGTGGCCGTCGGCCGATGCGCGGTAGTAGCGGAACCCGCCGACACTGTTGGGTACCTCGACGATTTGGGTGTCGATGATGCCTTGGCTACCGCCGCGCTCGATGAACAGCTGGGCGGCGGTGAAGCTGCGGAAGTCGGCGGTGCGCGCGTACCAGATGCGATGCTTGGTGACCCCGTTGCGGGCGGAGTTCGTCGCCCAGTAGACGACGTAGTCACCGGTCGCCGGGTTGAAAATCGCCTCTGGCGCCCAAGCGTTTCCGGCGCCGGGGATGCTGCCCGCGACGTTGACCAGCCGCGGGGCGGACCAGTTCACCAGGTCCGTCGACTCCCACACCACCAGCGAGGTGCTGCCCCGGTTCGCCGCGTCGCTCCACGACGTGCCGCTGGCGATGCGCAGGTCGGTGGCGACGATCCAGTAGCGGTCGCCGGCGGGTGAGCGGACGAGTGCGGGGTCGCGCACGCCGCGCGTGCCGATCGTTGACAGCAGCACCGGCCCGCCGCTGTTCAGGTCGGTCCAGTTCAAACCGTTGGTGCTGTAGGCGAGGTACATCTGCTCGCCGGTGGCCGACTCGCCGGTGAAGTGGGCCATCAGGTAGCCGGTGAAGGGATCGAGTGCGGACGCCGCGCGCTGGGTGGTCACGGTCGAGGACACCACCATCAGGACGGCCGCGGTAAGCAGCACACCCACCCGGGCAAGGGTTCTGGACATGTCACTGTCTCCTTTGAGATTGGGGTCGATGCCGAGCGCCCGGAGAACGGCATCGTCAAACTCCAATCTAACGGCTGGCGAGCCGTTCCACGATCGGTGCGGCCGTGCCGACGTCCCCGAGCATGAAGGAACTGACCCCGAGCCGCGCCCGAAGCGACTGGATCTTGTCGACCAGTTCGTCGACCGACCCGATGAACACGTGCGGGGACTCCAGGATCTCGGTCGTGGTGAGTTCGACCCCGGTGAGCCGGCGCAGATTGTCGGCGCGCTCCCGGGCCAGTGCGATGCTGCCGGCGGTGACGACAAGCGGCCCGCCGCTGGGATATACGTTCAGCTCGATCCGGTCGAAGCGATCACCCGCGGCCGCGCGGACCCAGGCGACCTTCTCCTCGGCCGCGGCAAGGGTGATGCTGTGCGCGTCCGGCGAGGCGGCCGCGGCGCGGGTGAGGCTGTGCGCGTCTGGCGAGGCGCCCGTGCCCGTGCCCGCACCGGCGCGGGACAGCACGCGCGGGGCCAGCCCGACGGTGTCGGCGTGGCGGCCCGCCAACGTGAGTACCCGCCGACCCCCGCCGCCGATGAACAGCGGTGGATGCGGCTGCTGCACCGGTTTGGGGTACCCGTCGTGCCGCTCCAGTGTGTAGAACTCCCCGCGATAGGAGAAGGGGCCGGGAGCCATGCAGCCCTTGATGACCTCGATCGCCTCGGCGAGCCGGTCGACCCGCCGGGCGGCCGGCTCGAAGGGTATGCCGATAGCGTCGTGTTCGATGCGGTTCCAGCCGGCGCCGAGGCCGATCTCGAGCCGGCCGCCGGAGACGACGTCGAGGCTGGCCAGATCCTGCGCCACCACGGCCGGATGGCGCAGGCCGGTGTTGAGCACGAACGGCATGATCCGCAGCCGTTCGGTCTTGGCGGCAACGGTGGCAAGGACCGGGATCGGGGCGTGCTGTTCGAGCAGGTGATCGGGCAGGACGAGGCCGGTGAAACCGGCAGCCTCGGCCATGCGCGCGGTGTCGACGATCTCGCGAACGCCGACCGGCCCGGCCGCCGCTACGCCGAAGAAACGGAAAGGACGCACTCGGCCATCTTTGCCTACCGCTTCAGCGCAGGACCACGGTGGTCAACGATCGGGCGGGCACCCGCACCGGTACCCAACGGGAATGCCGCAGCCGGGCATCGGACATCTGCTCAACCGAGTGGGTCTCGTCGGTCAGGTAGGTGGTCGCGCGGTGGATCGGGGTGTCCGTGGCGAAGCCGGTGCTGACCTCGGTCGTGCCGGTGTTCAGCAGCTCTACGACCATGGTGCCGCCGCGGTTGCGGAACGCCGTCACTTTCAGGTTGGGGTCGGCGAGCTGGACGGGTACCCGATGCGCACCGGGCCGGATGAAGCGCGAGTACGCGGCGAACGCCCAGAACCGCTTGGACACGCGATACGCGTCGCTGCCGTCGGCGATCTGGATGAATCCGCGCGTGGCGCCAAGTGACGTCGCCACCCAGTAGACATACGCGTTGGCGCCGGCCTCGGCGAAGGTCTGGTGGATGCTTTCGGCCACCACAATTCCTGACCAGCCGGTGCCGTCGTCCCATGCCTCGTTCCACGTGTTGCCGCTGGGGTTCCACTCGGTCATCCACTGTGGACTGCCGGTGGGCAGCGGCTGGTCGGGGCGGCTGGCGTACATGTGCCCGGTGTGGGTGCTCACGAACCGGTCGGCGACCGGGTCGGCTTCGATCGCCGCGCTGTACGGCTGCTCGTGGCGCCAGCCGAAGGAGTCGCAGCAGACCAGGCGGGTCCCGAGGTCGCTGTCGCGCAACGTGGGACCGAGCACCTTGACCATGTCCACCGCCTGTTCCGGGGTGAAGCGCATCGAGGCATACGACGCGGTCCAGTCCGGCTCGTTGGTGAAGCCGATGTCGGTGATGCGGATCCCCTCCTGCCGGTAGAACCGCAGGAACTGCACGAGGTAGTTGGCGTACGCCTGGCGCCAGTCTCCGCTCGCGCAGGCCGTTCCCGGCAGGCCGCACAGCACCCCGCCGTTGGTGTCGGTGCCGTTGGTCTTCATGAACCCGGGCGCGCTCCACGCGTTGGCGAGCACGCGCTTGACGCCATATCGCTGCGCCTGCTTGAGGAACCACACCTGCCCACCGTCGTCACCGTCCCATGTGTACACCGGTTCGGCGTTGGGGCCGCCCGGATCGGCCGGCAGGATGGTCTTCATCCGGTCGTAGACGCCGTCGGTGGACGACCCGATCCCGATGCGCACGATCGACGCGCCGGCCCCGGTGTCCCGGCTGAACAGCAGGTCTAGGATTGCCTGGGTATTTGCCGGGGAGAGTCCACGGTCACCTCGAAGGAGGGTGGCGCGCTGGAATGCCTCGGCGAACCCCAGTCCGTCGATCGGCTGCAGCCGCTGCCGGAAGCTGATGGTGTTGCCGGATCCGGCGGCATCGGCTGCTCCCGCCCCGGTCGGGGTGGCCGCGATGGCCAGCACCGTGGTCCAGACCATGACACCGGCCATCATTTTGCGTGCGCTCATAGCGCATAGCCTATTGTCGATCCTCAGCTGACCGCAACCAATGCCCGCGAGGCGGACATGAAGGCGTCGATGTGACCGCCGGTCAGCTTGGGCGACGGCAGGATCGCCCTGCCCTTGCGGTCGAACATCGTGCCGCTGCGCCCTTCCAGGTCCGGCGACACCAGCAGCGGCGCGATACGCTGGGCATAGTCATCGGCGCTCGGGGCCAGATGCCCGATCAGCCACTCGGTCAACCGGTGCCGCACGCTGCCTGCGCCGAGGAAGTTGCTGCGAATATCGGTCTTGATAAGACCAGGATTCAAACCGAAGAAATTCATTTGGGGGTACCGGTTCACGGCATCAAGAACGATCATCTCGTTGCCCGCGACCGTGTTCATGTGCACCGCCATTGCTTTGTAGGATTTCTCGGCGTTGAGGTCGTCAAGGGTTCCGGTGTTGCCCGCGCCGGGAAAGCCCATCACGAACACGCGTGGTTTCGGTGCGCCCTGAGGCCGTTCGGTCCCGAGCCGTGGTGCGATGTCGCGGACGATGACCAGGCGGCTCAGATAGCTGACCGCCATGTCCTTTTCGATGCCCTCGGCCGTCTCCTGCCGGTTGGGCGCGGCAAAAATCCCGGTCGTGAAGACGACGACGTCGAGCGTCTCCGCCGGCAGCTCCGAAGCGACCCGCTGAGCCTCGCGCATCAGGCTGAGGTCAGCTTGCAGGAACTCGATTCCCGGGACCCCGGCATCGCGGAACGTCTGGCCCACAACCAGAACGCTCGCGCCTCGCGAAGCCAGCAGCCGGGCGAGAGCGCGGCCGATGCCGCCGGTCCCGCCGACGATCGCCGCCTTTACCCCGTCGAACCGCAAGCTGCCGGCAGCGGCGACGTCACGCGGTTGGAAGTTCTTGTCCAGCTTCATGACCGGCTCTCCTTCTGGTTCACCTTGCGGCTGTTCGGCGGCCCGTAGGCCTGGGACTCGAGCCCCCACGACGTAATCCGCTCCGGCATGATCCGGATCAGCATCGAGTCGAACCCCCGCCCGAGGCGCGTGCCGCCATCGGTGTGGATTTCGGCCCGGCCGCGCACAGTCACCCCGCGTGGCGACCACGGATTGACCGACGCCAGGTCGTCCACGACGAAGGCGACCGACGGGTTGGCCTCGATGTTGCGCAAGTACAGTGGCCGCCGCTGGGCCAGGTTGTGCCCGCTGACCTCGATCGCCGTGCCGTCGTCGCTGATGCGGAACCCTGTGGGTACCACATGGGCCCGGCCGCCCGCGGTGACCGTGGCCAGGCGCCCGAGCCGCTGCCCGTTGAGGTATTCGCTTTCCTTGTCCGTGAACATCGCGGCGTTCTCCTTCCGGTGGCCGCCCGCGCTTGACTAAAAAATACTTCGCGCCGCGAATAAAACTAGTTCGCGACGCGAAGTTCTGCAAGCCCGGTACGCTGGGTTGTGGCGAAGCAGATAAGGAGTCAGCCTTGGTCCCCACACTGCCAGCGGACGTGGCACTCGTCAGGCTGTCATTCATGGTTCAGGCGATATTCGCCGAGCTGTGCGCCAAGCACGACCTCAGCCCGGCACAGGCCCAGCTGCTATGCGTGATCAAGGACCAGCCGCGCGGCATGACCGAGCTCACTCACCTGCTCAGGCTCGAACGCCCCGGGCTCAGCGGCCTGGTCGACCGCATCGAGCGGCGCGGCCTGCTGCGCCGCGACACCCCCGACCACGACCGCCGGGCGGTGAACCTCACCCCGACACCGGGCGGAAAGAAGATCGTCGAAGCGTTCTACGACGAGGTCTCCCGGCGGCTGAGCGAAACCGTCGCGCACCTGTCGGCCCGCGACCGCCAGCAGTTCGAGCGCATCGCCAGCAGCATCGTCTCGGCCGAGTGCGTTCCAGCCGTCTTCGGCTGCCCGACCGAGTCGCACCAAGACCGGGGCCAGGACACCTAGCCGAGCAACGGTTCGGCGGCATAGAGTGCGACCAATTCGACTGCGGTCTGCGCGGGTGTGCCATGGGATTGATCAAACCGCTGCTGCCAGAACTGGACCTGGCGGAATGGCGCTCGCGTCCACATCTGCAGCGCATCAAGCCGCTGGCACAGCATTGGGTCGACCACGGATTCGGTACCCCCTATGCGATTCATCTGTTATATGTGGTGAAGGTCGCCGCTTACGCGATCGGTGGCCTGGCGGTCGTCGCCGCTACCACTCCGGGAATCGGTTCGCTGGGCGAGGTCGGCACCTGGTGGTTCGAGCTGATCGTCTTCCAGAAGATCGTTATCTGGACGCTGCTGTGGGAGGTGCTCGGGCTCGGCTGCGGGTCGGGTCCGCTGACACTGCGCTTCCTGCCGCCGCTGGGTGGCCTGCTCTACTGGTTGCGGCCGGGCACTGTCCGGCTGCCGCCGTGGCCGAGGATTCCGCTGACCGGCGGCACCCGGCGAGGCCCGCTCGACGTCGCGCTCTACCTCGCTGTGCTGGCGTCCGCGGTCTGGTTGCTGCTCTCACCCGGCGAATCCGGCCTCATCGACCCGGCGCGGCTCGTGCCGCTGGTCGTGGCGCTGGCCGTGCTCGGCCTGCGCGACAAGACCATTTTCCTTGCCGCGCGCGGCGAGCACTACTGGGTGGTGCTGCTCGTCTTCGCTTTGCCGGGCGCGGACATGGTGCTCGGGCTGAAGCTCGTCATGGTCGCGCTTTGGTGGGGTGCGGCGACCTCGAAACTCAACCGGCACTTCCCGTTCGTCGTCGCGGTCATGATCAGTAACAGCCCATTGCAGCGCGTCAAGTGGCTCAAGCGCAGGTTCTATCGCCGCTTCCCCGAGGACCTGCGCCCGTCACGGCTGGCGGCGCTGGCCGCGCACACCGGCACGGTCATCGAGTTCACCGTGCCGGCGGTATTGCTTTTCTCCAGCGGGGGTACCCTCACGGCGGTCGCGTTGGCGATCATGGTGCTGTTTCACAGCCACATCTTCTCGACCTTCCCGATGGGCGTACCGCTGGAGTGGAACGTCTTCTTCGTCTACTCCGCGCTCGTACTGTTCGGCCACTACGCCGGCATCGGATTCGGCGACGCCGGTGCGCCGGTGCTCGTGGCGCTGCTGGCGACCGCGCTGTTCGCTGTCGTCGCGCTCGGCAATGTGGCACCGCGGCTCGTCTCGTTCCTTCCCTCGATGCGTTACTACGCCGGTAATTGGGCGACCAGCCTGTGGTGCTTCCGGGAAGGCGCCGAGGACGTGCTCGACCGCAGTATCCGCAAGGCGGGGACCCGTCCGGTGACGCAACTGTCCAAACTGTACGGCGCGGAGGTGGCGAATCTGTTGCTGTACAAAGGTTTGGCTTGGCGCGCGATGCACACCCACGGTCGAGCGCTGATGGGTCTGCTGCCGCGCGCGGTGCCCGACCTCGACGCGTACGCGATCCGCGAGGGCGAGACGGTCGCCGGCACGGTTCTGGGCTGGAACTTCGGCGATGGGCACCTGCACGACGAGTCACTGCTGCGGGCCGTGCAGGAGCGTTGCGGGTACGCCGAGGGCGACCTGCGGGTCGTCATCCTCGAGTCGCAGCCGATCCACCGGCAGTGCCAGCATTACCGGATCGTCGACGCCGCGGCCGGGCTGGTCGAGGAGGGCTACGTTGACGTCGCCGACATGGTTTCGCGCCAGCCCTGGCTCGACGGCGACGGCACCATTCCCGTGCGCGACGTGCGCCGCGGCCCGAATCTGGTGACACTGAACCGATGACGAACGCGATCGTTGTCGGAGCCGGTCCGAACGGGCTGACCGCGGCGGTTCTCCTGGCACGGGCCGGCCTGAAGGTCACCGTGCTCGAAGCGGCCGACCAGATCGGCGGCGGGACCAGGACCAGCGAGCTGACGCTGCCGGGTCTGCTGCACGACCACTGCTCGGCGATCCACCCGGTAGGCGCCGGATCGCCCGTCCTGCGGTCGCTGGACCTTGAGCAGCACGGCCTGGTCTGGTGCCAGCCGGAGGTCGACCTCGCGCACCCGCTCGACGGTGGAGGCGGTGCCTCGATGTGGCGCTCGCTTGCCGACACCGAGGCCGCCCTCGGCGTCGACGGGCGCGCCTGGCACCGGCTCTTCGAACCGCTCTCCAGCCAGTTCGACGCGCTTGCCGACGAGGTCTTCCGCCCGGTCATCCACCTGCCTAAGCGCCCGTTGCGGCTGGCCCGGTTCGGGGTACGCGCGCTGCAGCCGGCGTCGTGGATCGCGCGCCGGTGGCGGACCGACGGTGCCCGCGCGCTTTTCGCGGGTGTGGCGGCACACGCGTTCCAGCCACTGCACACGCCCACGACGGCCGCGATCGGCCTGATGCTCATCTCCGCCGGGCACCGGTACGGCTGGCCGGTCGCGCGGGGCGGCTCGCGAGCAATCACCGACGCGCTGGCCGCGACGCTCAGCGCAGCCGGTGGTGTCGTGGAGACCGGGCGGCCGGTCCGCTCCGCGGCCGACCTGCCCGCCGCCGACGTCGTCATGTTCGACCTCAGCCCGCACGCCGTCGTCGACATCATGGGCCGGCGCCTGCCCGGTCGGGTGCGCAGCGCGCTGGGCCGCTGGCGGTACGGCCCGGCCGCGTTCAAACTCGACCTCGCCGTCGAAGGCGGCATCCCGTGGACGTACCCGCAGGCACGCCGCGCCGGCACGGTCCACCTGGGCGGGACTTTCGAGGAGATCGACGCGGCCGAGCGGGCGATCGGCCGGGGCGAGCTGCCGGAGCGCCCATTCGTCCTCGTCGGGCAGCAGTACCTCGCCGACCCGACCCGGTCGGCCGGCGACGTGCACCCGATCTGGGCATACGCACACGTGCCCAACGGCTACAGCGGCGACGCCAGCGCGGCGATCCTTGGCCAGATCGAGCGCTTCGCACCCGGTACCCGGGAACGGATTCTTTTCAAGGCGGTGCGCACGACGACCGAACTTGCCGCCTACAACCCCAACTTCGTCGGGGGTGACATCGCCACCGGTGCCAACACCCCGCGACAGGTGGCCCTGCGACCGCGTCTCGCGCTCGACCCGTACCACCTCGGCGTCCCCGGTTACTACATCTGCTCCGCCGCGACGCCGCCGGGCGCGGGTGTCCACGGCATGTGCGGCTACCACGCGGCCCGCTCAGCACTGCGCCACCTCTCGGGATTCGGCCGATTATGAGGTGGGTACCGGACCGGTATGGCCAAATATGAAGTCAATGACGCGGCCGTCAAACATGCCCGCGAGCTCATCAAGGCCGGCCAGTATGTGCTCGACAGCGACTGGGGCGAGGTCCAGCCCGACGCGGCCAGCCAGAACGCGTTCCTGGACAAGCACTCCTGGGATGACTACGGCCAGTGGCACTTGGCGCTGACCGTCGGCGCGAATGACGAGACAAAGGCGCGGTACGGATTCGCCTACGGCGATTTCAAGCGACTGCACCGCACCGGTCTTGTCGCCTGCGTCTACCGGGCGATGGAATGGCGGCACAAAGACGTGGAACTGGCCGCCCACAAGCTTTTACAGGAACTGGACAAGGCGACGAGCTGATCAGGCTGCTGCCTGGTCCAGCGCTGAGCGCTAGACCAGGCAACCGACCTCATCAAGCGGCGTCGAGGGCTTCGGTGATCTTGCGAGTCATCTCCACCATGGTGGGGCTGGGCTCGCCCTGGTGTGCCCGGTTGGCCGATTCGATGGCGATGCTGACGATGCTGCGGAAGTTGGCGGCTTCCGCCGGATCCTGCTTCTTGAGCAGGCTCGCGGCTTCCGCAAGGGCCGGCAGCACGTGATCGGCGATTTCGGCCACGGACTTGCCGTTCAGGTTCTTCACCTTTGACTTCTCCGCGAGCACGTGCCCGACCGGGCCGGTCGCGGAGGCCAGCGCGATGCTGCCGTTGGTGGCGATCTTGTGGGGCGAGCCACCGGCTGCACCGGCGGCGGACAGCAGCGCGACGGCACCGTAGGCGGCGGTGCGCAAGGTGTTCTTGTCCTGGTCGGAAAGGGTGATGGACATGGTTGCGTACTCCTTCAGTTCGGGAAGTGCCGTTTTTTCTGTGATGTGGCTACTGTCTTCGTCCGGCCTGACTCCACCCCGCCGCCGTCCTGACACGGCCGCTGACACGGTGTTCCGCTCTGGCCAGCTCGGTGTTAGTCCTCGATCGCCTGGTAGACCGTGGTCCAGAAGTCGTGGATGGCCCTTGCCGGATCCGGGACCGTGAGCCCGACCTGGGTGAGCAGGAATCCGGTCACCTGGTTGTCCGGGTCTGCGTAGGTCGAGGTACCGCTTCCGCCGTCCCAGCCGAATTGGCCGATGGGCGCATAGTCGCCGCGATCGGTGCGCACCGCCATCCCGAAGCCCCAGCCGCCGTGCTGCCCTTGGCCGAACGAAATGTGGACATTGTTGCGGGCCATGGCGTCTCGGGTGGCTTGTTGCTCGGGCGTGAGGCGGTTGGCGGTCATGAGCTGGACGGCGGGCCGGGACAGGATCCGTTCGGTCCCGTGCATCCCGTGGTTGAGCAGCATCCGGAAGTAGGCGTGATAGTCGTCCGCGGTGGAGACCAGCCCACCGCCGCCACCCGGGAACGCCGGAGGCTTGCTCCACCGCCCGCCCACGGCCTCGTCCCACACGTTGAACTCTCCAGTCTCCGGGTTGGGGGCGTAGAGGTCCGGCAGCCGGTCGATCTTGTCGGCGGGTACGTGGAAACCGGTGTCCTTCATCCCCAGCGGGTCGAAGATGCGCTCACGCAGGAACGTCTCGAACGGCTTGCCCGTGACCCTGGCGACGAGCACGCCGAGCAGATCGTTGCTGATGTGGTACTGCCAGCGCTCCCCGGGCTGGTGCATCAGCGGAAGCGTGGCAAGGCGGCGCACCCACTCGTCCGGCTCGGGCATGGGCTCCGGCAGATCGGGCGTGAGCCCGAGCTCGAAGACCGCGTTCATGATCGGCGTGCCCAGCGACGTCATATCCATGCCGAGCCCGAACGTGGAGGTGAGCAGGTCCCGCACGGTGATCGGCCGCCGCGCCGGCTCGGTTTCGTCCAGCGGGCCGTCGATCCGCTTGAGCACCCGCCGGCCGGCCAGTTCCGGCAGCCACTGATCTATCAGGTCGTCCAGCCGCAGCCTGCACTCGTCGAGCAGGACCATCGTCGCCGCGACCGTGACCGGCTTGGACGTCGAGGCCATCCGGAAGATCGTGTCCCGGCGCATCGGCGGGCCACCGTCATGGCGCATCGTCCCTATCGCTTCGACGTGCGTATGACCGCCCCGGCTGACCAGGGCGACCAGCCCGGGAATCCTCCCGGACTCGACATGCCGTGCCAGCACCTCACGCCATCTGCGCAGCCCCGTCTCCGAGAAACCGCCGTTACCTTTCCCCATCATGAATCTCCCTTGCGTGCGGTGTTCGATCTCCAAGATCCATCCCGGAGACCTGAACGCGAATGATCGCCGAGCTCCCGGCGATGGACCTCCTCGAAAGGCGTCCACCGCGACGGCGGCACAAAGCGCACAATCAGTGGAATCGCGGCGGCCTCCTCGCGGGTGAAGTGCCCGCTCAAGCCGATCACCAAGGAGTCGGCGAGATCACCGAGCCTGGCCGGATCGGCGGCGGGGTCGGCAAGCACCTCGTCGATAGCCGTTATCACCTGGTCGATGGCAGTGTGCTCGGCCTCCATCACCTCCAGCAGTACCAGGTCGTCCTGCCGGTGCGCCAGCCGACGGCGCAACACCGGCCAAAGCATCTCGTCCTCGGCGCTGAGATGGATGCGCAAAACCCGCTTGAACAGCGGCCAGCCGCCGGTGGTACGCAGGATGTGCCCGGGATCGCCGTCAGACCGGACAGTGACGCGGCCGAGGTCCGCCAGTTCCCCGCGCAGCACATCGTGCATGGCGTACATGGCCGTCACGTCCAAGGTCATTGCCTCAGCCTGCCGACAGCACAGGGTCGCGATCAACGACGAAGTTCGGTGGCCACCGTTAACCCCATGGTTATGAGAACCCGCCTGATCTCAGGCTTTGCGCTCAGAGTCGTATGCTCGAGCGACAGGCCAGGCCAAGCGGCAGATCGGAGCATGTGTGGACATCAGGGACATCGAGATCTTTCTGACCCTGGCCAAAGAGCTTCACTTCGGACACACCGCTGAACGGCTGCACGTCTCACAGGCGCGGATCAGCCAAGCGATCAGTCATCAGGAACGCCGCCTCGGCGGCGCCCTCTTCGACCGCACCAACCGCCGCCAGATCCGCCTCACACCGCTGGGCCGCCAGCTCCACGACGACCTCCGGCCGATCTACGCGGGCCTGCGTGCCAGCCTCGAACGCGCCCGCCTATCCGCCCAGGGCATCACCCAGATCCTGCGCGTCGGCATGCTCCCCATCAACGGTTACGACCTGCGCCCGATCTGGGACACCTTCCGGGCCGGCCATCCACGGTGGAAGCTGCGGCTCCAGCAGGCGCCGTTCGTCGACCCGTTCGGCGGGCTGCGCCGCGGCGAGTTCGACGCCCTCGTCACATGGCTGCCGGTGGAAGAACCGGACCTCACGGTCGGCCCGCTCCTGTTCGCCGACCCCCGCGTCCTCGCGGTCGCCACCGACCATGAACTCGCCCGGCGCACGTCGATCCCGCAAGAGGCGATCGGCGACTTTCAACACCCTGCCGTCACCCCGAGTCCGGACTACTGGTACGACAGTTACCTCCCCACGCACACACGCGCCGGCCGCCCGATCGAACGCGGCCCGGCCGTCCGTAGCCACGAGGAGATCCTGACGCTGACGAGCGAGAAAGAGATCGTCACTCTCTTTCCCGCCCACGTGACCCGCTTCTGGACCCGACCGGATATCGCCTACCTGCCGGTACGGGACATGGACGCGCTCTGTTTCGCGCTCGTGTGGCGTACCGAGTCGGAGAACGATCTAATCCGGTCCCTCGCGGAGACGGTGCGGGGTCTGGGCCCAATGAACCTGCGGGCATGAACCCCGAACCACTCAGCCGTCGCGGCTCACGTACCAGATCCTGTTGCAGTCATAGGGTTCCCCGTACTGGCCGTTGACCGAGCAGACCCGGATACTGACGTTTTGGTTGGCGTCAACGTTTCCCACGGCGGCGAAGGGGTCCCAGACGACGAACCCGTCGAAGCCCTTGCCGTTGTACCTCTCGCCCAGGAATTCGCTGTTGAGGAAGGCGAAAGCGATGATGCCGTCACCGTCCCTGCAGGTGTCGCGCAGCACGATGTAGTCGTCGTTCCACGCCGGATCGGCCAGGCCACCCTCACCCCAGTCGATGAAATAGGCGTAACCGGCCGGGCTGCTGCCGCAGTTGCCGGGCGTGAGCGTGGGAACCGTGAAGTCGTCGTTGTAGGCGGCGGAGGCTGGGCTCGCGGTGGCCGTCACCATGCCGGAGATGGCCGTAGCGACGAGAAGCAACTTTCGAAGCTTTGTCATGGGCGCCGAACGTAGCGGCCGGCGCTATCGAAACCATACTGGCGAGATACTCGTGCTGCCGGGCTCCCTCTGGCGGATAACAGCGATTGATGGCATCATCGACCTCGGTCACATCGACGTTTGCTGGAGTCACGGGGTCCAGATTGGTTGTCGAGGTTCAGTATTCTGCGCACCATCGTCCTGCGAATCTTCTTGGCGGTTATCGTTGGCTTGCGTTCGTACTGTTCCTTGCCTCCGCCACGAACACCGTTTCGCTGATCGCCTTGCCACTGTTCGCCAAAGACCGCCTGGGCATGTCCCTGCCGGCCATCGCGGCGTACTTCATGATGGTTTCCCTTGCCAATTCCGGTGTTGGAGTCATCGCGGGCCGGATCTCGGACCGCAGCAGGCGGCGAAAACTGTTCATCGCTGTGGGATTCGCCTGGCTGGCCATCGGCTTCCTGCTGCTGTCGGTTCTCAATTCGGCCGCCGCACTGCTCATCGTCGGGCCTGTCCTGTTCGCCGCCCATGGTGTGACCGGACCCCAGTTGTTCGCCTTGGCCAAGGAGATGACCACACGCGAGGACCGTCCGGCCGACTCGATGCGGGTCACCAGCTGGCTGCGGGTCGCCGCATCGGCCGGCTGGATTCTTGGCTCATCGCTTGGTGGTGTGGCGCTCACCCTGCTTGACAGCCGCAGCATCTTCCGCGCGAGTGCTTTGGGTGAGCTGATCTGCCTGCTCGTCGTCGTGTACGCACTGCCCAGCCGCACAGCGCTTTCTCCGGGCCAGCCGCGCGGCGTGGCAACGCCGGATAGCCACCCGGCAGGACACCCGCATCGGACTTTGGCCCTGTTCACGCTCGGCATGGTGCTGCTGTCCACCGGGAGGGTGCTGCGTTCGGCAATGCTGCCGATCCTGCTTCGGGATGTGATCGGCACACCGGTGGCACAGATGGGCCTCATTCTCGCGCTGCCACCGCTTGTCGAGCTGGGCATGATGCCCCTGGCGGCGAGCCTGGCCTCGCGGGTCGGACGGGTCCCGGTGTTTCTTGCCGGAGCGATCGCGAGCATCGGCTACTACCTCGGGCTGGCGCTCGTCTCGCAAACTTGGAGCGTGGCCGCCCTGCAGGTCCTCTACGCGTGTTTCGGCTCGGCCACGCTGGTGATCGGCATCGACATCGCCCAGTCGATGCTGCCCGATGAGCCCGGCTTCGCCACCGCCCTTTACCTTGCCCATGAGAACCTGGCGACGGTGGGCGGGAGCGCGGTGGCCGCCGTGTCAACCACACTGCTCGGACTCCATCACGCGTTCGCCGTACCCGCCGCGACCAGCGCCGCCGGGGTCGCCCTTTTGGCTGTGGTGCTGCACGCCTGGCACAGCCGAGTTTCCAGCGGGTCGCCATGAACCATGCCCGGGTATTGCTTGTCACCAACGACTTCCCGCCGCGGGTGGGAGGCATCCAGCAGTACTGCCATGATCTGATGAGTGGTCTGGCGCCGGAGCTGGTTACCGTGTTTGCGCCCTCGTGGCCCGGCGCGGAAGAGTTCGACAGCGCCGCGCCCTACCGTGTCATCAGGCATCCGGCCACATCGATGACGACGAGGTACGGTCCCATCCGCGGGCTGGCCGATCAGGTGGTGGATCTCGTGCGGCGCCTCAAGGTGGAGGTCGTGTGCATCGGGGCCGCCTACCCGCTGGGGCTGCTGGCCGGGCGGCTCCGCAATGAAGGCGGGGTTCCCTGCATCGGGTTCACCCACGGGCTCGAGGTGGCGGTGACCAGGTTGCCGGTGAAACGGCAGCTGATGATGCGCATCGCCGCAGAGGCAAGCGTGCTCACGGCGGTCAGCGAGTGGACCGCCGCCCGCTTGCGCCGGGTGGCCGGCCGGCAGTGCCGCATCGAGCTGCTTGCGCCACCGGTTTCGCTGCAACGGTTCCACCCGGCCGTCGACGGCTCGGCAATTCGCCGCCGACACGGGCTGGGCGACGCGCCCGTATGCGTGTGCGTCAGCCGTTTCGTACCGCGCAAAGGCCAAGACCGGTTGATCGCGACGTGGCCCTACGTGGTGTCGAGGGTGCCTGGGGCGAGCCTGTTGCTGGTGGGCACCGGCCGCGACGAGCAGCGGCTGCGGCGGTTGGCGGCAGCGAGTGAGGTTTCCACGAACATCCACTTTGCCGGGCAGGCGCCCGCACCCGAACTGGCGGCGCACTACGCGGCCGGGGATGTGTTCGCCATGCCTTGCCGGACAAGGGCTTTCGGCACCGACCTGGAGGCGTTGGGGATCGCGTTTCTCGAGGCCGCCGCGGTCGGTCTGCCGGTGATCGCGGGAAGTTCAGGAGGCGCTCCGGAGACGGTGGCCCACGGTGTCACCGGCCTGGTGGTGAACGGAGCAGGCAACGCCGCGGTGGGCAAGGCCATCGCCGACCTGCTTGCCGACCCGGCGAGAGCGCGCGCCATGGGCGATGCCGGCCATCGCCGGATCCGGGAGCGGTTTGCCCTCGAGGCGGTCTCCGAGCGGTTCAACGCCATCTTGGCCTCCGTGGCGATGGCCCGATGATGCGGGGCGGCCGGTGCCATGGGACATCGTGATCAACCTCAGCGCGAAATATCGTTGCCTCCCAACCCTTGGCCGGGCACGCTGGTGGTGCTTGAAGGACCGTCGCGCAGCGGCAAATCCACGATGATCTCCAACGCCCTGCGTATCGCGGACAACGAGGATCTCGTCACCGTCGCCTGGAACAAGCATCCGGTCACCCGCCCGGTCATCGCCCAGCTCAAGCAGAGCGGCCTTCTGGATCCCCTGTCGTTCAGCCTGTGCCATCTGCTTGACTTCGCCCTCACCTACCGCCACGTGATCGTGCCGGCCCTGATCGGTGGCCGCACGGTCCTGTCCGACCGGTACGTCTACACCGCGTGGGTACGCGACCGCCTGCGCGGTTTGGACGAGGACCTGTTGAGGGCGGCGCTTGCCCAGTTCATCCGCCCCGACCATGCCTTCTATCTGACCGCCACGGAGGGCCAGATCCGGCAGCGGTACCGCGCCGAGCCCGGCAAGTACGACCGTTACGGGATGGGCCGCGACCTTCCCTGCGCCCCGGCCGATCCCGAAGAGAGTTTTGTTCAGTACCAGATGAAACAGGCGCGCCTATACGAGGATCTCGCTGTGCAGGGCCATCTCGTCCTGCTTGACTGTCCCGAGTGGCTGGCGGACTGCCTGCGTCACCGTGGTTGAGCAGACAGCGTCCCGGCCACTGTTGTTTCTGGCGTTATCGAGCGGTGGTTGTGCGGCAGTCCCTTCGGATGGCCTCCACGGCTGCGGCGGTGCTCGGGTGTAGGTCTCTCAACCCGTCCAGAACCTTTGCGGTGGGCCGGAACAGGTCGGCGTCGAAACCGGGGAACTTCTCCTCTCGCGCCTGCTTCGTGTCGACGACTTTCACCTCGGGCCATGCGCAGGGTGAAACCGTCGGCGGCGGCAGGGTTGGCGAGCTGACCACGGTTGCGACTATCTGCTCCAAGCCCATTGCCGCAGCAGCCATAATCCGGTGCATGCCGTCGACCACGAGGAGCTGATCGTCGACCTGTTCAAGGATTGGCGGAAAGCAGATCGAAACTCCCGCCGGGCGCATCTGAAAATGGCTTGAGAAGGGAACGACTTGCGCCTCGACAAGGTCCGTGAGCAACCGCCGCGCATGAGCCAGCCGCTGCCGGTTCACCGATCGAGCCAGCGGCCTGGTGTGACGCACATCGATCAGGCGTTGCTCGATCCGCGCCGTGGTGTAGTGCGGCCACGAGGCCCGGACCACCTGAAGGTCCAGCCCGGCCAGCTCCTGCGAGGCGGCGTAGTGGACAGTCTCGCCATCAGTCAAAGGAAGAATCCTCCAGCACCGATTCGAGGTGTGGCACGACCTCTTTCCAGACTTCCATTCGCTCCTGGTCGGTCAGCTGCCGGCGCGAGATGAGACGCTCGGGCAGCCCGGGTTGGTCGACCACGAACTCCCAGCCGTGCCCCAAAGGCGCGCCCTTGACGGCCAGCGTCACACAGAACTGCCCGGTCGTCATCAAGGTTTCATGCGCCACGCCTGCCGGAATCGCGTGCCAGGCATGGGCGGGGACCAAGCGGCGCTCCAATTCGGACACGCAGACAAACTCATCCGAGGCAACCAGGGTGTCCCCGCTGACAGCGCCGCGGGCCGGGGGCTTGCGCACATCGTATCTTTGCACGGCTTTCGAATCCGAGGCGATCGCCGGCTCGACGCGGTAGAGCACGTCTTCATACTGGCCGCCCAGAACGAACGAGGTGATGTGCCGGTCGTGCGAGTGCACCGGCGGATGGGCCGGAAACACTACCCGAAGAGCGCTGGGCCACACGTGGACGCGCACCGTCGAGAATGGAGTCTCCCAGTCCACCTTGGCCACGGCGAACCCGTTGGGATGCCATTCACAGTCTTGCGGCAGGCCCGTCTGCAGCAGCCGCGACCGGATCGCCGGCAAGTCCCGCGACATCCATGCTCTGGCCTCGGCGTCGAAGTGCGCGAATTCCGTACTCGTCCGGGCGCCTTGGGTTTCGAATTGCATCGAACTACCTCCCGTGTCGTCGCCAGCGCGACAGCGCTTTATTGCGACGTAGTCAGAACGCTTTGCTGGCACGAGAGTCCAATGTGGACCTCGCCACAGTTCGCATCAGGTGAGGGGTCGCGGCAATCCGCCAAATCTGATCCCTGGGTTCGCCGAAGCCACCCATCCAGCCGCATGCCATGCGCCCCCGCACCAATAGATCATCCTCGACATGTTACCGCAGCCATCGATGACACCGATAGTCCCGGGTTGCACCGAAATGACGGTTGATCGATGATGGTCATTGCGGGTAGTGTGATCGAGACGAATCGAACGGGGCGATCGAATGGCTACCAATGGGCGTTGGCTTTACCTCGACACATACACGGTGTTGGAGCCGCGGCGCGGGGTGCCGTGGAGCGATGCGATCGGATACGGTGTCACCGCCTCTTCGGCCATTCGCCGGGAGCTGCGGCGCAAGGGCATTGAGGTCATCGTGCCACGGGTGGACCTGTCCGGCATCGATCCGGCCAGCGGGATGGCGAGGACAACCTGGGCCAACCGGTTGTATGCACAGGTCGCGTTTCACGTCCGCCGCTACCGGCCCGACGTCATCTTCATTTTTCACATCTTCGTGGTCTTCCCCACGGTCGTCCGCAAGACGCTGCAGGATCTCGGTGTGTCGATCCCTGTCGTCGGCTACACACACGGCAGCCATTGGGATTCCACCGACTTGCACCGCTTCGACCTCTACTCCGGCCTCGAGCTGGCGGATCTGGCGAACATGCATGTGCTCGACCGGCTGTTCCTGGTATCCGGCTACATGAGAGCGACGTTGCAGGACGCCATCGGCGGGTTCAACGCCGCGGTGGCAGACGACATCATGAGTCGATCACGAGTGGTCGGGCTGCCACTGGACACCGAGCTCATCGACAGTTCCCGGGTCAACGGCGACGGCGGGCACCCGACGATCGTGTTCAACCACGCGCCGTCCGCGGGCAAGAATCCGGACCTGTTCGCCAAGGTGGCCGGCAGGATTCTGGGCGAGCGGGAGGCCAGGGTGCTGTTTACCCGCCGGTTCGAAGCCGGTTCACCGGGAGCCGCGACCATTTCGGCTCTGGCCCGGCGGTTCGGCGATCGGGTCGTTCTGGGCAACGACATGTCCCTGGTGGACTACTACCGGGCGTTGTGGCGTTCGGACATCCAGGTCTCCACCGCCAGCCACGAAAGCCTGGGGATGGCCACGTTGGAGGCCATGTACACCAACAACTGCTGCCTGCTGCCCCGGCTCGGCGCGTACCCGGAGGTGTGCCAGGACGATCCGCAGGTGCTTTACGACGTGGATGAGGACGAACTGGTTGAGCGGCTACATCACGTCCTTGATCACCCCGCGGAGCGGCGGCACACGGCCAAGCGGCTGGCCGCGCTGGCCGCCCAGCACAGTCCGCAGCGCGTGGTGGATCGCATCGTCGACGGTGTGGTGGAGCTGTGAATCGGGCACAAGCGCCTGCCGACAACGAGATACCCATCCTGATCTGGGCGGCCGGCGGCGCCGCGCCGCTTGCCCCGCAGCCGGACCCGCAGACGCTGCTGGCCGCGGTTCGGGCGCACCGCCTTGAGGTCCGCCTTCAGCGGCGCCTTGCACAGGAGCGGCCCGGCTGGGCCGATGAGTCGCTTCTTGCCGGCGTCACCGACCTCGCCCAGGAGGCTCGGCTCCGCGCTGTCCGGCAATTCGACGCGCTTTCCGAGCTGCTCTCGGCAACGGCCGTGGCATGTCAACCGACGCTGGTGAAAGGCATGACCTACTTCCTGCTGACCGGCGCCGAGCACACGATCACCCGAAGCGTCGACCTCGACCTGTTCGCGCAAGACCTACCCGGCCTGCGCGACGGCCTGACAGCGCTGGGCTTCCAGGCCGATCGAAAGGATCCCCCGCAGCCCTACGGCCGCAAAGTGCGGCACGAGTTCGCCAAGCTGAGCCGCGGCGACGTGGAGATTGACCTGCATCGGTGTTTCCCGGTGTGGTCCTACACCGCGGAAGTGGCCGACCCGCGTGCCACGCGACCGGCGGACAATCCTGGGATCTGGAGCTGTGTCGACTCGCTGCGCTGGGGACAGGTCGGCGCTGCCAGCATCCGCGCCTCCGCCGTGACCCGCCCGGGACCCAACGGGCGCGGTGTCCCGCTAGCCGGGCCGGAGATGGCCGCCATCATCAGCTGCTCACACCTGTTCGCCAACTATGTGGCGGAGTTCCCCCGCCGGTTTGCCAGAATTCGGCTGGGCGAGCTGGCCAACCTCGGCGAGTTGCTTGCGACGCCAGGGTTTGACTGGCCGCGCTTCGAGCGGATGGCGGCGCTCTTCCACGCGGCCGACGCCGTGGCCTTCGCGTTCGCCTTGGTGGCGCGATGGTTGGGGCGCACCCACCCGCTACCACCCGGCGCCCGAGCGCCCTGGCAGCCTCTGCCTCCGCGGACGCTGTGGTTCGCCCGAGGCGATGGCGGTTTCGTGGTGTCAACCATCGGCGCGGAGGAACCGGAGGATGTCGTGATCCGGCGGACCCCGCACCGCCGCCTCGTGGACCATCTCGAAGCCACCAGGATCCGAGCCGGAAGCGAGCAGGATCTTTTGTGGTACACAATGTTGCCGGCCTCCGGTCCGCGGCTCACCCGGGTCTACCTCCACCGCACGGATGCGCCCCTGCTCATCCGCGTGGCGGTCAGCCGGGTTGCCGGCGGCCTCAGGTTTACGGTCGCGGTGCCGCCAACGCCCGCGGGCGCGGAGACCAATCTCCTGCTCGATTTCGGAGATCGCATCATCGAATGCGTCGAACACCCTTCCGGACAGTTGTTTGCTTACGACAGGACTGTCGAACGCCGATTCCCGCCCGACACGGTGAAGGTTCGGCGCCGGGACGGACCGGACGCCCCCGGTTATGAAGTGACCGTCCCATGGGATTTGTTGCCGGCCGGCACGCCGAGCAAGGAAGAGATCGCCGTGGTGCTCGGCGTCCGGCGGTGGCAAACAGACGGTGAACGCCCGCAAGCCGGCACTCTTGTTCCGCTGCTTACGATTCTGCGGTGAGTTCCTCGCTGACTGTCCGCCCGGCGCGGGTCGAGGACGCCGTGCAGATGGCGCGCGTGAATGTGCGGTGCTGGCAGGAGACGTATCGGGGACTCATGTCGGACGCGGTGCTCGACGACCCGGGCTTCCCCGCTGCCCGGGAGCGGTTTTGGACTGCCGCGTTGACCGACGAGCGCTATCGCGAGAACCGCGTGGCCGTCGCCGAGCGGGATGGCGAACTTGTCGGGATCGCCATGTCAGGCCCGCCCTTGGACGCCGCGGCGACTTGGGCGAGGCAGCTGTATGTGCTCTACGTGTACGCCGCCGACCACGGGACGGGTGCTGAGCCGGCGTTGCTGGAGGCGGTCGTCGATCCGCAGGAGTCGGCGGCGCTGTGGGTGGCCGACCCGAACCCTCGCGCACAGGCGTTCTACCGCAAGCACGGCTTCATCGCCGACGGGACTGTCCAGGTCGAGGGCGGGGTGCGAGAGATTCGCATGGTACGCGGCGTGCACTAGGCCAGCTCGGACCCGAGGTAGATTTCGCGGTCGGACCGGTCAGACGGAAAGCGGAGGTGTCATGGTCGAGGGGACGCGCGGCTGGTTCGCGGTGAGGTGAACGATGGATCGTCAACGGCTCAGCAGCATCGCGCATACGCACCACCCGATCGCGGCACCGGTTCACGGCGTCAACGTCAACCGGCTCCTACGCCGGGCCGACCGCCAGCCGGGGGCACGCATCCTCGACCTTGGCTGCGGCGAGGCAGCCTGGGCATTGCAGGCCCTTGCCCACTACCCCGACGGGCACGCCGACGGCGTCGACATCAGCCGGTACGCCCTCGAACGCGCCAGGGCAGCGGCCACCGACCGGGGCATTGCCGAACGGCTCACGCTGCACGAGCGTGATGCCCGCACGTATGTGCCGGACGGCGACTACGACTTGGTGCTGTGCGTTGGGTCGACCCACGTGTTCGACGGATTCGCCGGGACGCTTCAGATTGCCGGCCGGCACGTGAACCCCGACGGCATCCTTCTGATAGGCGAATGCTTCTGGCAGGTGCCACCGACCCCGCAGGCCCTGGCCGCGCTCGACGCCACACCGCAGGACTACACGGAACTTGCCGGCTTGGTGGACCTCGCCGAACAGGCCGGCTGGACCACGATCTACGCCCACGTCAGCGATGCTGCCGAGTGGGATGACTACGAGTGGTCATGGGTCGGTTCGCTCACCGAGTGGGCGCTGGACAACCCCGGCCATCCCGATGCCGCGTCGGCGCTCGCACTCGCGCGTGAGCACCGGGACCGGTGGCTGCGCGGGTACCGCAACGTGTTGGGCTTCGTGTCGTTCGTACTGCGCCGCACCTGACCCGCCGCGACTGTCCAATTAGGTGGGTCTGATGGCTATGGCGGGCTTGTGCCACGGCGGAAGCCCGCCAACCGCAGATGTAGATCATGGGTCCTAACTGTGACATTTTTGGGCGACCGTTCGGCGACTCCGCTAGGGGAGACCTGTGACTCGCATCCGTCGTATTTCCGCAATCGGGCTCGCTGCGGCCGTTGCGTTCTCACTTCTGCCATTGCCGGTGATTGCCGGACCGGTCAGCCAGGATGGCGGCGCCGGCGAACTTGGCCGGGCGAGGGTGGACGCTGTCACCCTGATCACCGGTGACCGGGCGGTCCTGCGTACCAATGCCGACGGTGGCCGGACCGCGAGTCTGGAGCGAAACGGGCTGCCGGCTTCGGACTATCTGACCCGGCAGATGGGCGGTGATCTGTATGTGATCCCGTCCGACGCCGTACCCCTGATCGCCAAAGGCCTCCTCGACGAGGAGCTGTTCAATGTCAGCGGTTTGGTGGAACAGCGTTATGACGACGCGTCCACCTCCACCATCCCGCTCCTGCTGGTGGAGAAGGACAAGGGTGTCCCGGTGCCGTCGACGGCGACGCGTGGCCGGACGCTGGCATCAGCGTCCGCGACGGCGTTCACGGCGCCTAAGGACAACGCCGCCAAGGTGTTTTCTGATCTGGTCGAACAGGATCGGCGGTCCGCCGGTACCGCCGGAAAGGTCTGGTTGGACCGCAAGCTCGCCGCCAGCCTGGACAGCAGCGTGTCCGCGATAGGCGCGCCGACCGCCTGGGCGGCCGGCCACGACGGCACCGGCGTCAAGGTGGCAGTCCTGGACTCCGGTTACGACTCGGGACACCCTGACCTCGCCGGCAAGGTGGTCGCGGCGGAGAATTTCACTTACACGTGGAAAATCGATGACGTGTCGGGCCACGGTACGCACGTCGCCTCGACGATCGCCGGCTCGGGCAACGCGTCCGGGGGCCGCTACCGCGGCGTTGCTCCCGCCGCCGATCTGCTGATCGGCAAGGTTCTCGACGACTACGGGTACGGCCAGACGTCATGGATCATCGCCGGCATGGAGTGGGCGGTCGCGCAAGGCGCTGATGTCGTCAACATGAGTTTGGGTGGCAAGTCCGCCGACTGCACCGACCCCCTGGCGGTCGCTGCCGAACACCTTGCCGCGACAAGCGGTGCGCTGTTCGTGGTGGCGGCCGGAAACGAAGGGCCGCGGCGCTCCACCGTGTCCTCGCCGGGCTGCGCCGCGAGTGTGCTGACCGTCGGCGCGGTGAACAACGACGGTGTCACCGCTGAGTTCTCCAGCCGCGGCCCGGTCGCCGGCGGCATGCGCAGCAAGCCGGACCTGGCCGGTCCCGGCGTCGATATCAAGGCGGCCAAGGCCAACGGTCGTGGTGGGGACGCCTACACGACGATGTCCGGTACGTCGATGGCGGCGCCGCACGTGGCCGGTGCGGCGGCGATCCTTGCCGAACAGCACCCCGACTGGATGCCGGCACGGCTCAAGGCGGCCCTCGTATCGGCGTCGCACCCACGCACCACGTCGCGCCCGCAGGAACAGGGCGCGGGCATGCTGGACATCGCCCGCGCCACCAAGCTGACCGTTGTCGGGCCCGGGCTGGTCGACCTGGCGGCCTTCAGCTGGCCGCACGAGCGCGGTCAGACAGCGACCACCGGCATCACCTACACCAACACCGGTGACAGCGAGGTCACGCTCGACCTGTCGCTGGCGGACATCACCGGTGAGGACGGAACACCGGCACCGCGCGACATGGTCTCGCTCGGTGCCAGCCGTGTCACCGTGCCGGCCGGTGGCACCGCGACCGTCCCGGTCACCGTGGACGCGAGCGTAAAACTGCCGCTGGCGGCGTACGGATCGTTCGGCGGCCGCCTGGTCGCCCGTACCAATGGCCAAGAAGTCATGACCGCAATCGCTTTCTGGGTAGAGCCCAAGACCGTCGAGTTGACGATCCGCACTACCGACCGGCGCGGCGAGAGCGCCACCTTCGCCAGCAACGTGGAGGTGACGGGCCTGGACGACGCGAGCTGGCAAGGCTACTTTCCCTACGGCGCCAAGGAGAAAAAGCTGCGGCTGCGCGCCGGAAGGTACGCGGTCTCCGCCTTCATCATCAGCGGCGAGCCGGGTACCACGGGAATCCAAGGTGTCGCGCATTCGGTCACCTACCTCGGCGACCCGGAGATGATCCTGGACCGGGACACCGTCCTCGAGTTCGACGCCCGGCAGGCGCACCGCATCCGGGTCGAAGGCGATCGGCCCACGGAGAGCCAAGGTATGCGGCTGGACTACGGCCGCTGGTGGGACAGATGGTTGGTCACGGGCGGGTTGACGCTGAACAAATACATCGACGAGGTGTACACATCGCCGACCGGCAAGGCGAAGACCGGCGGGTTCGAGTTCTCGGTGGCATGGCGCATGTTCGCCCCCGAACTCGCCGTAACCGTTGAAGGGCAAGGTTCTCCGGTAGCGATCGAGTACCTGCCACGGTCACCGGCTCTACCCGACACGCACGCCGCCGAACTCGTCGACGCCGGTGCCGGCACGGCGGCAGAGCTCGCCGCGGCCGGTGCCGCCGGGCGGCTGGTCCTGGTAAACCGCCCAGCGGACATCGTCCGCACACTGAACGAGGCGCGAAGGGCCGGCGCCGTCGGGGTCGTGCTCGCCCACGACGAACCCGGTCGCTGGCTGCCACTGCTGTATGGGAATCCCGGTGTGCCGGCGCTCTCGGTAACAACGGTTGTTGAAGAACGCCTGCGCAGCGGTCTCGCGCAGGGTCCGGTACGGCTCGCCTGGCAAGGTACGCCGGTGGCCAGCAGCCCGTACGTGTACAACTTCTCGTACACCGCCAACGACCGAATCAACGGCGACCGTCATCTCAGGTTCCACGACCACCAGCTGGCCCGGGTGCAGACCACCTGGTACACCAAGGGCCAGGCGGCAAGCTTGCACGACGTCATGTTCGTGCAGCGGCCATACGCGGCGCTCTTCAACCTCGGAGCCAACCTCGTCGGCGACGTGAACCCGTTGAACGCACCGGTAATCCGCACCGAGTACTACACACCGGACGCCACACTCTGGTGGCACGGCGCGATAAGTGGGACCTACAACGGACTTGACACGGATCGCCCCCGGACGCACATTGCCGGCACGAGTGCCGAAAGCTGGTACAAGCAGCCGGCCCGCCCGGGAGTGGGCTGGACCTACACCGGCATCCGGGCACCGATCGGGGTACGCCAAGGCAGCACACTGACCGCGTCGATCCCGCTGTGGCGCGACGCCGCTCCAGACCACTTCGGGATGGCGGCGGCTTACGACTACGGCCGCGTTGACCTGTACCGCAACGGGACTCTGTTCGGCCGCGGGCAGGCCGACGAGCCCGGATACATGGTGCTGCAGGTGCCCGACGAACAGGCCGACTACCGCCTGCGGCTGTACGTGCAGAGGTCTCCCGGGGTGGACCCGAACTGGCAGATGTCGTTCGGGACGGACACCTTCTGGCGGTTCCGTTCGGCCCGCCCCGCCGACGGGATCACCCAGCGGCTGCCACTGTTGTTGCCCGAGTACGACATGGAATTGGACCTCTACAACCAGGCGCCCGCCGTGTCCGGCTTCCCTGTCAGGTTGTCGGCCACCGGCCAGCCCGGCTACGACGCCGGCGGCGTCGTCGCCGCGCGGGCATGGGTCTCCTACGGCACCCCGACCGAGGCCGTCGAGATCACGGATTGGATGGAGGTTCCCGTCATCCACACCGCCAAGGGCTGGGTGGCCCAGATCGACAACACCGCCGCCACCGGCAAATACGTCTCGCTCAAGGTGGACCTTGTCGACGAACACGGCAACGGCGTGGAACAGGCGATCGTCCGGGCCTACGGCGTCCGGTAACACCGCTGGTGGTTCGAGGATTCGTGCCAGCCCGCACGAGGATGGGAACCGATCGCGCGGCCCGGGCGTGTTAGGTCATGCAACCCCTTTCAGCCGAGCGCGTCGAGCCCGGGGAGCGGGGCCCGGTGGAGTCCTTCGAGGACTTCTACGCCAGTCACCTCGACCGGGTGTATCGCGCGCTGACGGTTGCCTTGGCCGACTCCGAACTGGCCCGGGAGGCGGCCGACGAGGCGATGCTGCGCGCATACGCGCGGTGGTCACGCGTCGGCTCGTACGACAACCCGGGCGCCTGGGTGTTCCGGGTCGGCTTCAACTGGGCGACGTCATGGTGGCGAAGGAAACGCGGCGAACGCCCGCTACCGGCGCACGACCACGCCCATCCGGCGGTTGACCCGCCCGACGTGCAAGTGGCGGTAACCGCCCTCGCGGCTCTGCCGCTGGCGCAACGGGCCGTGGTCGTGTGCCGGGTCTTGCTTGAACTGTCCACATCGGAGACTGCCGCGGCGCTCGGCCTGCCGGAGGGGACGGTCAAGAGCCGGTTGGCCCGAGCCCTGGCCGGGCTGCGGGCCGTACTCACCGAGGAGGAACCGTGAGCGACACCATTCCCGAAGAATTGGCAGACGCGGTACGGCGAGCTGCGGCGGCGGCCCCGGCCACCATCGCCGACCTGGGCGGCCTGCGGCAGCGGTACCGTCGACGGCGGCGCAGGAGGGTGGCAGCGACCGCCGGTCTGACCGCGGCGGTCGTCGGCGCCGTGGCGACCACCGCGCCACTGCTTGCCCGCGGCCGGAGCGCCACCGACGGCGGCCAAACCAGCGCACCGGTCGCCACCAGCCAGAGCGCGCCACCGATCAGCGTGCCGCCCTCCCAGCGCCTTTTGCTCGCGCGAAATGGCTTCCTGCAACCGTCCTCGCCCAGCAACAGCGTGGGCGAGGTCATGCCCGACGGCACCGTGGTCTTCCGTCCACTGTCGGAAGTGGACATTGCCGACCGGGTGGTAGCGCTGCCCGACGGCCGGCTGGTGGTTCTCGGCACGGTGGACCTGACCCCGGGCGTCATCGAGCAACCCGACGGTCCATACAACCCGGCCGTCGGGATCATGCTGGTGCGGCAACGCGACGACGGTTCCGTGGAGCTGTCCCGCAACATACGGGTCATGGGCGAGCACGTCGAACTGCTCGGAGCCACCGACCGTGTGGCGTACCTGCTGCGGCCGGCCGGTCTGGCCGCGCACGACCTGGCCACCGGCGACGAGCGGCTGGTAATGCCGACAGGAAAGCTGCCACCGGGCCCGCCCACCGGCCGCGCCGTTGACGTCGCCGGCGACCGGATCGCGCTCGCCGACGCCGCCTGCCGGGTGCACCTGTTCGCCCTCGGTACCGGTACCCCGGTGACCACGATTGGCCCGCCGCCGGGCTGCACCGCACCCGGGGAGGTCCGCCTTTCACCCGACGGCCGGCTGGCCGCGTTCAGCTACAGCATCGGATCGATGGAAGAACGCGAGCTGATCCAGACCCGGCTCGCCGTGCTCGACGTGGCGACCGGCGCCACAAAGCTGGACATGCTGGTGTTCGAGAGCATGTGGAACATCAGCCTCGGGCAGGGCGCCAGCAACTTCAGCGCCCACCCGTACCACCTGCAGGGCATGGCGTGGTCGACGCCGCGGTCACTGCGGTTGGCCATCGCCTACAACGACACATTTTCCGTGCGACCGGTCACCGTGCCGTAAGTGGCACAGCCGGGGGCTGATGCGGGCTCAGTCGGGACAGACATCCGGTCGCCCGTCGGGCTATGCTTTCACCTGGCTCGATGTGTTGCCACGAGAGACTGAGTCACCGTCATCTTGCGATGGGAGCCCGCCGGCATGTCTGACGGCCGCAGTGGTTCATCGCTTGGTCGCATGGTGCGAGCCTTGCGAGAGCAAGGTCTGCTGACCCAGGAAGAGCTCGCGGCACGCGCGGGTCTGAGCGTGGGCATGATCCGCAATCTGGAAGCAGGGCGGATCCGTCGTCCACGGGCATCATCCGTTCGCGCATTAGCAGACGTTCTCGCCACGTCCGAGGAGCTTCGGCAGCAACTGACGGCCGCGGCGGCAGACGAGCGCGACGTGGAGGACGTGCCGGCAACGCTGGCACAGCTGCCCGCGGCGGTGCCCTGGCTCGTCGGCCGCGCGGAGGAACTCAAGGCCCTGGACGAATTCCTGTCTGCCCAAGTCAATGACGGCTCGCCCGTTTCGCCGGTGGTCATCTCGGCCATCGGCGGTACGGCAGGGGTCGGCAAGTCCGCCTTGGCCCTGCACGCCGCGCACCGGCTCGCGAACCGCTATCCCGATGGGCAGCTGTATGTAGACCTGCGCGGTGCCACCGCGGGCGTTGAGCCGCTGGATCCGGTGGAGGTGCTGGGCCGCTTCCTGCGTGCCTTGGGCGTTGACCTGAACGCGATCCCCGCGGAGGCGGAAGAGGCGGCGGCCCGGCTGCGCTCCGAACTGGCGGGCCGGCGGTTGCTCATGGTGCTGGACAATGCCCGGGACGCCGCGCAGGTACGCCCGTTGCTGCCCGGCACACCCGGCTGTGGGGTGCTGGTGACCTCCCGGCGAATGCTGACCAACCTTGACGGGGCCCGGCACCTGCACTTGAGTGTGCTGAATACGGCGCAGGCGGTCGAACTGTTAGGCCGTCTTGCCGGTGCGGAGCGGGTGATGGCCGAGCAGCAGGCCGCTGCCGAGATCGCGCGCTGCTGCGGCAACTTGCCGCTGGCGTTGCGGATTGCCGGCGCCCGCCTGGCGGCCCGGCCCGACTGGCCACTGCGGACGCTGGCTGAGCGGCTGGCCGACCAGCGGCGTCGCCTTGATGAGCTGGAGTTGACCGACAGCGGCGTGCGGGCAAGCTTTGCGGTCTCCCATCAGGAGCTCTCCAGTGGCCCCGAACCGCTGGATCACGCCGCTGCAAGGGCATTTGGGCTGCTGGGCTTGCCTGACGGCACTGAGCTGGGGGTACCGGTTGCGGCTCGTTTACTTGACGACGAAGAACCCCGGACCGAGCGGCTACTGGAGCGGCTCGTGGATGCCCAGCTTCTGGACAGTCCCTCCCCGGGGCGCTATCGGTTGCATGACCTGTTGCGCCTGTATGCCCGCGAACTCGCCGCCGAGCGGCATCCCGCGGCGGAGCGCGCAGCGGCACTCAACCGCACGCTGGAGTTCAATGCTGCCACCGCGTGGCACACGTTGGCGCTGCTGCGGCCCAGTGATCCTCGACTGGAACGGATGGATGCCCGCCGATGTAGCGACGGACTTGAATTCGACGACGCCACCGAGGCGCTGGAGTGGCTGGAGACCGAGCGGGCCAACCTGCTGGCCGCCGTGGAGCAGGCCGCGGGGACTCCGGGCATCCCGGACCAGATCGCCATCCAGCTCGCCCACGCACTGTTCGGGTTCCTGCTGGTCCGCAACTACTACGCAGACCTTGAGCGGATCAACCAGACTGCTCTGCGGGTCGCCCGGCGCACCGGCGACCGGGCCGCCCAAGCCCAGGCTCTCAGCGATCTGGGCTCCGCCTTCTGGTACCTGGAACGCGACGAACAGGCTCTGGCTTGCTTCCGCGACAGCCTGGCCATCCGTCGGCAGCTGGGCGACCGCCGCGGCCAAGCCGCCAGCCTAGGCAACCTCAGCGTCCTCTACGGACGGCAGAAGCAGTTTGCACAAGCGCTGACATGCGAGCAGGAAAGCCTTGCCATATACCAGGAACTGGGCGACCACCGCGGCCAAGCCGTCAGCCTTGGCAACCTCGGTATCCACCATGAGCGGCTCGGTCAGTACGACCAGGCCCTTGCCTGCCAACAGGAGAGCCTGACTCTCAACCGAGAGCTTGGCGACCGCCGCGCGCAGGCCGTCAGCCTGAACAACCTTGGCACGGTTCATGGACTGCTGGGAAGCTACGAGCAGGCCCTGGCCTGCCTGCAGGAAAGCCTTGCGATCTGCCGGGAGTTGGGCGACCGCTCCGTGGCGGCCGCTACCCTGCACGACCTCGGTGTCGTCAATCACCGGCAGGGCCTTTTCGACCGGGCGCTTGCCTTCTTGCACGAGAGCCTGGCCACCTACCGCGACCTGGGCGACCGCCACGGACAGGGTGAGAGCCTGCGAGACCTCGGCATAACACTGCTGGCGCAAGGCAACCGACAACAGGCCCGGGCCGCCTGGCTGGAAGCTTTGGCCATCTTCGAGAAACTTCAGGCCGCAGACGCCGACCAGATCCGCGCTCAGCTGCTGCCGAGCATCGAAGCCCAGTGAGCTGTCACCGTGGCGGCCTCTCAAGGGCGGCACACGCGGTGAGTTTCCTTACGCCTGTTGCCTATTGGTGGGCTTGCCCGTAGCCGGCGCAACGCTGTCCGGTGCAGGCTGCTGCCCTGCTTGTCGCCGCAAGATCGAGCCGAGGAAGGCGATCGCGGCTATCAACAGAGACGCTTCGCTTGCGACGGCGATCTCCGGAATAGGCACAGGACTATCCAGCCTCATGGATGCAGTCTAATCCGGCGAGGCAAGTCGCGGCGAACCCAGACCACGGTCAGGGGTTCGCCCGAACGGGTACCGCGGCGTGCCTGCCCGCCATCCGATGCTGGTGCCACGCGACTACCGGCCAGTACACTATCGACCAATATCGACAGAAGGTCGTGGCCTCATGACACTGAGTGAAGTCGAGCGCGATCTGACCCTCTATTGCTTGTACCGGCCCGAGGTGATCGCCAACCCATGGCCCTATTACGAGCGCCTCCGCGCAGCGGCACCGGTCTATTTCGATCCGTACCTGAAGTCATGGCTGGTTTCGAGCCACAGGGTCGTGACCCAGGTTCTCACGGATCGCAGGTTCTCCACGTCCATGGACCACGAAGCGTTGCTGAGACGGCTGGGCGCTGACGACGGCAGGCTCCGCCGGGCAGCCACACTCCTGGACAGGCACGTGTCCTTTGTCGATCCGCCCGCGCACACCCGAATCCGCGTCCCGTTCGCGGCGCCGTTCCAGCCGCGCCGCATCGTCCCGCTGGAGGCGCGCGTCCGCGAGCTGACGGCCACGCATCTGGACCAGCTCTGGACAGCAGAGGAACCCGACGCCGTGCGCGATCTGGCGTCACCGGTACCGATGCGCGTCGTCCAGTACATGCTCGGCGCCGAGCACATCGACCTGGCCGCCTATCGCCGTTGGTCGACGGCGTGGGGTGATGTCGTTGGCTCGCCGGGCCACATCCCCACCGGCGATCGGCATCATGTGCTGCAGGCGGTGGACGAACTCATCGAGCACCTGCAGGAACTGATCGCCAGCCATCGCCCGGAAACGCGACGCGACACGGTGACCGCGGCTCTGCTGCGGGCGGTCGATGCCGGGCAGCTCAGCGAGGAGGAGCTGCTCGCCAACCTGATGATGCTGACGACGGCGGGCGCCGAGACCACCACGAACCTGATCAGCAATGCCGTGCTGGCGCTGATGGAGGACCCCGAACTCTGGGAGCGGCTGCGCGCCGACCGGTCGCTGCTTCCGGCCGCCGTGGAGGAGTTCGCCCGCGTAAACCCACCCACGCAGTACACCGCGCGAATCGCGCTGCAGGACATGGAGATCGGCGACCATGCGATCCGTCGTGGTCAATCCGTCATCCTGATGCTGGCTGCGGCCAATCGTGACCCGGACGAGTACGCCAACCCCCACGCTGTCCGGCTCGACCGGCCGAACGCACGCCGCCACCTCGCCTTCGGGACCGGGCCTCACTTCTGCTTCGGAGCTCCCCTTGCCCGGCTGGAGACTCGGCTCGTCCTCGATGGCCTCCTCAGCGGCCCGCGGCCGCAACCGGCCAGGCCCATTCGATGGCGGCTCAACGGAAATCTTCGCGGCCTGCAGTCGCTGCCGCTCCGCTGGGCCTCACCTGATCGCTGGGCCTCGCCTGATCGCTGGGCCTCGCCTGATCGCCGGGCCTCGCCTGATCGCCGGAGGGAGCACCAATGAGCACGCGGTGCAATTTGATCCACGACATGATCCTCAAGCAGGCAGCCACCTGTCCCAGCGCACCAGCGGCGGTGGCCGGCGACGATGAGCTGACCTACGAGGCGCTGGCGGCACGGGCGTTGGCCTTTGCCGGCCAGTTGCACCGCAGCGGCGTGCGGCCCGGCGAGGTCGTGGGCCTGTCCTGTACCCGCTCAACCGACGGCCTGGTCGGGATTCTCGGCATCCTGGCCGCCGGCGCCGCCTACCTCTACCTCGACCCGGCGCTCCCGGTGGCTCGGCTGAGGTACATGCTCGACCAGTGCGCCGTGCGGGTCATCGCCACCGGATCCCGCACCGAGGACGTGCCGGATCACCGGCCGATCGTCTGCATCGCCGACACCGCATTGCCTTCTGGCGTCAACGGTTTCCGGCCAGCCGGAGGGGTACCGGCCGATCTCGCCTATGTCGTCTATACCTCCGGGTCTACCGGCAGCCCGCGCGGGGTGGCCGTAGAACACGCGGGCGTCACCAACATGGCTCGCCGGTTGGCCGCCGCGTTCAGGGTCCGCAAGGGCACGCGAGTGCTGCAGTTCAGTTCGTGGTCCTGGGATGCCTCGGCCGCCGAAATCCTGGTGCCGCTTGCCGTTGGGGGTTGCGTCGTGCTCGCCCCCGACGCGGCGCGCGGGGGAGGCGACGACCTCGCGGCATTCCTGCGCCTCTCCCGGGTCAACGTGACCACGCTGACGCCCTCGGTGCTGGCCGCCACACCCGCCCGTGAGCTGCCCGAACTGCGTACCGTCGCCGCGGTCGGCGAGACCTGCCCGTCCGACGTGGTGACCCGGTGGTCCGCGCCCGGGCGCCGTTTCCTCAACGGGTACGGCCCCACCGAGGCCACCGTGGCCGTCTCGATAGGACAGTGTCACCCCGGAGGCGAGGTCCACATCGGTGCCCCGCTTGCGGGCGTACGGGTACGGATCGTGGACGAGCGCGACCAACCGGTCCCGGCCGGGGAGCCGGGCCGGCTGCTCGTCGCCGGCGTCGGGCTCGCACGCGGCTACGTGGCCGACAGCGCCCGGCTGAACGGCGAACATCCCCGCATCGCCGTAACCGACTCCGGCCGCTTCTTCGTGGATGAGGAAGGGGTGCGCTGGTTCCACACGGGCGACTTGGTGCGGTGGACCACCGGCGGAAACCTCGTCCATCTTGGACGCCTTGACGATCAGGTGCAGCTTCATGGGTACCGGATAGAGCTTGGCGAGGTGGAGCAGACCCTGCGCCGCCACCAGGCTGTGCGAGCCTGCGCGGTGACGGTGCACGCCGGGCGGCTGATCGCGTTCGTCACCGCCGACGCGGCGCTCACCGACCCCCGCGACCTCGAGCAAACGGTCCGGGCGTGGCTGCCCCCGCACATGATCCCCGAGATAACGTTCGTCGAGCGGCTGCCGCTGAATCCGAACGGCAAGGTGGACCGTGAGCAGCTGACGTCGCTTGCCCGCGCCGTGGCGGCCGGGTCGCCGCCAGAGCAGGCCGCTGCTGCTGCTGCTGCTGCTGCTGATCACCGCCGGGACGAGATACTGGCACACGTCCTGGCCACCGTCCGGCGGGTCATCGGCGTCGATGTGACGCCTGAGGACGACTTCTTCGCCAGCGGCGGTCACTCGCTGCTCGCGGCTGAGCTCAGCATCGCCCTGTCAACCGAGCTCGGCATCGACCTTCCCGTGCTGACCGTGGTGGACCATCCGACCGCAAGCCAGCTGGCTTCGGTACTGCGTGGTCTTCCCACATCCGAACCTGTGGAACACGCCGCCCCACCCGGCGGTGCGGGCGACGGCTCCTGGCGGCTGTCCCTGGGCGGCGGTACCCACATCAGCGGCACCATCGCCGGCAAAGGTCGCCCACCCGTGGCATTGCTGCACGGTGGCTCTGGAAACCACCGATGGTGGGAGCCGGTTGCCGCACAGCTCAAGGCAAAACACACGACAATCCTTTGGGATCATCGCGGACACGGCCTGTCCGGCCCGGCCGACGAAAACCTCAGCGTCGGCCAGCTGGCCGCCGACACGCTCACCGTGCTGGCAGCCCATGACCTGACCGAGGTAGTGCTTGTCGGCCATAGCCTTGGCGCCGCCGTCGCCCTCGCCGCAGCCGCCGAGGCCGAGCCCGGACGCGTCGCCGCCGTCGTATGCGTCGAAGGAGGACTCTACGACCTACGCCTGCTGCACGGACCGACGTGGCAGGATGCCCGCGGGCAGCTGTGCTCGTCGCGGCGCCAGGTCACCTCTGCCATCCTTGCCGCGTGGCTGGACAACATCGGACTGCCGCCTGACGCGCTGGCCGCCGTGACCGCCAACTACATCGACACCGGCGACGGCCGGATGACCCTTCGCCTCTCCGCGAACCTGGAGGAGCAACTGGCCCACAGCCTATGGTCATTGGACCTCTCCCAGCTGTTGCCAGCCATACGCCAACCCGTCGCAATCATCGCCGCCGCCGGCCCGGACAACCAAGCCACCCGGTTGCGCCGCGAATCCGTCTCCCGCGCACGCGCACTGCTGCCCGGCGGCCTGACCGACGTGTGGATCCCAGGCGGCCACTACCTGCCGCTCCAGCACCCCCACGCCGTCGCAGCCGCGATCGAAGAACTCATCTCCCAACGCTGACGCCCACATCCCCACCCACGCAAAGACGCCACGGTTCGAGCCGGTCGCCGATGAGCCCTCGCAGATCGACGCAGGTCCCGTCAAACATGGGAACCGATCCACGGCGCACCGGGTCCGGGTGCCCGTGGCGCCCAGCCGTTATCACAGAGCGCCGGGCACCACAGGTGCTGTCTCAGGGTCGGCGAACGAGGCGTTGGTGCGGCCGAACTCCGCCGATTGAGGCCGCCTCCTTCTCAAAGTCAGGGCCGTTTCGGGACTGCGGTCGACCTCGTGTCAGAACGGAACCAATGTTGACACTGACTGGCGGGGAAGCGCACGACGCCGGGTGCATCCCAGGTCGCGGCTGTCGCTGATCCGACCAACCGACACGCCGAGCGTAGGCCACTGATTAGGTTCACATAGCGGATGATCGCAATCGACCCACGATGATCGGAGCGAGCCGGTGGACAGAGTCACCGCACTGCGCGTCGAGCTCCAAGAGGTGCTGGAAGGTTGCGAAAAGTGGTTGATCCAGCTACCTTCTGTCGGCCTGGACCATCAGCTCACCCTACTGTCCGATGTGGACGATGACGTACGATTCATTCAGCGCCTGCGCACCCGGGCGGCGTCAGCGCTGATCAACGTGGCGATGCTGGGCGCTTACTCCTCCGGCAAAACCTTCCTGATCAGCGGATTGCAGCGCAAGCTCGAGTACGCCCCGGTCGTCGGCGAGGGGCGAAACGACGACAAGTACATCGGCGTCCTGCCCTCCGCCTCGCGACCGACCACCGCGTGCCCGGCCAGCGTCGTGCCGGTCGAGGCGGCTGGAACGTACGACACCAGCGAGCGCGGCTTCATGCGGGTACGTTTCACCGACTCCGAGGAATGGGAAAGCATAGGCAACTCGCCGCCACCGGTCATCGTCGCCGCATACGCCACACAGGATCAGAACCTCATCATCACGGGACGGCCCCGGCAGCACCGCAACCGCGTGGTCGCCGAGATAGAGGTCCTGTTATCGAACGTGCCGCTGCCGGCCAAACTTTACGACCTCCCCGGGTACGGCTCGCCCACCGCCGAGCACGCCCAGATCATCCGAGACTCCATGGCCGACGCCGACTGCTTCATCTACGTCACCCAGGCCACGCATACCCTCTCCGACACCGACCTGAAGCTGATCAAAGTGCTTCACGACCACCACACCCACCTGGGCACTCGGGTGGTCTGGGTCGTCACCGGCATCGACCGTGCCAGCGACCTCGAGCTGGACGACCGCCCACAGTGGGAAGCCACCATCAGCCGCGACAACGAATACCTGCGCGAGAACTTCAGGCTCCCGGACCAGCGCCCGGACACCGGCTTCATCGGCCGCGGCTTCATGCCTGTGTCCCCGGCGCTGGAGGCGCGTGGCGTGTGGCACTTGGAGCAGGGCGAGACCGCGGCCGGCAACCGCCTCATCGCGGCCAGCCGGATGAAAGACCTGCGCGCCGTGCTGACTGATCTGATTGAGTCCGACACCGGGCACCAACACATCCGCCAGGTAGCCGCCGAGGCACAGAAGCTGATCCTGCCCCGCCACCGGGTCCTCACCGAGATCCTCGATGCCGCCATGCTTCCGCTCAACCGGCTTGGCAGCGAACGCTCTCACGCAAGGCTCGTGGTGCTGCGACGACCAGGCCGTGGATCTGGTTGAGCGCCGCGGCGCGCGCCTTGACGGCGCCGCTTCGGGCTACGCGTAGGCGCGGATGGCCTCGACCGGTCCAGTCCGGGTTTTGGGGATGCCGCAGGCGGTCCCGGCCAGGCCTGCACGGGCGGCACTGACGGCGTCGAACACTCTCGGACGCGTGTTCGAAAGCGACACGCGCCAAGCGCCTGCTCAACGGGCTTGTTTTGGCTGGTCGCTTTCACTTACACGATGGTGCCCCCGGCCGGATACCGCCCTAAACCGCTCACCCGCTGGACAGCTGACCATTACCGCTGACCTGCCCGTATCCTATGACGCGGGTTGTTGATCCATCCGTTGTTTAGCGGCATCAGTCCAATTTGGACAACCCGAACGAGAATTACCTCAGCGTCGACAGCATTGCGATCTCCCGAAGCCACCTGTGGCCATCTGTCTGCTGCTCATCTCTTGCATTGGCGGGGTGTACATGTTGCGCGACCGCCTTGCGGCCGACGGAAGCGCAAGGTTATGGCGTTGTTGGTGTAGGGGTGAATAGCTTCCAATGCCCCTCGGAAATGACTTCGACGGTGCCGCCGGTCACCTTGATGGCGGTCTCGTCGTCGATCGCGTATGCCGGATTCGGGAGACCGGACGCCCATCTTTCCGCTGCGGCCATGGTGTTCTCCGGCAGGTCCACGTGATCGACATGCGGGAAGATCGAGAAGTCGACGATACCCAGTGTGCTGTCGCCGCCGGTGGGTGGCTTCCAGCCGACGAAGTCCTCCCCGATGCGAGGGGTCATCACCATGCTCCCGGCGCTGAATCCTACGTAAACCATCTCGGGTAGCGACGGCAGGAGATCGGCCAGCCCGGACTGCCGCATCCAGTGGCACAGGTACAAAGCGTCGCCGCCGTTGACCAGCAGGACGTCCGCCTCCCGGACCCAGGAGACCCAGCGGTCGTCGCCGAGGCTGGGCAGCGCGGTCAGCTCAAGCACTCCCAGGGACTTCCAACCCAGCTCGCACATGGGCTGGGCGGACTGCCCACTGATGAAACGCCATACCCCGGCGGGAGAGCCGTAGCTGCTCCCATACCCGGCAGTGGGGATGCACAGAGCGCTGGACTCGGCGATCGGTTTGCCCAGCAGGTCGACCAGTGCATTGTGGATGCTCGTGTTATTGACGCCTGCAGACGTCAGAAGAAGCTTCATGGTGCCCTTTCAGCGCTGTGTCGTTGGCCTGTGTCAGAAGCGGTAGGTGGTCTGGCTGAACGGGTCGCCCTTGGCGTAGCTGTACGCCTTGCCCGGTGTCACCTCGAAGACCACGGGCTGGACATCGGGCGTCCTGGCGGCCACGGCACCGTTGTGCACCGTGGCATCGCCGACATCGAGCTGCCAGCGACCGTCCCAGCGGCTGCCGTAGAGCTCGGCGATGCGTCGCAGCACGGCGTCATCGGTCACCGGCGCGGCGGTACCCTCGAAGGCCACGTCGAGGCCACGGTCCCAGGCGGTGTCGCCGGTGAGTACGAGCACATGCGGATTGGCCAGAAGGTTGGCGTACTTCACCTCGGCACTACCGGTGTGGAAGTAGAACTTGCCTTCATGCGTCACCGGCACCATCGGCGTCGCGTGGGGGCGGCCGTCGGGCCGTACGGTCACGATCCAGGCGACCTGCGCCGCGGTCAGCCTCGCGTCCGTCTCCGCCCACGGGACCGGCTCGGCCCCCTTGTCGCTATAGCGGCGGTCGATACGCTCGCTGATCGGCTTCATCAGGCCCCCGAAAACTGGTTGCAGAATGGAAGTGGTTCCCGTGACGTTAACACGACCGATTGCGAAGTACAATCAGAAACGATGGCTGACGTTCTGGATCCGGTGCACCGGTCGGGATGCCCGATCAACCTCGCGGTGGAGGTGATGGGCGACCGGTGGTCGCTGGTGGTGCTGCGCGACATGATGTTCGGCGATCGGCACTACTTCCGCGAACTGCTGGCCGGGTCGCAGGAGGGGATCGCCTCCAACATTCTCGCCGACCGGCTGCGCCGGCTGGTCGCCAACGGTCTGTTGTGGCGCTCCGATGACGACACCCACCGGCAGAAGATCCGGTACAGCCTCACCGAAGCGGGCGTACAGCTTGTGCCGGTGATGGCGGCGCTGGGCTCGTGGGGGCGCCGGCACATGCCCGCCACCCACGAACTGTCCGTGCGCGCCGAACTGCTCGAGCGAGGCGGCCCCGAACTTTGGGGCCGCTTCATGGACGAGCTGCGCGAGCAACATCTAAATATCCCACGCCCACCCGGTACACCGTCGGTCTTCGCCGAGCTGCAGGCGGCGTACGAGGCGGCGGTTCAGCGGAGGCAATGAGGGACCCCATGACGATCATCGCGCATATCAGCGACACCCATTTCGACGGCAGCGACCGCGCGCTTGAGCGCTCGAGGCGGGTCATGGCTTACCTGCGCGGCTGCGACGTCGACGTAATCGTGGTCACAGGCGATCTCAGCGACAACGGGGAACCCAGGGAATACGAGCAAGTGAAGGCCGAGCTGGTGGCTGACGTCCCGGTCCTGCTGTTGCCCGGCAACCACGACGACCGAGCCGCCTATCGCAAGGTACTGCTGGGTGGTGACAATGGCACCGCGCCGATAAATCAGCTGCACCGGGCCGGCGGTGTGCTGTTCGCCCTGTGCGACTCCACCATTCCTGGACAGCACGAGGGCCTGCTCGCCCCCGAGACCCTGGATTGGCTCAAAGGTGTTCTGGCCGAAGCTGAGGAGCCCGTCTTTGTCTGCCTCCACCACCATCCGATCCGGCTGAACAACCCGCTCCTCGACAGTATCCGGCTGGGCAACCCAGACGATCTCGCCGAAGTTCTGAAGGAATCGCCCATGGCAACCGCTGTCCTTTGTGGACACGCGCACGCCGCCGCCGCGGGGACTTTCGCCGGCCTGCCATTGATCGCAGCGCCTGGCATCTTCTCCACCACCCGCTTACCGTGGACCACCACCGACGAACTCGCCTGGCCGAACACCTTCGACCGCGATGACGTACCCGGCTTGGTGTTCCACGTTGTAGAGGACGGCCAAATAACAAGCCACTTCCGCACATTGACACGCAGCATCGCGGCGTGACGTCATCGCCAGCCCAACGCGACGACGCCGAAGACAAAAGCCAGTCCGCCCACAAAGATCTCGACGGGTCTTTCAGTATGGGCTGAGACCTCGGCTGCTCGCATCGCAGTGCGTGCCAGCCGAACTGAGTTGATCCCGAGACGGACAAAGCTGGACCTTGAAGTGCCAGTTCCTGGTCAAATCCATACCGCTGAATCGGTTCGCGCTCTGCTGCCTAGATGGTGGACCATACGTGGCAGAATCCGAACCGAATTCCGGCGACTCAGGGCCAATCGTGAGCGTGGCGGCGGTTCGGTCACGCCGCACGAATGCAGGGACGTGTAATGAGCCACGGCAGCATCCTCGGGTTCGAGTCCGGGCGGCACAGCAGCACGAGGCATCGATGATGTGGGAAGTGTCGGGGGCACGGCGTAGGGTCATGATCGTGAAGTATGTGCTGCTCTATTTCGCGGAAGAGAAGGTCGACCGCCAGCCCGCGGATCCAGTCAACCTGGAGAAGCTCGGCGCGTGGCTGACCGAGATGGAGGCCCGCGGCGTCCGGCGGCACGGTCACCGTCTGCGACCCGTTGCCGAGGCGGCCACCGTCCGCGTGCGCGAGCATGAGACGCTCGTCTCCGACGGGCCGTTCGCCGAGACCAAAGAGCAGGTCGCAGGCTACGACCTGATCGAGTGCGTCGACCTGACGGAGGCGCTGGAGATCGCCTCCAAGCATCCGGCCGCGGAGCTGGGCACGGTGGAGGTGAGGCCGGTCTGGATGTAACGCGTGCCGTCGAGGTGGCGTTCCGCGACGACTGGGGCCGCGTTGTCGCCGCCCTGATCGCCATGACCGGCGACTGGGACCTCGCCGAGGACTGTGCGCAGGAAGCGTTCGCAAAGGCCGTGCGGACCTGGTCGAAGCAGGGCGTACCGGACCGGCCCGGGGCTTGGCTGACCACGGTCGCCCGCAACCGGACGCTCGATCGGCTGCGCCGCCGTGTCAACGAGGCGGAGAAACTGCGCCAGAGCGCCCTGCTGACCGCGCCTGCCGTCGAGGCGGACGACGAGGTCCCCGACGAGCGACTACGGCTCATCTTCTCCTGCTGCCATCCCGCCCTGTCCATCGAGGCCCGCGTGGCGCTCGCGCTGCGCACGCTGACCGGCCTCACCGTCGCGGAGATCGCCCGCGCGTTCCTCGTTCCCGAGACCACCATGGCCAAGCGGCTGGTTCGCGCGAAGCAGAAGATCCGCGCCGCCGGCATCCCGTTCGAGGTGCCCCCGGCCGAGCGGTTGCCCGAGCGCACCTCGGGCGTCCTGGCCGTGCTCTACCTGCTGTTCAACGAGGGGTACGCGGCCAGCACCGGCCCGCAACTGCTCCGCGTCGACCTTAGTGCGGAAGCCGTTTACCTCGCCCGGGTCCTGGCGAGCCTCATGCCGCAGGAACCGGAAGTCCACGGCCTGCTCGCGCTCATGCTGCTGCACCATGCCCGCCGCGCTGCTCGCGTCACCGCCAACGGCGACATCGTCCCGATGGAGGAGCAGGATCGGACCCTCTGGGACCGGACAGCCATCGCCGAAGGTGAAGCCGCCCTGGAGACTGCCGCGCGATTGCGCTGGCCCGGGCCGTACCAGCTGCAGGCAGCCATCGCGGCCTGCCACGCGGGCGCCGCCGACGCCGCCGACACCGACTGGCC